>JAJYMM010000011.1 GCA_021787035.1 Actinomycetes bacterium
AGACGTCGATGAAGGCCAGGGTCCCCTCGATGACCCGCACGCGGTCCTCCGGGGCCACCGGCACCCAGCCGAGCGCCAGGCGCGATACGTAGGGTAGAAGCACCTCCTCGTCTCCGGCGGTGAGCACGGTGCGGCCAAGGCTCGTGGTAGGGGTCATCCCGGCTCAGGCAGGATCCCGACGGTACCTGGACGGTGCCGGCGACTCAGGGCGAGGTCTTTTTGCCACAACGACTTTTCCCAGGGAGCAAAAGGTCAAAAGGTAGCGAGATTGTACAGTCTCAGGGGCTAGGCCAATGGGCTTACGGCTCCCGGCGAGGCGGGAGCCCGGTCGAGCCGCCGGCCCTGCGTCGCCGGCCTGGCAGAATGTCACGAGTGCGGGTCCACATCCTGGGTGTCCGAGGCTCGACGCCCGCACCCGGGCCCGCGTTCGTGCGCTACGGAGGCCACACTTCCTGCCTCGCCCTGGCCCACGACGGCGAGGCTCCGAGCCTGCTTATCGATGCCGGGACGGGTATCCGGCGAGTGAGCGCCCTCCTCGAGGGGAAGCCCTTTGTGGGCACGGTGCTACTGGGTCACCTGCACTGGGACCACACCCAAGGGCTCCCGTTCTTCCGGGCCGGGGACTCGCCGGGGGCGGAGGTCGCCCTTTTCGCCCCCGCCCAGCCCGACGGGGAGGTGGGAACCGTGCTCAGCCGCGCCATGTCGCCTCCTCACTTCCCGATAACACCGGCCGAGCTGCGAGGCCATTGGACCTTCAGCGGCTTGGAGCCGGGCGAGGTAGAAATGGGGGGCTTCAGGGTGGCCGCCCGGGAGATCCCCCACAAAGGGGGGCGCACCTTCGGGTACCGCATCTCCGACGGCCGAGCGACGCTCGCGTACCTTTCGGACCACTGCCCCACGAGCCTCGGCCCGGGGCCAGACGGGCTGGGCGCACGGCACGAGGCGGCGCTCTCGCTCACGAGCGACTGCGACGCCGTGTTCCACGACGGCCAGTACACCGACGAGGAGCTTCCCGCCAAAGCTTATTTCGGCCATTCTTCGTGGGGTTACGCGCTCGGGCTGGCTGAGGCGGCCGGCGCCAAGAGCCTCGTCGTCTACCACCACGACCCCGACCGCACCGATGACCAAATCGACCAGGTCGCGGCCCACTACGCGGGCGCCAAGGTGAGCTTCGAGCCAGCGGCTGAAGGCGGCATTTTGCACCTAGGCCGTCGCCGGTGACCGCCCGGTCCTCGGGTCGCGCTCGCCGAGAGAAACCCGTACCTGCCAGGAATTGGCCCCTCTCTTGCGCACCGACCCGCTCATGGCCAGGGCGTAGTGCCACAGCGCGGAGATTATGGCCAACCGACCTTCTCAGCGCCCCGGTGGGACTGCCGGAAACCGCCTCTGAGCTGCGGAGGGAGAGGGATTTGAACCCCCGGGGACTCGCATCCCAAGGCTTTTCAAGAGCCCCGCATTCGGCCGCTCTGCCATCCCTCCGTGGGCTCGATTCTAATCCCCTACGCCCTGCGCCCCTCGGGGCAAGTCCTTAGGGCGGGGCTTCTTTGGGCAGCGCGTTGCACCTCAGCGTTCGAGGTGGCTGCGCAGCTTTCGGATCCACTGGTCGGCAGCCAGCCACGCCTGGCTCGCCTCTTGCCGCCGGCGCTCTCCGCCTGGTCCTCCTGCCGGGTAGGAGCCGAGGAACTTGACCGCGGGAAGCGTCGCATGCAGGTCCCGCAAGCAGTCGGCTACAACCTCGTCGGCGACGTGGCCGTCGATGTCGATCACAAAGCAGTACTCCCCGAGTGCTTGCTTGGTCGGACGTGACTCGAGCTTGGTGAGGTTCAGGTTGCGGGCTGCGAACTGCCCGAGGATCGTGTGCAGGCTGCCTGGGTGGTCAGAAGACTGAAAGCAGACCACGCTCGTCTTGTCGTGGCCCGTGGGCGCCGGGATGCCCCAAGAAGGAAGGCCAACTGCGACGAACCGGGTCGTGTTGCCCTCATGGTCTTCGATGCCCTCGGCCAGGACGGCAAGCCCGTAAAGATTGGCGGCGTGTTTGGTACCTATCGCGGCCACGCCTGGGTCCTGGGCCTCTGCTGCCCGGCGGACCGCCTCCGCGGTGGACGGAGCCGGCTCTTCCTCGGCCTTTGCTAAGTGCCCCGAGAGCCAGGTACGGCACTGAGCGGTTGCGACCGGGATGGAGATGACCTTTTTCACAGCGCTGAGGCGCGCCCCGGGCAGCCCGACAAGGCATTGGGTGACCTCGAGTTGGAGCTCCCGCAGGATCCAAAGGTCATGGGAAAAGACCAACTGGTCGAGTGCCAGGTTGACGGTGCCTTCGATCGAGTTCTCTATCGCGACGAGGCCGAGGTCCGCCTTGCCTTCCGCAACAAAGCCGAGCACTTCTTGGAAGCTCCCCAGGGCCAGCCGGCGGGCTGCGGCAAGGTCTGGCTGGCTGAGCAACGCCTCTTCGGTGAAGGTGCCCGGCGGCCCCAGGTAGGCGACCGTGGTACCCGCGCTTACCTCCACGCCGCAAGCATATGGCGCCTGGGCTAGGTCCGGGGAGGGTGAGGAGCCGAGCGGCCGACAGGGCCTTGGGGAAACCGAGCCCCCTGCGCCCACCCCGGACCGAGGAGGCCTAGGCCGGCCTAGGCCGGCACGGGGAGACCCTCACCGAGGGGGAGGTCGAAGCGTGACGCCGTGACCAGTACCGCGGAGGCGACCATCGCAAGCGCGAGCACCGCTGCGCTCACGACGAACCCGGTCACATAGCCGTGGACCGTTCCCTGGGCGACAGCCAGAGGGCCGTGGTTGGCGGCGACATAGGCAGCGGTGGCTGACGCGGCGACGGTGTTCAAGAGCGCTGTCCCGAGCGAGCCACCCACTTGCTGGGTTGCGTTGACCAGGGCACTCGCCACGCCGGCGTCGTGGTGCGCCACTCCGACCAGGGCCGTGTTGCTGAACGGCACGAACACGAAACCGAGACCAAGGCTGACCACTATCTCGGCGGGCAGCACGTGGCTCGCATAGCTCGTGTGCAGGCCGATCTGCGTGAACCAGACGAGGCCCGCCACCGCCATCGCCAACCCGCCGGTCATGAGCACACGGGGCCCGAGCCTCGGGAGCAGCTGGCTCGCCAGCATGGCGGAGACAATGATCCCACCGGAGAAGGGCAAGAAGGCGACGCCGCTCTTCAGGGGGGAGTATCCGAGGGTGCCTTGCAGGTAGTACGTGAGGAAGAGGAACACGCCAAACAGGGCGATCCCGACCAGCAGGGACGCAAGGAAAGCTCCGCCGCGGTTTCGGTCTAACACGACGCGGAGGGGAAGGAGCGGGTGTGGCGTAGCACGCTCCACGGCAACGAACGCAACCAGCAGGGCGACACCGGCTGCGAGGAGGCCGACGGTTAGCGTAGCCCCCCATCCGCTCGTCTCGGCCCTGGTGAAACCGTAGACGAGGGCCAGCAGGCCACCTGTCACGAGTACTGCACCGGGGACGTCGTAGTGGCGGTCACCCTCGGCACGGCTCTCGGTCACCACGCGCAGGGCTGCGATGGCAGTTACCAGCGCTATGGGCGCATTGACAAGCAGCGTCCAGCGCCAAGAGGCGTACTGGGTCAGCAAGCCACCGAGGACAAGGCCAAGCGCGGCACCGCCGCCGGCCACGGCGCCGTACACGCCAAAGGCTCGAGAACGTTCTTTGGGCTCGGTGAATGCGACCGTGAGCAACGAGAGAGAGGCAGGCGCCATCACGGCTGCAAAGGCTCCTTGAACGGCCCGTGCCCCAAAGAGCATCGCTGGGTCTTGGGCGAGACCTCCTACTGCGGACGCAGCGGCGAAGCCGAGCAGGCTGATCACGAAGGTCCTCTTGCGACCGAGGTAGTCGGCGACTCTGCCGCCAATGAGCAGGAGGCCGCCGAACGCCAGCGTGTAGGCCGTCATCACCCACTGGCGGTTCGCGACTGAGATGTGGAGGGCACGCTGGGCCGAAGGGAGTGCGATCGTAACGACGGAGGCGTCCAAGACGATCATGAGCTGGGCTATGGCGATAACCAGCAGCGCCCGGAACCTCCTCGGGTCCGGGCCCGCCTCAGGTAGTCGTAATGGTGTTGTGGTGTCGAGCAATGCCATCTCTCGGTGCCTCCTGAGCTTGGTGTCGTTGGTCGGTACCCGGTTGTCGTTGGACGGGCTGGCGCCGCCGGGCCCATCGGTCGTGACCGCCGACCGCTTGGTATGATGCGGAACTGACCTTCCGTTTGTACTATACGGAACCTCCGTTCCGTTTGTCAACCATTTTTTGGGGCCGGTTATTCCTGTGAGGGTGACATCAGGCACATCAAGCTCCGCCAGGCGGCGTGAGGTGAGCGCTGCGGGCCCTGCCGCGGAGCGGGCTGGGGGCCCTGCGGCGGAGCGGGCTGGGGGTCCTGCAGCGGAGCGGGCTGCGGCCAAAGCGAGGCAGCCGCGCGCCGACGCTCTTCGCAACATGGCCAAGGTCTTGCGGGCTGCAGAGGAGGTCTTCTCTCAAGAAGGCCTTTCCGCACCGGTTGACGAGGTGGCGCGCCGCGCCGGCGTAGGCGTCGGCACCGTTTACCGGCACTTCCCCACCAAGGAGGCACTCTTCGAGGCAGTAGTGATGACCAGGCTCGAAGCGATTGCCGAAAAGGCCGAACGGCTTGCCGGCGAGGCTGACCCCGTCCAGGCGCTCTTTGCCCACATCACGGAGCTGGTCAGCCAGGCAGTTGCGAAGAAGGACCTGATCGACGAGCTCGCCCGATGGGGCACCGAGCCTTTGGAGCGCGTTCACGCCGAGATAAAGCAGCGTCTCAACAAGGCCGGGGAGACTCTCCTGAGCCGGGCTCAGGCCGCGGGCGCCATCCGGCCGGACTTGTCCTCCGACGACCTCTCCGCGATGTTGATGGGTACATGCGAAGGCGCGTGTGCCATGGTGGACGCGAAGAGGCGAGCTGAGCTCGCTCAGCGGATGGTAGAGGTCCTTTGTGCCGGCCTCCTGGTGCATCCCCACTCACGGGCCTAGCCGTGGCCTAGCCGGCTAGTAGCTCAGCCGGTAAGGCTTTCCAGTCTGTGGAGATGCCGGGACCGAGGTTCGGGGTTTGGGGGATTTACGTCGCCTCTCGGCGAAGCGTTCCCGGCGTGGCAGCATGGACGGCCGTGGACGAAGCTGCCCTGTACCGCCTACTTGACGATCTATTGACGGGTTCGGTGAGCCCTGACGATGTCGTACGCCGCATCCGACGCCTCCCCTACGGAGACCTTGGCTTTGCCCGGGTCGACCATCACAGGGCCCTGCGCCAGGGCCTGCCCGAGGCCGTGTACGGCCCTGGCAAGACGGTCGATCACTGCGTGGCCATAGTCGGCGAACTGCTTGGGGAAGCCGACGGTGGGCCCGTCGTGCTCTCGAGGGCTACCGACGAGCAGGCCGCGGCGACGCTCGCTGCCCACCCGGGCGGCGAGCGGCATGGGCCAACCATCTTCTGGCGGAGGGCGCCACTCAGGCACGAGACGGTCGCCGTCTTCGCTGCTGGCACTGCCGACCTGCCCGTGGCCGAGGAGTGCACGGCCACGCTCATGGCGCTCGGTTTCGAGCCCGCCATGGTGGCCGACTGCGGTGTTGCGGGGGTGCACCGTGTCCTCGAGCACGTCGACCTCCTGGCTTCGGCTCACGCCGTAGTAGTCGTCGCGGGCATGGAGGGCGCGCTGGCGAGCCTCGTGGGAGGACTGACGCCAGCCCCGGTCACGGCCGTCCCGACGAGCGCCGGCTACGGTGCCTCCCTGCAGGGCGTGACTGCGCTGCTTGCAATGCTCTCGAGCTGCGTCCCGGGGATCTCGGTGGTCGGGATCGACAACGGCTTCGGGGCCGCCTGGGCTGTTGCCCGCATCCTGGCGCGCCCTGCGAGCGGCCGCTCAGATGGCGGTACGCACGGTCAGGGGGCCGCCCAAGCGAGCACGGTGACCGCTTGAGCACCAAGCCCTCGACTGCGCTTTGGTGGCACTGCTTTTCCGGCGTGGCCGGCGACATGGCCCTCGCTAGCCTCCTCGACGCTGGGGCCGGCTTTGAGGAGGTGCTTCTTGGGCTGCGCAGCCTGCCAGTTGGCGGCTGGGACCTGCACCCTCGGCGCACGACACGCGCCGGGCTCGCCGCAACTCAGCTCGTGGTCGAGGTGGAAGAGGACGGCACAGAACGTACTTGGTCTGACGTGGCCAAGATCCTCGACTCCGCCCCGGCATTGCCTGAGCGCGCCCGCAGCCGCGCTCAGCGCGTTTTTGCCGCGCTCGCGGCGGCAGAGGGGCGCATTCACGGTGTGGCGCCCGAAGAGGTCCATTTTCACGAGGTAGGGAGCACGGACGCTGTGGTGGACGTCGTGGGTACGTGCCTTGCCCTCGAGTCCCTGGGCGTCGACGCCGTGTACGCGAGCCCGGTGGCGCTCGGGACAGGGACCGTCGGCTCGCACCACGGCGAGCTGCCGAACCCCGCTCCCGCAGTCCTCGAATTACTGAGGGGTGCCCCGGTCTACGGGACGCGTCAGCACCAGGAGCTAACGACGCCGACGGGGGCAGCGCTGCTTGCTGGCCTTGCCGAGTCTTTCGGCCCGATGCCCGCGCTCACGGTGAAGGCGACCGGTTACGGTGCCGGCAGCCGCGACACCCCTGGCGCCCCGAACGTGCTCCAGGCCGTCATCGGCGAGGTTTCAACCGCTGGTCCGGTCGAGGGGGTGGAGCAGGAGCACCTGGTCGTCTTGGAGGCAAACGTAGATGACGTGACCGGAGAGGTCCTCGCCCACACGGTCGGGGAGCTCTTGTCGGCGGGTGCGCTCGACGCCTGGGCTGTGCCTGTGGTGGGCAAGAAAGGTAGACCAGCACAGGTTATTTCCGCCCTCGCCGAGCTTGGGCACGTGCCGGCGCTCGCCTCGATCGTGTTCAGGGAGACTGGGGCCCTCGGTGTACGCCAGCACGAGGTAGCACGCTGGGCGTTGCCGCGGAGGTGGGTGGAGGTCGACCTCGGCGGCGAGGTGGTGCGGGTGAAGATCGGCCCTTATCGCGCCAAGGCGGAACATGACGACTGCGCCAGGGCAGCGGCGACGCTCGGTATCCCCGCGCGCGAGGTGGCTCGCCTGGCAGAGCAGCAGGCTGCCGAGCCTCGCATCGAATAGGGTCTGCCTCGTGGCTTCCGACCTCGAGCTTGCATTTGCGGCCGCAGACGCCGCCGATGGCCTTACCCTGCCCGCACTTCGCCGTCCGGACTTGGCGGTCGAGACCAAGGCCGACCGCACGCCGGTAACCGAAGTGGACCGGGCCGTGGAGGCCGCGATCCGGCGGCTCGTGAGCGAGGAACGGCCCGGGGACGCTGTCCTTGGCGAAGAGATGGGGACTAGCGGTGGTGGCGCGCGCCGCTGGGTCGTCGACCCTATAGACGGTACTGTCAACTTCATACGGGGGGCGCCGGTTTGGGCCACTTTGCTCGCCCTTCAGGTGGACGGTGAGGTCGTGGTCGGCATGGTCTCCGCGCCGGCACTCGGGCGGCGGTGGTGGGCAGAGCGAGGAGCCGGCGCCTTCACCTCATGGAACGGCCAGCCTGCACAGCCTTTGCGGACCTCTTCGGTTGGTACGCTGGGCGAAGCCGCCGTGTCCACGGGCTGCGTAAGTCACTACCGGCACCCAGGGGTGTACCTCGGCATTGCCTTAAAGGCCAAGCACGACAGGGGCTTTGGTGATTTTTGGCAGCACATGTTAGTGGCCGAGGGGGCATTGGAAGCTGCGCTCGAGCCGGTCTGCTCGCTTTGGGACCTGGCTGCCCTCCAAGTGATCGTTGAGGAAGCCGGGGGAAAGTTAACCGATTTCTCGGGGGCCCGCAGCCTCGACTCCGGGAACGGCCTATCCAGCAACGGCCTCGTCCACGAAGAGATCCTGTCGTTGCTCTCCGGAGACGGGGAGGCCCTTTGAGCGCGCCAAGTGGGGCGGCCGAAGGCTTCATGCGTGCAGCGCTCGAGCTCGCTTCCGCAGCGGGCAAGGACGGCGAAGTGCCTGTGGGCGCCGTGGTCGTGAAGGGCGGCCTGGTGATCGGTAGGGGAGCGAACGCGCGTGAGGCGACCGGCGACCCTACGGCGCATGCGGAAATACTTGCTCTGCGTGAGGCGTCATTGGCTGCCGGTTCCTGGCGTCTCGAGGACGCCGTGATGTACGTGACCTTGGAGCCCTGCCCGATGTGCGCTGGCGCTTTGGTCATGGCGCGCCTCGCAGGGTTGGTGTTCGCCGCCGCCGACCCCAAGGCGGGCGCTTGTGGCACGCTCTACAACCTCTGTGCCGACCCCAGGCTCAACCACGAGCTGGCCGTAACGCGTGGCGTGCTGGCCGAAGAGTCCTCCCGGCTGCTCTCGGACTGGTTTGGCGAGCGGCGCGAAGGGCCTGTGGCGGCCCAGGGGCCGCGCGTCAGCCGGTGACGTCAGAGTAGGCGATCACATCTTTGGCCGGCGGGGCTGGCACGTCGAGGTGCTCCCCCCAATCACTAAAAACGAGCGTCTGGTTGACCGCGCTCACTTTGGTTGTCTCGCGAGAGGGCAAGGGGGCCCCAGTGGCGGAGACGAATAGCTGCTGGTGGATGGTCTGGCCGCTGCTCGACTGAGTCCATGTGAGGACCTTGACTTCGCCGCCATTTTGTGCCGACGACTTCAGCGTGACTGCGTCTGAGCTAGCCGGGAGAAGGCTTGCGGGGAGGGATGACATGGTGTCTGCGGAAAAGAGCGCCTTGTACTCCTTCGAACCAGCCTTGTTCTCGACCCATCGGTTGCCGACACGAGCCGCCTCTTTTTTGGAGAGGCTGAGCAGCTTTACCAGGCCCTCGCTGTTGCCGGAGAAGTAGGAAGCCTGTGGCGTAACGCGGATTGCGGCTTTGGCCGAGCCGCTTATGACGGTTTCATCAGCTGACCTGTTGCCGATGTCCCCATAAAGGGTCTCGTTACCTTTGCCCTTTTGATTGCGGCGGATCACTACATGGACGGTCCCTTTGGCGAGGACAGCGGAACGGACCGCTTTCACGAGGGCGACTTCGGCGGGGCTGTTGTGGGCGACGGGCGCGGTACCGCAGGCCGCCAGGCCGAGCCCGAGCCCGCCTGCAGCACACAGCATGAAGAGCCGGCGGGGCGCCTTCCGGGCGCGCGCCAGGTATGTCCTCACCCTTGTTGACCGTGATGCCAGCTGCCTCTCCTCTCGCGCGTAACTGTCAAGTCCATCATTGTGCACCACGCGGTGCCGGTGTTGCGGGCATCGCCCCCCTTGCCGAGACGGCTCGCGCCGCGGCGGCGAGGCCGAGCCTTGGCCCCTCGAGCAGGAAACCGGCGGCGAACGCGTCCCCGGCACCAGTGGTGTCGACCACCCTGGTGGGCGGTGCTGGGAAAGCGGTGCCGTTCACCGCTACCCCACCTTCGCCCATCTTAGTGACGACCGTGGGGACCATGGAGAGGTCCGCCAGGCTGGCCTCGTCCTCGGTGGCGAAGACGACCTCAGGCCGGACCTGGGCGAGTATCGCGGAGACCTCTCCCTTTCCCATGGAGCGGAGGACGGTGGCTGAAGACAGGTCCAGGCTCGCTCGCTTGACCCACCTGCGGGCCTGAAGGGAAGCGCTCCTCAACGGTTCGCTCGCAAGCGAGTAGAGGGGCAGGTGGAGCCATGTGCAACCCTCGAACCACTCTTCACGGAGCTCGTCGGGGCGGAGGCAGGGGGAGATGCCCCGGTCGGTCAGCATGCTCCGCTCAGCGTCGAAGCCCGAGAGCGAGACGACGACGCCCGTGCGCCGGCCAGACCCTTCGCCCACCTCTGGACCGAGCACCTCGACCCCTCTTTGGGCCAGTTCGGCCAGTACCATGCGGCCGGCCGGGTCGGCTACCCGCTTCGCCACGAGCCTGGCGCTCCCCCCGAGTGCCGCGGCCCACGCGGCCACGTTCGCGGCCTGCCCGCCGGGCCCGACGCTGATCTCAGAGAATGTGTCCGCCGCCCGCTGCAGTGGGCCGGAACCGGTGACGACAACGTCGAGCAGGAAGTCCCCGATGGTACATATCACGGGCTCATCCTGCCCTACGTCCTCGTCCTGCTCCGGCCGCGGGCCCCATTGCGCGGGCCAGCGCTCGGCGGGCGCGCTCGCGGTACCTACGAACGGCGTAATGCCACGAGGCAACTGGACGGCGCACGCTCGAGGGTCACCACGAGCTCGCCGGTGTCCGGCAACCACTCGACGCGGGCGTTGCCAGAGGACGGGTAAAGCAGTTCAGCTACGGCCTCGTCGTTCTTCAGGTGCGGCACGGGCAGGGTCACCCGGCTGGGATCTGAGACGCGCCCTCCAGGCCCGTTGCCTGTGCGTCGGTGCCACGCGGCAATGTAGCTGACTCCGGGTCTCTGCATGCCTAGAGAAAGCCAGTTGTCGTCCCAGCGCGGGAGCCCAAGAGGCCAGAACGGCATCGCTCGTGCCAGGTCGTCCCTTATCCGCTTGTACACGGCGATCCCGTCGGTTACAAGCTGGAGCTCGTAGGCCGACATCTTGTCGAGATGGCCCGACAGGTGGACACGGCCCAAAAGGGCGTTGCAGACGGCGAAGCAGATAGCGTCCTCGTCCCAGCCTGGTTGTGGGTAGGCCCACGTAGCGCTCTGTTCGGGGGCCACTGACATCGGGGCTGCCACCGAAATGGCGGGGTAAAGCAAGAAGTCCTGCTGGTCGCTCGTTGACTGGAGCTGGAAGCGCGAGAGCGTGGCGTAGTCCTTGCGCATGGCGCCCGACGCGCAGCTCTCGATGGTCAGGTCCTTGTGGCGGTCCAGCAACCCGCCTACCCATTCCAAAAAGGCTCGGTTGTGCGCCAACAGGCCGGCGCCGACGCTCACTCCGCCACTATCTGTGCCCGGGCCGATGTTGATGTTGTAGTCCATCTTCAAGTACCCGACACCCAGGTCTCCTACTAGGGAGTCCACCACCCGGTCCAGGTGCTCGCGTGCTGCTGGATGCGTGAAGTCGAGCTGGTAGCGACCGTTCTCAACGAGGCGCTGGCTATCTCGGCAGAAGAAGGCTGCGTGGGGCAACTGTTCGGCCACGGGGCTCTTGACCCCGACGACCTCGGGCTCGAGCCAGAGGCCCGGCACCATACCTCGCCCCCTGATGTGGTTAAGAACCTCCTCGATCCCGCCCGGGAACCTGCTCTCCGACGGTGCCCACGCTCCCACTGTGTCCCACCACGCCTCGCCCAGGCCGGCGTACCAACCCGCATCGATCACGAAGTACTCCGCGCCTGCCTTGGCTGCGGCGTCGATCAGCGGCGAGAGGCGCTCCGTCGTCGGGTCGCCCATCAGCGTGTTCATGTAATCGTTGAATATGACGGGCAGGCGCTTGAGGTCGTCGTGCGGCCGTCTGATCGTCCGGCGGTAGTGCGTGAGCGCTGTCGTCGCTGCCTCGAGGCTTACCGCCGAAATCGCCAGCGCTGCTGGTGCAGTCTCGAAGGTCTCTCCTGGTCCGAGGACCGCCTGCCAATGGTGCTCTGAATAGGTCGGCCCAAGCAGCGCGAGGTATCCGTCGCTCCCGCCTTCGCCACCCCGGGGCGCCGGCCGGAGCGGCTTTTCTCCGACCTGCCAGTGCCACGCCCCGTTGTGTTCGACTTGCCAGAGCCACGTGTGGCCTGTGCGGCGGTTCACCGCCGCGCCCATGGGCACGAACGCCCCAGACGGCCAGCTCCCTTGGCTCGTCAACCCGAACATGCCGCGCGGGTCTGTATTACCGTGCGCCGCCAGTCCGAGGTCAGGGAGCGCATCGCGGAACGGGCGGGAGTGCCAACGGTCCTCTCCCAGCCATTCATTTTCGGCCCACCACAGATCCACGTCATCTAGGCGTCCTCCAGGGCCTGCCAAGCCAGGTGCCAGCAAGGAAGTGACCGACTCGATCGTGATGGGCGAAGCTCCGCCGTTTCGGAGCCGCACCGATGACCGAAGCACCCCGTGCCCCACAAGCACTCGGTAACTGACGCTCGCTTGCAACCCGGACGACGGGTCCTCTAGGTCGACTCGAAGCTCGTGCCAGGCCGTCTCTTCGTGCTCCTCGTGGGCGACATAACGGAGGCGGCGGCCCGTCACCGACTCTGCATACCTTCTGCTGGACCTGTCCCTGCCCGTCCCGGTCGTCACGATGTCGACGAGCGGCATCCTGGCGAGGACTGCGCCCCCTGGGCCCCCGTTGCCTTTGTCCTCCGCTAAAGGAACAGGAGCGGGGGCCAGGCGCGCCAGCCTGGCCACGTTGTCCCCGTCCACCTCGATGCGCAGAGCCAGCCTGTCATCGTTCCAGACAAGCTCGAACCCCGCACCACTCCTGACCGCAACCATTGGTCCTCCCAGGTCCTTTTGCGTTGTGCACACGGCCCGATCGGGCCCAGTACAACTCTGTCCGAGCTTGCGCCGGCTTGACAAGTCCGATGTGACCGATCACAATAGCCGATGTGACCGGTCACCGGGGGACGGCCAGCATCCGCGACGTGGCTCGCGCTGCCGGCGTGTCGTACCAAACCGTGTCGCGCGTGATAAACGACCACCCGAGCGTTAGCCCCCCGACCCGCCAGACCGTGCTCGACACGATTGAGCGACTCGAATACCGGCCCAACCGGGCCGCCCGCGCGTTGGCCGGCGGTCCGGTGCAATCGGTGACCGTGCTCGCTTCGAATACGAGCCTTTATGGGTTTGCTGCGGCGCTCGAAGGTATCGAAGAGGCGACGCGGGAGTTTGGCTTTGTCATGGGCGTACGAGTCGTCGAGCCGGATACGCCGGCGGGCGTGCGAGACGCAGTTGAGCGCGCGATCGAGCCAGCGGGGGCGATAATAGTGATTGCCTTTGATAAAGCGGGCGTAGACGCCTTGGCCTCGGTGCCCGCGACGGTCCCTGTGGCTGCCATGGTCCCAGCCCCGACCGAAGGGGAGCACCCAGCCAGGTCCTCGGTCTGGATCGACGAGTACGCTGCGGCCAAGGAGGCGACTAACTACCTTCTTCGGCTCGGTCACACCACCGTCCACCACTTGTCGATCCCAAGTTGGACGGGCGCAACCAAGCGAATGTTGGGGTGGCGTTCGGCTCTCCAAGAAGCCGGTCTCAGTGTACCGAAACCGTTGCTCGCCGGCTGGGAGGCTTCGTGGGGCTATGAGGCCGGGGGAAAATTGGCCAAGAAGCGAGACGTCACGGCTGTGCTCTGCGGGAATGACGACATAGCGGTGGGTTGCATAAGAGCAATGCACGACGCTGGGCGTTCGGTGCCAGAGGACGTGAGTATTATCGGCTTTGACGACGTGCCTCTTGCGCAGTTTTATACGCCGGCGCTGACAACGGTGCGCCAAGACTTCAAAGCACTCGGCAGGGTATGCTTTGCCAAGCTCCTGTCGGGCTTGGCCAACGGCACCCGAGAGCAACGTCTACGCTACCCAGTTGCACAGCTGGTGATTCGTGAAAGCGCCGGGCCACCTCCAAAACCTTCGCACCGGCATGCCACCACTTTGCCCGCGCACGGTCGAGCTGTGCCCGTCAACAAGCGTGCATTTGCACGGTTAAGCAAAGAAAAATAACTCTCACATAAGGAAGGGAGAGATCCATGGAACAGGGAGAAATGGGTTGGGCAACCCGCTTGCCCAACCCCCTGAGGAGCCTCCGGCGCCGCCGGGGGACTAGGCTCGCCAGCGCAATAGCGGCCGCGACTCTAGTCGGCGTTACCGGTCTTAGCACCGCGCCGCCTGCGAGCGCATCGACGGTCAATATTACATGGTGGACGATGTGGTCCGGCCAGACACTCCAGTTGCTTCACCAGATGATCGGGCAGTTCGAAAAGACACACCCCGGTATCACCGTTACAGAGGAAAACATCCCGAGCGTTGCGACGACGAGCACAGCAAAGCTCCTATCGACGATCGCCGCCGGCGACCCGCCCGACATCTTCACGGAGTGGTGGCCCGAGATCGGCTCCTTCGCCGCCAACGGTGACATTGTGCCGATGAACCAGTTCCTGACCGGCAAGTACTCAGGGTTCGAAAAATGGATGTGGCCCATTGCCGCTCAGGGTGGTACCTATAACCACAAGCTCTACGCCGTACCGATGTCCATGAACTCTTGGGCGCTCTACTACAACAAGGCGATGCTGAAGGCCGCTGGGATCAAGTCGCCGCCCAAGACGCTGGCTCAGCTCGACGCGGACTCGGCAAAGGAATGGATCATAAAGCACGGCAAGCTTGTGCAAATGGGCTTCTATCCTGGCAACTACTTCCTTTTCTTTGCCCCCGAGTTCGGAGCTACCAACTGCATCACATCTGCCGGCAAGTACGACTATGCAACCTGCAAGGCCGCCCAGACCGAGATGAACTGGCTCGCCTCCTTCAACAAGTACCCCTACGGGCAGATCCAGGCACTGATAACGGCAGAAGGCTCGGTAGCGGGCGGACAGACGGACCCATTTGTAGCCGGCAAAGAAGGCTTTGTGTTCTCTGGGCCCTGGGAGGGAGCACAGAACGTGCCGGTGGCCAACCCCAAGATGGAGGGAAACTTTGGTGTAGTCCCCTTCCCGGGTACGGTCCCGGTGCCGAGCACCATCGGTCAGGGCAATTACAACATCATCCCGAAGGGCGCGGCGCACCCCAAGCAAGCCTTCGAGTTCATCTCCTGGCTGGCGGGTTACGGCAACCAGAACTTCACCGCCTCTATTGACCCCAAAGGTGGTTGGGTCCCCGCAGGCCCGTCGGTGACCAAGGCGCCTGCGTACCAGGCCTGGCTAAAGGCCAACCCGTGGCTGCATGGCTTCCTGCCTGAGATGTCGAGCCCGTACTCCGCGGCGCCCGAGCTCACGCCCACACAATCGCAGCTCTTCAACGCGATGGACACGGCGGCAGATAACGTGCTCCAAAAGATCATGACGCCTGAGCAGGCACTCAAGTACATCGACCAACAGGGCAATTCCTAATAGCAACCCTGCCAGCGGCCGGGGGCAGCTAATGACGGCTGACCCCCGGCATGCACGCTAACCCTTAGGGACGAAACGGTGACAACCGAAACCACGACCATTGAGACCATGTTTGCTGGGGGCCGCATGGCCCAACGCGTCCCGCCGCGGTCTTCACGGGCGGCAGACAGGCGCCGTGCTAGGGTCGGCCTGCTCTTTATAAGCCCATGGCTGATCGGTTTCTTTGCCTTTTTTGTTTACCCTTTCCTCGCTACTCTCTACTACAGTTTCACCAACTTCGGTGGGGTGGGCGCTGCGAAGTGGGTCGGCCTAGCGAACTACGAGGCCCTGTTTCGCGATCCGCTGTTTAAGACGTCGGTCTTCAATACTTTTTACTACACCGCTATCGAACTGCCGGTCGCCACGGCTAGTGCTCTAGGCCTTGCGCTCCTCCTAAACATGAACGTGAAGGGGAGAGCGATCTACCGCACGATCTTCTATATCCCCTCGATAGTCCCGCTCGTCGCATCGTCGTTGATCTTCGTCTGGATGTTCAACCCTGTGTCGGGCATCGTAAACGACCTGCTTTCAGGGCTCCACATACCGGGCCCGGAGTGGTTCTTTTCGATCACTTGGTCCAAGCCCTCCTTCATACTGCTTGGGCTTTGGGGCCTAGGCCAACCAATGGTGATCTACCTGGCTGGCCTCCAGGGCGTGCCAAAAGACATGTACGAGGTGGCGAACCTGGACGGGGCAGGCCCGTGGCAGCGGCTGCGTTACGTGACGCTCCCGATGATCAGCCCTGTCATCTTGTTCAATGTCATACTGCAATTGGTGGCCTGTATCTCGTACTTCACGCAGGCCCAAGTGATCGAGGGCACGGACATCGGGGGCCCGGGCACCTCCACGTGGTTCTATGTGCAGTACTTGTACGAGCAGGCGTTTCAGTTTTTGAAGTTCGGCTACTCCTCGGCCATGGCCTTCTTGTTATTTGTTGTGAGCGCTGCGATCATGGTCGTGCTTTTCAAGTCGTCTTCGAGGTGGATCTATTATGCCAGCGAACAACAATAGGTTAGGGCTTAAGGCCGCGGGCACCATCTCCAAGCACGCGGTCCTGATAGCGGTAAGTGTGCTGTTGGGCTTCCCGATCTTCTGGATGGTCCTTAGCTCTTTGAAGACCAACACTCAGGCACTGCAGATCCCGGTCGTCTGGTGGCCTCATCCCTTCTTGTGGAAAAACTACCCGGACATGCTGTCGGCAGTGCCGTTTTACAGGTTTATCCTCAACACGCTCATGTACGCTGGTGTCACGATCGTTGGCGTATGCCTTTCGAGCAGCCTCGTGGCCTATGGATTCTCTCGGGTACGCTGGCGCGGGCGTGACTTGCTGTTCCAGGTTATGGTGAGCACTCTGCTTGTCCCGTTTTTTGCCACGCTCATACCTCTGTTCGTCATCTATAAGGACCTGCACATGGTGGGCTGGTACTGGCCCCTGATGGTCCCAACCTTCCTCGGGAGCTCGGTGTTCTCGACCTTCCTGCTCCGTCAGTTTTTCATGACGATACCCCAATCGCTTTCCGATGCTGCACGGGTTGACGGCGCCAACGAGTTTTACATCTACAGCCGGATCGTGTTGCCGTTGGCAAAGCCGGCAATGGCAACGGTGATCTTGTTTCAGTTTATCTACTGTTGGAATGATTTCATCGGCCCGCTCGTTTACATCAATAATCAGGTATGGTTCCCGCTGTCACTTGGGCTCAACCTTATCCTCGGGACTTATTCGACCAACTGGCCCTGGGTCATGGCGGCAGCGACGGCGGCCACGGCACCGATCATCATTTTGTTTTTCTTTACACAGCGTACTTTTATTCAAGGCATTGCTGTCCAGGGTACGGGGGTAAAAGGATGACACCAGTGTTGTTCGCTGGCGCAAAGAAGAGCCTCGTAGCGGCCCTCAGGACCATCTTCAACTTCCTTGCCCTCAACCTCGCCCTGGTGGTGGCGTCGCTTCCGATTGTGACGCTCCCGTTGGCTGTCAATGCTGCGACGGTGGCACTCGAGCGCTGGCGGGCCGAGGGCGAGGATAGGGTGGTCCGCGAATTTGTCAATGCGATGCGGTCCCGGTCTTCGCTCCGTACTGTCGCCCAAGTTGGCGGCCCTCTCCTGGCGACGATGCTCGCAGTCGAGGAGGTCCATTTCTTCGCCCGTGGCGGCTCGCCAGAGAATTGGCTTTGCCTGGGTTCAGGCGTTGCCGCGCTCGTGATCACCACGAGCAGTGCTGGTTATGCCCTGTTGCTCAGCGTTCGCCAGACCTCGGCGCCTGCCGTGGAAGTCTGGTCGGTAGCCGCGAAGCTGTCATTGCAGAACGTCTTTGTGACGGGGCCGCTCTTCGTGTTGGAGGCCGGCGTTGCGGTCCTGCTCGGGTTCTTGGACCCTGCTCTCCTGCTTCTTGGGTTGCCGCTCGGCTTCTTGCAATTGGCCAGGGTGACGGCCCGTCTCGGCGTCCGGCGCGCGTCGGCCCCGGGGAGGGCGCCTGTCGCGCCGATGCGCAGGCGGGGCGGTGCGGGGGCCCCGCTGCCCTTATCGATCGAGCGGGCGTTTAGCTCAGGTCCGCGCGCTGCGCTCGACAAGGCCCATTACGCTTTCCATGTCCAGGTACCGGTCGACCAGGTCGGCCAGGCCTTCGAAGACGGGACCTAGGGACCTCGGCTGCTCAGCGCCGACGAGCGCTTTTAGGACCCGAGGGTCCTCGCAGAGCCCGTGGACGTAAACGGCTAGGACAGGCCCAGCTATCATGCCCGAGCCGTCCGTGAAGGCCGGATGGAGCCCGCTGCGGCCTCTTGTGGTGCCGAAGTGGACTTCGTAGCCGTCCACCTCGAGCCCCGCGAGCGACGACCAGGGCGGAGGCAGGTCCTCCCTGAAGCGAGCCCTGGTGCGGTGGACCTGTTTGGTGCTGGCGAAGGTTGTCACGGCCGAGATCAGGCCGAGCCCGGCGTGGCGGCCGCCCATTTCTACGCGATCGGGGTCGATGATCTCCTCACCGAGCAACTGGGCACCTCCGCATACGGCCAATATGGGCACGCCGCGGCGGTGGGCGGCAAGGAGGGCCTCGTCCAGCCCGGTTGCCCGGAGCCACGCTAGGTCCGCTACAGGCAGCTTGGAGCCTGGCATCACTATCAGCTCAGCGTCCCTCATTTCCGAAGGGGAAGTAGCCCAGCGGCAGTCGCTCGACTCCCGGAGCGCCCACCACTCATCGAGGTTCGAGGCTGCCGGTCCGCGCACGATGCGCACCCGGCGCCCCGTTCCCCGGCCAGGTGCCGGGTCGGCACCGTCTTCGTCGGGTAGGCCATGGTCGACCATCGGCACGACACCCAGCATCGGGGTGCCAGTGAGGCGCTCCAGCGCGGCCGGGCCTGGTTCCAGCAACGCTGGGTCGCCGCGGAAGCGGTTGAGCACGAAGCCCGCTATGCGACGCCGGTCGGCTTCCTCGAGTAAGGCCCAGGTGCCGTAGAGGTGGGCAAAGGCGCCGCCTCGGTCGATGTCAGAGACCAAGAGCGCGCTGGCGCCGGCGTGACGGCTGATGCCGAGGTTGGCCAAGTCCACGTCGGCCAGGTTGACCTCGGCCGGGCTGCCGGCTCCTTCGATGACAACGACGTCAGCCTCTTTGGCCAGACGGTCGTAGGTGTCTCGGATGATTGCCCACAGGTGGGGGGCTCGTTCCCGCCACGGCATTTCGGTCAGGGCTCGGTCCACTTGCCCAAGCACGACCACCTGGCTCCGGGTGGCCGCTTCTGGTTTCAAAAGGACGGGGTTGTGCTCGACGGCGGGTGCCACCCCGGCGGCCAATGCCTGGAAGTACTGGGCAGCGCCGATCTCTCCGCCATCGGCGACGCGGGCATTGTTGGACATGTTCTGAGCCTTGAAGGGGACGACGCGGATCCCCCGACGATGCAGCGACGCGCACAGTGCTGTGGCGAGCACGCTCTTTCCTGCCCAGCTTGACGTCCCCCAGACAGCGAGCGCGGGCGGGCGGTGCTGGCGGACGGTCACCCGTCTACGGTACGCGAGCGCCTTGCCCGGGGCGCGTAGAAGCACCTCGAGGGGGTCGCGTACAGACGGGGGCGGTGGCGGACATGTTGGCAGAGGAGGCCGAGGTTTACGAGCTGCGCTCAGTCCTCATGCTCACCTGCGGTTCAAGCGCCCCCGAGGGCAGACCAGCCGCCGTCTGACGCGATGACTTGACCGGTGACCCAGTCAGCCTCGTCGGAGAGCAACCAAGCGACCAGGCGCGCAGTGTCGGCCGGGACACCCCACCTGCCGCCCGGGTTGCGGTCCCTGACGGCCGCGATCGTCGCTTCGTCGGCATAGCCAGTGTCATTGGGGCCGGGGTTGACGCAGTTCACGGTGATGCCGCGGGGCATCAGGTGCACTGCCAGGCTGGCCGTGAGACCGTGCAGGGCGGCCTTCGAGGCGACGTAAGGCAGCTCCCCTGGCATGGCGCCGTGGTACTGCCCGGAGGTGAAGACGACGATACGGCCTCCTCGGGTCCCGTCGTGTTGAGCGGCGAAGGCCTGCGCTAGCAGCAGCGTCGCCCTCGTGTTGACGGCGTAGGTGAGGTCGACCTCAGTTGCTGTGAGCGATTCGAGTGATTGGGCGCTCGAGCGTGCGTGGTTTGCCACCACGGCGTCGAGGTGGCCGAATGCCTCTAGAGCGGCTCCGACTACGCGAGAAGGGGCGAGCGGGTCGGCGAAGTCCGCCGCGACATGTTCGACCTTGCCTCCGAGGTCGCGGAGCTCACCGGCCAATGCGTCGGGCCAGCCTGGGTCGGCGCCCCATGGTTGTTCCTCGTCGTGAGGGGCCCACGAGTGGAGCATGACCGAGGCCCCGTCTTCGGCCACCCTTCTGGCGATTTCTGAGCCGATGCCAACGCGTCGGCTCGCGCCGGTCACGAGCACCACCTTTCCTTCTAGGGGCCGTGGTTGCACGGCCCCATTTTGGCAAGCCAGTTGGTTTCATGGGAGACATTTCTGGGTGCTCGGCGCTCTGGCCATGCCGAGGAGACCTCGCCGTCCAACCCGAGGCAACCGGGCATGGTTGGGCGTCCTGCGCAACTGCGCCTGACAGCGGACGTGCAGCGACCGGAGCTGCACAGGTGGATTGAGGAGGCAAGCCGAGTCCCTGGTTGGCGGCGAAGGGCAGCGCGCCCAACTGGTCACCGTGCTCGCCTCTGAGCTTGCTCATTTGAACGAGTGCACCAACTTCACAAAGGTCCCCTTTTTGGGGTTAACTGACCAGCCCTTGATCTTCTTTATATTATCCTCAACCGGGAGCCACTCCGCTACCTTCATCGGCCCGTGCTTCTTGATTTCGAAGTTGTCCATCGCGTTGAACGCCCGTTGGCGCTCCGATTCGGTCCCGGACACTTGCGCCTCGCTCTTTGCGGCCATAGGAAAAATCTCTGTAATAATATTCGCTAGATCACCTTTCCAGGCTTTCCCTCCAGGCGTTTTCGCACCCTCCGTTTGGCTCTCGGCTGCAGTTGCCAACCAATCCGCTGAGGCCCAACCGGTCCCGAAGTCACTGAGACTCCATCTGGCAAAGTAGACCGCATCCTTGATGAAAGGCGGGGTTACGCCCGTAGCGGGCTTGTCCTCATAGAACAACCCATAGAAAGTGTCGCCCACATTTCCGATGTTTTTCCAGTCCTTGACGGTCGTGTGACCGGATGTCGAAGCAGCACTGGTGTTGGCCATCAGGAGCTCACCCCCCTTTTTATAGCCTGTTTCCTTGGCAGTACCCGGCATGGTGGCCAGTGTTATCGAGGACAAAAGTTCGGAAAATGGCGGAGGCTTGACGTCGGCAACCTTAAATATATCGGCGTCAACCTCCTCTCCGAGGACCACCGTAACCTTGTTGGTATAATGCCTAACGTTCCACTTCTGCCGTTCCTTCTCGCTCGCCCAGGCCTTCGGTCTAGCTTGATGTAGCTCGGTCGCCCTGATCCAGGTACTACTCTGCCTGCCGCGGACCTCTTCTAGCAGGGCTTCGGCAAGCTCGGGCCTCTTGGACGCCTCGTGCAATTGCGCCGTGCCGCCGAAGGCCTTTGTCAACCGCTCCAAGATGACCTCTTTGCTCAGTTGGGCACCGGAGAGGCCCGCTAGGGCTGCCCTCACCAGCTGGCCGATGCCTGAGGGTTCCGCCTTGTCAGAGGTGACCGCTATCGAAGGTGGGGCCTCGGTGACCGCTATCGAAGGTGGGGCCTCGGTGACCGCTATCGAAGGTGGGGCCTCCAGGTTGGGCGCAGAAAAGGAAGAAGAGGAGGAGGTGGTGGTGGCGGAGGGGGATACGGAGACAGAGGGGAAGGCCGAGGCGGAGGCGGAGGGGGAGGGGGCTGGGCGCACCGGCGGCAAAAGGCGCAGCTCACTGGCCGTCGAGGACGGTGCCTTGGGGGAAGGGAGGGAGCCGCGGCCTGGCGCCGACTGAGCCGGCAAGTTGAGTTTCTGGCTCACTGTCGGCATGTTGGCATCTTGGGTAGCGCGCGCGGGCAGGGGGCAACCATTTGCCAGCCTCCATGACGCAATGCCGCCCCGTATTTCCTCCGCCGTACTGAAGACCGCGGTGTCATTGCGAAGGGCCTCGTAACAGGCGCGTCTCTTCGCAAACGGCAGTTGGTCTAGCTCCTTTTTGAAGCCACCGGCAAACGCTTCAACGTTGGGGTATTGATGCTCGGCGAACTTTCTTTGAACGGAGATCTTGCGATCGCGTGCACCATCACCGCTGTCACGCCCCAGCTGCTCGGTGGCGGTCGAGGGTAGGCGGCCAGAGCCGCGCGGTTCCCCACCCGGGTGGGCCAGCGAGGACGCGCGCGGAGATACAATCTCCGAGGCCTTCGCAGGAGGCTGCGTAGCCAGAAGCTGGCCCCCCCGGACGCCAGCGAGCGGAGGTACCTGCGCGTCCAGGCCAACACGACTGGCCGGCGCCGCGGCTTGAGGCTCCGAGGGGCGCGGGAGACTAGCCTGCGACGCGGGCCGAAAAAGTTGGGCAACGGCCCTGTTGCCTATACAACGCTGCAGGCCCAGTACCCCGGTGTGACTGGCGTCGCGTCCGGTTGGGAAGGCAGAGCTCCCTTGGGCTAGGTCGACCGCCGTCACGGCTGCTCGGAGGGAGCCTTCCGCGCTGAGGGCTACTTCTCCTGGCTCCTCGCCTTGGCCAACGGACACCCCAATAGCCCTTTCTCTCCCGGATCTAGCCGTAGGCGACCTTCCGTTGGTCCTCGGCTGCTCGTCCTTGGTCATAGGCACCCCTTTCATGCTTACCAGGATGTCACTCAATGCTGTTGTTTGCACGCCGTTAGTGTTGGCCCCTCCTACCAGCTGGTTGGCTCCCGGAAGGTCCCATATGCCGCTCGCTCCGCTAGCAATACGGCCGAGGCCGCCCATGTGGGCTAACACGGTGAATTTGGTGGCCCCGACGAGCACGACCTCGATGGCCGGGACGGGCTATTGCCGGTCGAGCGAGCGCACCCACCGAGTGAAGAAGGGGTCCGTAGCCTTGGCCTACCACCGTCCTACGCGAGCTGTGTTACGCGTAGTCGCGTTACGCGCCGACCGCAGTTTGCACCGTACCGAGGTCACCACTTCAGCATTATCAGTGCTGAGGCAGTCAAGCCTCTGACGAGGGCGTATGGAAAAGTGGCCAGCTCAGCGGCCCTTTTACCTCGACCCTCGTTCACCTTCGCTGCCACAAGCTGCTCCATCTTCTCCGCGACCTCTGCGTAGCCCTCGCTACAGCCGAGCATTCTTGTCAAGATCACGGCAACGTATGGCGGCTCCGGCGTCACCGCAAGGTCCTCGGACTCTGGGTGGCCGCTCATCGAGCGCGAATCATGCACTGACCCAGCCCACGCGACGTCTCGCCAAGGCTCGAGGACGCATCATCCCGGCGTGGTTCTGCATAGCGGGTCAATCACGCCATCCAGCCCGGGAGGCCCAGCGACGAATCGGATACTAGGCGCTTCCATCATTTGAACCCCTTATGGGATTACGGCGACCGCTGATATTTCGATCAGCCAGGCCGGTTCGGCGAGGGTGTCTACGCCCACCAGCGAAGAGGGTCTCACCGGATTGATTCCGAGCTCACTGGCCGCGGCGCGGAATCCGCTGATCAGCGCCTCCCTCTTGGCGGGTTCCCACTTCGGAACGTAGACTGTGAGTTGGGCCACGTCGTCGAAGGTGGCACCTACGGCCTTGAGCGCGGCCACGAGGTTTCGCAGGGCCTGCACCGTCTGGGCGCGGAGGTTGTCTTCGCCGGTCAGGGTGCCATCGCTTGCCAAGGCGACCTGCCCGGCGACGTGGACCAGCTTCGAGCCCGTAGCGACCGACACGTGGGTGTAACCGGTGGGAGCTACGAGTCGCTCGGGATTGACCAACTCAACGGGCATGGTCTCTCCTTCACTGGTAGTTGTTTGATGCTGGTGTCGAGATCCACCGGGCGCCTCGGTCGTGCAGCGCCGTCCTGACCGTCGCCACGAGGGCGGGAGGACACCGCTCAATCGCCCCGGTGTCGAAGAGAGGTTGGGGGTCGTATTCGATCCCCAGTTGTACTGCTCGGGCGACATCGTCACCCTCGATGCGCCTTACCAGGTGCAGTGCCATGTCGATCCCCGAAGAGACGCCGGTGGAGGTGATGATCTGTCCGAGGTCGACGACACGCTCGGTGGCGACGGTCGCTCCCAGCTCGACCAGGAGCTCTCGGGCGGCCCAATGCGTGGTCGCTGCGCGGCCGTCGAGCAGTCCTGCCGCGGCGAGCAGAAGCGACCCGGTGCAGACCGACGTCACATACGTCGCGTGCGCGCTCGTGGCGCGCAACCAGTCCAAGGTCTCGGTGTCCTCCATGACGCCTTGGAAGCCGGAAAGGCTGCCAGGCACGACGACGATCTCAGGACGCTGAGTTTCGACGAGGCTGCGCTGGGCCATCAACGAACATGCCGGGGTGTCGCTGGCGATCGGCCCCGGCTGTTTGGCGACGAAGACGGGGTCCACTCCCGGCGCGGAAGCGAGGACTTGAAACGGGCCGATCGCGTCGAGCGCGGTGAACCCTGGGTACAGCAGGAACGCTGCTTGCATATAGGTTCTTTCGGTGTTCGAAGTGTTATCCGGTTTGGCTTTGCTCAGTCCGACGACCAGGACCTGCCCGGTGCGATTGCCTGCCCGGCGCCCAACACGTCCGCGGCGGTGGCATTGCGATCTGAGCCCGCGGTCATGCGGCCTGGGGGCGGAATCTTCGCCGCAGCTCGGCGGGCCCGCAGCCGATCACGCGCAGGAACGTTCGTCTCATGGTCTCGGGCGTGCCAAACCCGCACTTTGTGGCGATTTCGGCGACGGACCGGTCGGTGTCCTCGAGGAGACGCCGGGCCGCTTCTACCCGGACCGCGGTCACGTACCGGCCTGGGGACTGGCCGACCTCGCGGCGGAAGCACCGCGCGAAGTTGCGGGCGCTCATGTCCACCGCGTCCGCAAGGGCCGCGACTGACAGATCGGCTTCGGGATGCTCGACAATCCGGCGCTGTGCGTCTCGGAGAGCGTTGCGCTCGGCTGCCTGTCCGTGCAGCGGGGCGCTCAGTTGGGCCTGGTTCGCAGGACGGCGCAGGAACAGCACGAGCTGGCGGGCCACGTCCAGGGCGACGTCACGACCCAGATCCTCTTCGACCAGAGCCAGGGCCAGGTCCATGCCCGCGGTGACCCCCGCCGAGGTGATGATGTTGCCGTCCCGAACGTAGATCGGCGCCGGGTCGACCTCGACGTGGGGGTAGCGGTCGGCGAAAGCGTCGCACCAGGCCCAATGGGTAGTAGCCCGGTGACCGTCAAGAAGGCCCGCTTCAGCCAGCAGGAACGCCCCCGAGCATACCGACGTGACCCGCCGGGCACGCCGGGAGAGGCGACGCAGCTCGCACAACAGCTCCCCGTCGGCGAGCGCGGCCGCCGTACCCGGCCCGCCGACGACCACCACGGTGTCGGGGGATCGGCGAATGGCCCCCAGCTCCACGTTCACCGCGATGTGGATGCCGCTCGACGTCGCCAGAATCGCCCGACGTGACGCAGCCACCGTCACCGTGTAGCGCTCTGCACCCGAGACTCTGTTCGCGAGATCGAATACATCGACAGGACCGGTCAGGTCCAGGCCCTGGAGCCCATCGAAGACGACCACAACCACCGAACGCGATGTCACCCCCCCAGTCTCCCCCGTCTCGGCGGTGGCAGCAATGACAAAGATCCGACGATTTCAGCCAGAGAGCGCACGCTCGTCGCCGTTGGAGGACGGAGATGACCAAGATGCTGGCGACGCCGAGGCGCGGACGAGGACGGCGACGGCGCCCAGGCCGAGGAACAGGTCGTCGAAGGGCTCCTTTGGCGTCGGCCCGGGCGAGGGCGGAACAGGGTTGGGAGACGGCCGCCTCGCTTGGGTTCTGGAGATGGGCGGTGGTGGCCAGGAGGTTGTCGACTGCGTTGGAGCGACCGTGTTGGGTGCCCGCCTGCCCAGACCGCCGGCCCTTCCTTCCAGGGGACCCCGATCTCATGGGTCTCGAACACGGCCTCGGGCGGACTTGCGAGCCCAGCGTGGTTGAGGAATGCCCCCGGCCGCTGGACCCGGCCGACGGGTCCTGCACCGGCAGCAAGGGGCGGTGGATGTCGACGAAGCGCAAAGCGTAGTAGGTCACGGCCAGGGTCGAGAAGTGGTCCGCGTGGGTGTGGCTGATCCGGACCGCCCCGAGCCCGGCCAGCGGGCAGCGCCAGCAGCGCGCCGAGGGTTCCGGAGCCGGCATCCAGCCACAGTCTGGTGCCCTCCCCGCGCACGAGGAGGGACGAGCCCGGATCGTCTGGTCGGGGGTAGGGCGTCGAGGTGCCGAGCAAGGTGACCTCCATTGCGTCCTCTCGCTCCTCTGCGGCGCACGGGGACGTCACCGGAGGGCCGGACCATCCCGGCCCGCCTGGTGCTCTCCCGTGGCGCTCACCGCCCCCGCTGACGTCGAGGACCGCGCCGGTCACGTAGGAGGCGGCGGGCGAGAGCAGCCAGAGAATCGCCGTGGCAGCCTCGTGTGCAGTCCCCGGGCGCCCGAGCGGGATCGAAGGCGCCAGGGTCCCGTGCCCGTGTCGGGCGCACGCTGCTTGCGTGCAGGTTGGTGTCGAAGGTCCCGAGACGGGCGCCGTTGACGCGGATGCCAGCGTGCGCGACCTCCCTGGCGAGGCCCACGGTGAACGTGTCGCTTGTCGGTGCCGGGAACGCCATCCGTGGCCTGCGACCAGCACTTTGACGCAAGGACTCAGGCGCGGCGAGCATCCGGCGGTGACCCTCTCGTTCCTCTACCGGGCGTCCTCCCGCGTCCTCCCGCGTCCTCCAGCTGATCGGACTCATCTGCCGCAGCGACACCGATCTCGCCGTTGAGGTCGTCATGCTGCGCCACGAGGTGGCGGTCCTGCGGCGCCAGGTCCATAGACCGGCGCTGGAGCCGGCGGACCGTGCGGTGCTGGCGGGACTTTCACGACTGCTCCCCCGCCAGCATCTCGCGCACTTCTTCGTCCAGCCGGCAACCCTGCTGCGCTGGCACCGAGACCTCGTTTTAGGAAGCGCTGGACCTACCCGCACCGCCGTCCCGGTCGGCGGGGCATCGCGAAGGGCACCATCGCGCTGGTCCTCCGGTTGGCGAAGGAGAACCCGACCTGGGGCTACCGCCGCATCCACGGCGAGCTCGCCACCATGGGCATCGTCATCGCCGCCTCGAGCGTCTGGGCGATCCTGAAGCTCCACGGCGTCGAACCGTCACCGCCCAGGTCGGTCCCGACCTGGGCGGAGTTCCTCGCCCCCCAAGCGAAGGGGTTGATGGCGTGCGACTTCTTCCATGTCGACACGGTCCTCGTCGCCGTCGTACGCGGCCCGATCCGCTTCACCGAGCTGGAGCGCTCCATCGACGGCATCAGCCGGCGGATGCGCGATCGTGCCAGCCAAGGTCGAGTACCGCGCGACCCCGATCGCAGAGGAGCTGCACCAGCACCTCGTCGGGCTCACCCAATGGGCCGAGCGGCACCGCCGCGATGTCGCCGTCGCCCGTCGCGCCTACGACCCGGCCGCGAAGGAACCCGCTGAAAGTCGAAGAGGCGGTTTGGTAGCGGCCGGGGGTCGTGCCGATGATGTGCGTAAAGGCCGTGATGAAGCTGCTCGGGTTGGCCCAGCCGCAGGCATACGCGGTCTGGGTCGTGTCGTGACCATCGGCGAGAAGGACGAGCGCGTGGTAGATGCGTAGCTGCGTGCGCCATTGGTAGAAGGTCATGCCGAGTTCGCTGTGGAAGAGTCGGCTGAGGGTGCGGGTGCTGGCTCCGATCATCTTCCCGAGTTCGGCCAGTGAGCTGTTGTCTGCGGGGTTGTCTCGCAGGATTCGCGCGATGGCTTGTAGCCGGTCGTCTTGTGGTTCGGGCAGTTGTAGCGGCTGTTCGTGTGCCTCGTCGAGTTCGTCGACGAGGACACGAAGCAGCCGAGCGCGCGACGCGCGGCTGTAGCCGGATGAGGTGTCGTCGTAGTTGTGGGGGCCGGTCAGGGCGAGCAAGACCTCGCGGGCGAGGTCGGAGGTCAGGAACACAGCCGGATGGTCTGGGACCAGCCGCGCGAGGGACGGCGGGAGAAAGACGATCCGTATGTCGGTGTCGCCGTGCGCGCGGTGGTAGTGGGCGAACTTGGCGGGGGTCCACGCGATCCGGTTGGCGGGCACGATCGAAGTGCCCCGCTCGGTGTGGACCGCCAGCACCCCGCTGGCGGCGTATACGAGATGTCCGCGGGCGTGGGACTGCACCGCGCTCGTTTCACCGGACGGCCAGAGGTGCCGCCCACCGGACGGCCACATATGGGAGATCACCCCGGTTTGGGGAGGGTGGCGGCGAACGGGCATCGGTTGGCATCCTATTGGTAGCCAGCCACGACCGTCTTGGTGACACTGCCTTGCATGACAACCTTCGTCCTTGTCCCTGGCGCCTGGCATGGAGGCTGGGCGTTTGAGGCTGTGGTTCCGCTGCTGGAGCGTGCCGGTCACACCGTTCACGCCTTGACCCTGACCGGCCTGCGGCCAGACGACGACACGGCGACGGTCGCGGCCGCCAACCTCGACACTCACGCCAACGACGTATTAGCGCTGCTTGATCGCGCCCACATCACCAGCGCGACGCTGGTCGGCCACAGCTATGGCGGGATGGTGATCGCCGCCGCCGCAGACCGCGCGCACGGTCGTGTCTCGCGTCTGGTGCATCTCGACGCCTACGTACCCCGCGACGGTGAGTCTTGCTGGTCACTAACCACCGACGCATACCGACAGGCGTTCGTGGCCGGCGCTGCGCGAACCGGCTATGCGGTGCTTCCGCCCGACCGTCCCGGCCGCGACCCCCGCCGCCGCCCCCATCCCCTCGCATCGCTCGTGCAAACGATCCGACTCGTAGGCACGGCTGCCCAGGTCCCGCGCCGCGAGTTCATCTACTGCTCCGGATGGGACGGCACGCCCTTCGCTGAGCTCCGCATCCGCCTGGAAGCCGACCCAGAGTGGCAAGTCAACGACCTCCCGACCGCCCACGACGCGATGCGCGAAGCCCCCGAAGCGACGGTCGCACTGCTGCTCGGCGAACCCGCCACGGGCACACCGCCACCAAGATGACAGGCTCCCAAATAGTACTGAGGCCAGCCGAACGCCCCCAACTCCCGAGTAGGCACGGCGTCGTCCGGGGACATGTCGTCATCGCAGCGCGCCGGGAGCGCACTCCGCCTGTAGGTGCCGAAAACCCCATCTGGTGCTCCAACCAGGGACGGTGTGCTACGCGCCCGCACCATGTACTCGACGAGCGACCCGGGCCCAACATGCGGTAGTACCGCCGGTGGGAGAACGTCAGCGGGGCGACGTACAAGCCCCGGCCAGCGCCTCAGTCTGGTATTCGGCACCCACATGTGGCCGAGGATGCCGAGATGTCTCACGGTGGTCAATTTTCCCAGAGGTGCAGCGACATCGGAGGGCCCATCTCGCAAGGCGACGGTTGGCTGCTCTCGGTCGCCGCGATCAAGCGTCGGACGTCGGCGACGCCCGGCGCTGAAACTGTCGAACGGCTGAGCCCGGGCGGCGTTGCCCGGTCGGCCGGGTTGGACGGCACCATGCTCCACTTGAGGGCTCGACCGAGCGCGGCGTGCAGCGGGAAGCGGTTGCGGCGCACCGACCCAGGGGACAGCCCCGGTCGGTGAGCGACCGGTAGAACGTGTCGAGCCGGCCCCGGCGAGCCTGGGCAGTGGGACGGCCCCGATCGCGGGCTTGATGTTGGTCGCGGCCATGCGCCCGTACTCCTTCATCGTGTGAGCAGAGCGTTTTGGCGCTACTGCCTCCAGCCATTGGTGGAGGAGGTCGGCTAGGGTCGCTGGGTGGTGCTTGGCGACTTGTCCCTGCTCGACCTCGGTGACCAACTTGGCGAGGGCGGTCTCGGCTTGGCGCTCGGTGCCCTGGAAGCTGCGAGTGACCAACTTCGGCCGGCCGTTCTCACGGCCAGCGAAGACCCGGAGCCTCCAGCGGTTGCCGCCTCGTTGCTCGACGTTCCCTCTCATGGTGTCCTCCGTCCCGGTGTTGCCCAAAAGTTGCCCAAGTCAGAGCACGCCAAGCATGAAGGAAACGAACTAGCAGGTCAGAGGTATTAGGAGGGATGCGAGAGTGGCCGAATCGGACGGTTCGAAAAGGGTTATGAGTCGTCTCGGCAGTCTCCGCAGGTCCCATTAGGGCAGCTCACGGTAGGTGAGTCGTCGGTCGAGTGGGTGCTCGTGATGTCCTAC
>JAJYMM010000186.1 GCA_021787035.1 Actinomycetes bacterium
GCCAGCCACGTCCGATGGGCCAGCCACGTCCGATGGGCCAGCCACGTCCGATGGGCCAGCCACGTCCGATGGGCCAGCCACGTCCGATGGGCCAGCCACGTCCGATGGGCCAGCCACGTCCGATGGGCCAGCCACGTCCGATGGGCCAGCCACGTCCGATGGGCCAGCCACGTCCGATGGGCCAGCCACGTCCGATGGGCCAGCCACGTCCGATGGGAAAGCCGCCACCAAGGCGTCAAGGAGGTCCCCCGAGCCCCGACCTTGGAGCGCAGAGACCGGCCACGGTTCCTTGAACCCGAGGCCTGCGAACTCCCAGATGGCGGGTTCGCGGCCCTCGGCGTCCACCTTGTTGACGGCCAGCACGATCGGGCGGCCCGAACGCAACAGCAGCTTCGCTACCCGCGCGTCTTCCTCGGTGGGCCCCACCGTCGCGTCCACCACGAAAAGGACCACATCGGCCTCTCTCACGGCTCTTTCCGCCTGGCGCGAGACGAGCTCGTCGAGGGCCCCCCCGCCAGCCTGCCAGCCGCCCGTGTCCACGAGGTTGAAGGGCCGACCGGTCCACTCGGCCTCAAGGATCTTGCGGTCTCGTGTTACCCCCGGGCTCTCCTCCACTATCGCCTCTCGACGCCCGACGATCCGGTTGACGAGGGTGGACTTTCCCACGTTGGGCCGGCCTACGACCGCGACCAGCACCGTGCGCCCGCTCAACCTGCCACGCTCGCATGCCCGCCTGAAGCCCCTACCGCAAGCCTTTCCTCTGCGCGCGAGCCCTCGCAAGGGGCGGTGCCAAGCCCGGGGCCGCTGCTGGCGCCGGGACGCCGGCGACGGGCCGCGGGGGCCTCGAGGGCACACCTGAGCGATGCCCCGTCCGCCGGCACAACTTCCACCGGGCGAGGGAGGTCGTCGGGGGACGACCCGTCAAGGAAGCGGCCACCAGACAGGCAGCTGTCGGGCACCAGGTAGCGCCGGCCTGCCGGCAAGCGGCCGAGCGCGGCCGCAATGTCAGGGCCGGTCAACAACCCAGCGACGCCGATGTTGCCCCCGAAGAAATCGTTGCGCACCGCGACCACGTCCGCACCATTGCCGAGGCCCGATACGAGCGGCCCGATCACGGCCGCGCCGTACTCGCCGGTGAGGACCGTAGCGGGCGCCCCCGGCCGGGGACGGAGCGAGACGGTCGCCGGTGCGCCAGGCCCGGACAAGCGCGGGGCACGGTAACCCGTCGCGGGCGCGCCGTCCACGGAACGGAAGAAGCCACTCGGGCCCGCTGTGCCGGCCACCTCCGGTCCCTCCGGCTCTCTGCCAAGGAACGCAGCCTCGAAGGCCCTGGCCATCCCGACGCCGTTGTCGTGCTGGGCAACGGCACCATACGACGACAGCGGGGGGAAAGGACGGCCCGCGAGTAGGTAGTACTCATCTGATGGGTAGGCGAGCCGCCGCCCGACGCAGGAGAGGTAAATCTGCTGCCACTCTTCCACTAGGTCCACGACTTTCGCTGCCTCCGCACTCGTGTGGGGCCGCATCGCAGACTCCCTGTTGAACCGGCTCACCCCGAGCGGAACGCACGCGAGGCTCGCCAGCTCAGGGTACTCGTCGAGAACGCCCGCAAGGGTCGATTCGAGCACGTCGCCGTCGTTTACCCCCGGGCAGACCACGACCTGTCCATGGACCTGAACGCCGGCGTCGAGGAGGGCCCGCAGCCAGCGGAGGCTGGTTGCACCCCTCTTATTTCGAAGCATGCGCGCCCGGACGTCCGGATCGGTCGCATGGACGGAGACGAAAAGGGGCGAGAGGCCCTCGCTCACCACGCGCTCGAGGTCCGCCTCGGTGAAGCGGGTGAGCGTCGTGAAGTTGCCGTAGAGGAAGCTCAGCCGGTAGTCGTCGTCGCGCACGTAGAGGCTCTTCCGCAGGTCCTTTGGGAGCTGGTGGATGAAGCAAAACTCGCAGTGGTTGTCACAGGTCCGCACCCTGTCGAAGAGCGCCGCGTCCACCTCCATACCGAGCGGCTCGCCGCCGGCACGCTCGAGCCGAAGCGACAGCTCGACCCCGCCCCGGTTCACGTCCACGTGGACGGACTCCTGGTCCGTGAGTAGCTGGTACTCGATGACGTCGCGCGGCAGCCGGCCGTCCAGTGCGGCTATCTCATCACCAGGCAGCACGCCGCCTCGGTCTGCGGGCGATCCTTCGGCAACGGCGACCACTCTCGGTAAGGGCATGGCCATACCAGGATACGGGTGCGGCCAACGCAGGCAAGCCGGGCGGTACGGTGGCCTCCGTGCAAGTGGAGAGGGTGCTCTTGGCCTCGCCACGGGGCTTCTGTGCCGGCGTGCAGATGGCCATCAAGTCCCTCGCGTGGATGGTGCGGGTCTTCGAACCCCCCGTCTACTGCTACCACGAGATCGTCCACAACCAGGTGGTGGTGGAGCGCTTCCGTGACCTCGGGGTCGTCTTCGTCGACGACGTGGCCGAGGTGCCGGAGGGCAAGCCTCTCATGCTCTCGGCCCACGGTTCGGCGCCCGAGGTCGTGCAAGCTGCCAAGCAGAAGGGCGGCACCGTAGTAAACGCCGTCTGCCCGCTTGTCACCAAGGTCCACCACGAGGTGAAGCTCCGCGCGTCCAAGGGCTACACGGTCATCTACGTGGGCCACGAGGGCCACGAGGAAGCCATCGGCACCATGGCGGTGGCACCCGAAGCGATCCACCTCGTCGAGAGCGTGGCGCAGCTCGAGGCGCTCCCCGAGCCGGCGGGCCCGGTCGCGTTCTTGGCCCAGACCACCTTGGCCCTCGACGAGTGGCGCTCCATCTTGGAGGCTGCGGAGCGTCGCTGGCCCGACCTTTGGGTGCCGGGCCGGAGCGACCTTTGCTTTGCGACCACGAACCGCCAGGCGGCCCTGCGGGCCATCGCCGAGCGCTGCGACGCCGTCGTCGTGATCGGGAGCGAAAACTCCTCCAACACACTGGCGCTGGTCAGGACCGCTCTCGCAGCGGGTTGCCCACGCGCGGAAAGGGTCAACCGGGCGAGCGAGCTGCCAAGCGACCTCGCTGGAACCGTGGGTGTCATAGCAGGTGCATCCGCGCCCGAGTCCCTCGTGGAGGACGTGGTTGCCGCGCTCTCCCCCACCGATGGGACCGAAGTGGTGGCCGCCGTCGACGAGGACGAGTACTTTCCCCTCCCGAGGGAGCTCCGAGAGCTCCTGCGCTCCGCGGCAACCGTCCTCGGCGCGGCAGCGTTTGCCCCCGGGCGTGCCGCCCTGGCACGTTCTCTTGACGGTCGCGACATCGAAGCCGCCGAAGTCCTCGCCGCACTTCGCTCGTAACTGCGCTAAGAAGGTGCCATGGGCATCCCCACTCTCCCCTTCGGCCGGACAGGCCACCAAAGCACCAGGCTCATCTTCGGCGGAGCGTCGCTCTCCTCGGCGACCCAGGCCGCTGCCGACAAGGCCTTCGACCAGCTGGTCGCCGCCGGCGTCAACCACATCGACGTCGCGGCGAGCTACGGGGACGCGGAGCTGCGCGTTGCCCCGTGGTTGAAGCGCGCCCCAGGCAGCTTCTTCCTCGCCACCAAGACCGGTCAGCGCAGGGCACAGGGGGCTCGCGAAGAGCTAGAGCGCAGCCTGGAGCGCCTGGGTGTCGACCACGTCGACCTCTGGCAAATGCACAACCTCGCCGACCCGATCGAGTGGGACGTGGCACTTTCACCCGGCGGGGCCCTCGAGGCAGCCATCGCGGCCCGAGACGAGGGCCTCACTCGCTACATAGGCGTGACCGGCCACGGCGCCCAGATCGCTGCCACGCACAGGCGCTCGCTCGAGCGCTTCGATTTTGACTCGGTGCTCCTCCCCTACAACTACCTAATGACCAAAAACGACTACTACGCCGAGAACTTCGAAGCACTCGTCAAGACCTGCGCTGAGCGCAACGCCGCCGTGCAGACGATCAAGTCGCTCGGTGCCGCACCCTGGGGCGACCGGCCCCACACCCACACCACCTGGTACGAGCCCCTCTCCGATCAGGCCGACATCGACCTGGCGGTCTGGTGGGCCCTTGGCCGGCCCGGGATCTTCGTCATAAGCGCGGGCGACTTAGAGATCCTCCCCCGTGTCCTAGACGCCGCGGGCCGGCTTTCCCAACGTCCGAGCGACGACCAGATGGACGAGCTCGTTAGCCGGCGCTCGCTCCAGCCACTATTCGTTTAGTCCTACGGACGGGAGCAGCGAGAGCTGCTATGCGAGCAGTACTCGGTCAGCGGGGCCAAGGCGGTCGCGCACCGTCTTGGCCTGGTGCCAGAGCGGGTAAGGCAAGGGCGAGGCGCTCACCTCGTTCAACCGGCGCAGTTCGTCGGCTGAAAGCTTCAGATCCGCGGCCGGCAGCGTGCCAGAAACCTGCTCCTCATTGCGGGCGCCGACGATAACGCTCGCTACGCTCGGCCGCGAGAGCAGCCAAGCCAGCGCGACCTGCGCCGGCGGGACACCGTGCGCTCCTGCTACCTCTACGACCGCTTCGATCACGTCGTAGACCTTGGACTCGTCGTAGATCGGTGGCTCGTCCCAGTCCGTCAGGTGGCGGCCCTCCGAGGGCTTGGCGCCCCGCCGGTACTTCCCGGTGAGCAGCCCGCCGGCGAGCGGGCTCCAAACCAATGTCCCGAGGCCCTGGTCGAGCCCCGCGGGCACCAGTTCGACCTCGGCGTCCCTGCCGATCAGCGACCAGTAGATCTGCTGGCTCGAAAAGCGCTCGAGGCCGAGGCGGTCCGAGACGGCCAGTGCCTTCATCAGGTGCCACGCCGAGTAGTTGGAACAGCCGATGTAACGGACCTTCCCCGCCTTCACGAGCGAGTCGAGGGCCCCCATCGTCTCTTCGAGCGCCGTCTGGCCGTCCCAGCCGTGCAACTGGTACAGGTCGATGTAGTCGGTCCCAAGACGCGAGAGGCTCGCCTCGACTGAACGAAATATGTGGTGACGGGAACTACCAGCCCCGTTGGCCCCGGCCTCGCTCGGGAAGCGGCACTTGGTGGCGATGAGAAGGTCGTGCCGGCGCCCCTTTACTATCTCGCCGACTATCTCCTCGGAGACGCCGTCGGAATATATGTCTGCCGTGTCTACCAGGTTGACGCCAGCTTCGATGCAGCGGTCGAGCACCCGCCGCGCCTCCGCAACGCTCGTCGCGCCGACGTTCGAAAATCCTCCGAGACCGCCAAATGTCATCGTGCCGAGCGAGAGGGCCGACACGCGCAGCCCGCTCCGGCCCAGTTGCCTGTACTCCATTTATCTACCTTTCTCGGTCTACTTGGTTGCCTAATTTGCTTTCCCGGGGCGACCGGAGCCGCCCCCCTCGCCTGCCAGCTGACGGGCCTCGTCGAAGACTGCCTGAAGTTCGACGCGCAGGCGCTCTGTGAGCTGGCGGAGCCGCTCCCGGGGCACGCGCCCGTTGCTTTGCAACGCAGGGGGCCATAGCGGTTTGCCGACCACCAGGACGACCCGCCCCGGGCGCGCCATCTTCGACCCGACCGGCATTGCGCGCTCGGTCCCCCCGATCCCGACGGGGAGGATCGGGACATTGACCCGGGTCGCGACGTACGCCGGACCATCGAGCAGCTCCCCGAGCACGGGCCCTGAACGGCGCCCTCCCTCGGGGAAAACGACGACCGGCTCGCCAGCGGCAAGCGCTCCCTCGGTCAGGCGGAGCGCTTCGCGGTCGGCGGCCCCCCGGCGCACCGGAAATCCTCCGAGCGACCTGAAAAGCGCGCCGCGCAAGGGCTTTTCGAACGCCCCCGACTTGCCCATGTAGCGCACGTGGCGGGCGACGATGCAACCGGCGAGGGGTGAGTCGATATAGGAACGGTGCGAAGGTGCGATGACAAAAGCCGTGGACTTAGGGATGTTTTCGCGGCCCACGACCCGGTACCGCCACATGGCCACCGCGACTCCGTAACAGATACCCCGCGCGACCTGGTACCACGCGAGCTCGAGGCGGGTCGGCAACTCGACGGGCGGGACCGGGGGCGGCGCAGGTACAGATGGCCGCGCCGGGAAAGTGACTGCTACGTCTATGGGTAAGTCTACGGGCATGGCCGCTTGAGACGGCGTCTCGGGGACCGGTCCGCCCGTGACGGGCGGCTCGGCACGCGCTGGCTCGCTCACCCGAGCCCCGCTCCGGCCGCGAGCCTGAGGACAAGCTGGACAACCTGCTCCACGGTGCTCGAAGTCGTGTCCACGACCACCGCGTCGGGGGCGACCGCGAGCGGTGCATGCGTGCGCGTCGAATCGACATGGTCGCGCCTCGCGATGTCGGCAGCCACCTCGTCATAATGCATGTCGAGCATTTCCTGGCTGCGCCGCTGGGCGCGTTCCTCGTCGCTCGCGGTCATGTAAACCTTTACAGGAGCTTCAGGGAACACGACGGTCCCTATATCGCGGCCCTCTACCACCCCTGCACCGTGGTCGGTCGCCCATTCCCGCTGCCGGCGCACCAGTTCTTTACGCACCAACGGGTTCATGGCCACGCCGCTCACGGCTCGCGTCACTTCGGGGCTTCGGATCTCGATCGTCGCGTCGACCCCGTCAACCATGACCCGTTCGGCTACGTCCAGGCTCATCTCGGCCGCGATCTTCGCAACGAGCGCTTCGTCTTCGGGGTCGACTCCCCGGCGCATGGCGGTGAAAGCCACCGCCCGGTACATGGCGCCCGTGTCCAGGTAATCGATGCGGAGCCGCTCGGCGACGGCCTTGGCAACGGTCGACTTCCCGCTCCCCGCCGGCCCGTCTATGGCCACCACGCTCCGTCCCGGCAGGTTCGGCGCCGGCTCGCCGAGCTCCGAGGTCAGGACGCGCTCGTCGGGCCCTGTCTTGTCGGGCTCGCTCAGCGAAGGCACCGGTGCAGGTCCTCCTCAAAGCCTGGGTAGCTCGTCGCCGTCGCGTCCCAGCCGTTCACCGTTACCGGCCCACTTGCCCCAAGCGCCGCCACCGCGCCTGCCATTGCGATCCTGTGATCGCCGTAGGACTCGACCACCGCCCCCCGGAACGGCCGACCAGCCCCCCCCGTGACCACGAGCCCGTCCGCTGCGGGCTCTGCTCGGACGCCGAGCGCCTGGAGCAGTTCGACGGTGGTCGCTATGCGGTCCGTCTCCTTCACCTTCAGCTCGGCGGCGTCCGAAAAGCGCGTCGTGCCTTCGGCGAACGCGGCTGCGACCGCCAGGACGGGGATCTCGTCGATGAGCGAAGGCACCTCCGCTCCTCCCACCTCCGTAGCCCGGAGCGGCCCGGAGCGTACATGGATGTCAGCAGTGTGGCGCAAATGGTCTTCGGCAGCGAGTTCGAGATCTGCGCCCATCCGGCGGAGAACCTCGATGAAACCGGCTCTCCCCGTCCCTATGTAGACGTTCTCCAATACGAGGTCGCTACCTGGCGTGAGGCACGCCGCCACGGCCCAAAAGGCAGCCTGCGAGGGGTCCGCCGGCACGTCGATCTCGCCGGCATGGAGCGCGCTTGGCCGGAGCCTTATCGCCCGGCCGTTCCCCTCGTCGGTCACCTCGACGTCCCCGCCGGCGGCAGCCAACATTTCCTCCGTGTGGGCGCGAGTCGGCAGAGCCTCGTGGACGGTCGTCTCGCCTTCAGCCGAGAGGCCAGCAAAGAGCACGGCCGACTTCACCTGGGCGCTCGCCATGGGGGGCGTGTAGTCGATCCCCCTTGCCTCCCCGCCGCGCACGACCAGCGGCGGGAACCTACCCCCCTGACGGCCGTCAACGGGCACCCCCATGAGACGGAGCGGCACCGCGACCCGGTCCATCGGGCGGTGAGCGATCGAAGAGTCGCCCTGCAGGACGCTGAGGCCTTTCACCCCGGCCACGAAACCGGCGAGCAGGCGGATACCGGTCCCGGAGTTGCCCACGTCGATGACGGCATCCGGCTCGTGCAAGCGGTCTCGGCCACCCTCAATGTAGAGCTCGGGGCCCACCTCCTCCACGCCCGCACCGAGCGCAACCACGGCTTCCAACGTGTGGCGCACGTCGTCGCCCCGGGAGAGCCCCCGGACCCGCGAACGACCAGAGGCCAACGCAGCCACGAGAAGGGCGCGGTGGGAGACCGACTTGTCTCCCGGCGCCCGCAAGCGCGCCCGGAGGGCCCGCCCGCCGGCGGGATCGACGACCAGTTGTTTGCCCGTTGTCACGTTGCTCCTTTGCCCGGGCCCCTCTGCCCATGTCCCGTCAGCTTGCGAGCCATTCGCTTACCCGCGCTCAACCTACCAAGGGGGAGCTAGCACCTGTCGTGTCGAGACGGCGGAGCGACGCCCTGTAGCCGCGATCGCCAAGTGCGGCGCGGGTTGCCTCGCCGTCGCCTGCATCGACAACCATGACTATGACACCACGGTCGCCCTCTGCCGAGTGGGCTATCTCCAAGTCGAAGATGTTGACGCCGAGCCCTCCGAGGAGAGCGCTTACCTCCGCGATCACGCCGGGACGGTCGGGGACTGGGACCCTCACCTCTACGGCCCGTTCGAGCGCGGGCGCCCGCGAGGGCAAGTTGACCCGAGCCTCGCGCGCCCGCTCCAGGAGCTCGAGGAGGCCTGCACGGTCACCGGACGCGACCACGGAACGAAGCTTGTCGAGGCTCGCGTCGAGGCGGTCCAGTGCAGACAGGATCGCCTCACGATTTTCAGCCACGACGTCCGGCCAGATCCCGGGGTGGCCGGCCGCGACCCTCGTCATGTCCCTGAAGCCGCCGGCCGCCAGCCTGAGCAGCGTCGCGTCCGAGCTGGCCGCGTCCGCTGCGAGGTTCATCAGAGCAGCCGCCGTCAGGTGCGGGGTATGGGACACGAGGGCGACCAGCAGGTCGTGACGATGGGGTTCCAGCGCGACTGGGTTCGCCCCCAGCTGGCGCACGATGGAGCTGATCTCGGAGTACGCCTCGGTGGAAGTCCACTGGCCCGGAGTCAGCACCCAAGTCGCACCGAGGAAGAGGTCGGGGTCGGCGCCGTCGACGCCCTCCTGTTCCGAGCCGGCCATTGGGTGGCCGCCCACAAAGCGCGGGTCGGTCACGGCGGCCACGATCCCGGCCTTGACGCCGGCAACGTCGGTCACCACCCCAGCGTCCTGGCTCGAAAGGACCGCGTTCACGACTTCGGGAACGGCCCCGGCAGGCACGGCAACGAAGGTGACGTCCGCCGGCGTGGGCACCCCATTTTCAGCGCTACCGGCTCGCCCTTGTTCGGTCCCGGTCTCGGTGCGCCCCCCCACGAGCACCGCGTCGAGGACTTCGTCGATGGCGCCGAGCTCGAGCGCCCGCTCGGCGCGGGAGCGGTCCTGGTCTACTCCGCCCACCCACCACCCGAGCCGGCGCAATGCCATGCCGATCGACCCGCCTATGAGACCGGTCCCCACGATCGTCGCCCTCGGCCCCATGCGGCCACAGGTGCCAGTCGACGGCCCCCCCGCTGGCAAGACCCCACCCGGCGGGCGCTCAGCCGGCGGGCGCTCAGCCGGCGGGGGCTCAGCCGGCGGGCGCACGATCGACGGGATCCCGGTCGACGGGATCCCGGCTGGCGAGGCTTCGGCTAACCCGCCGGCTCCCCCGCGGCTTGCAGCCCCGGCCGGCGCTTCACTCGGGGAGGTCATCGCGGAGGCCTCGTGCGCCCTCCATGTAGACGTGGTGCAGGTGGCGGCGTGGTGTCTCCAGGTGCATCAAGATGCGGATACAGCGCTGCTGGCCCCCGGCTATGTCCAGCTCGCGGGCGCAAAGAAGGGGGATGTCCCCAAAGCCGATCCCGCGAGCGGCCGTAGCCGGGAAAATCGAATGGATGTCGTCAGTGGCCGTAAACAGCACCGAGATGATGTCCTCGTGGTCCACCTCGTTGCGCTCGACCATTTCTGCGAGCAGCGCCTGAGTCCGCGAAACGACTTGCTCGGCGGTGTCCTCGTCGACCGTAGTCGCACCCCTCAGCGCTTTCATCCGCTTCCTCGGAGGGCCCGTTGACCCCTCCTGCTGCCCGGAGGGTGCGACGGGTGCGACGGCATCTCCGCTCGCGCCCGATTCACTTAGGTGCTGAGGCACGTGGTTGGGGGGAACTATCTGGTCGGCCATCTGCGGGCAAGATTAGGCGAGGCCGCCCAATCCCGTCAGCAAGTGCAGTCCATTGGCCCAGTCCATTGGCCCAGTCCATTGGCCCAGTCAATTGGCCCAGTCAATTGGCCCAGTCAGCCCGTGCCAGCCACGGCGCCTTCGCACCGACCCGCGGGACCGCCCTCAGCCACGGCCGCGCCGGACCCCTCCTCCGCTGGCGACTGAGCTGGTCGGGCCCGCACCACTGCCTCCCAAAGAGAAGAAACCTCCGACGGCTGCAACCGCCGCCACTGCCCCGGTTGGAGCCCCAAGCTCGCCACCGGGCCTATGCGAGTCCGGGCCAAGCTCACCACGTGGTGCCCGACTGCTTCGCACATTCGCCTGATCTGGCGGTTGCGGCCCTCGTGGATCACGATCCGAAGGGCGTTGGGGCCGAGGACGCTAACACGAGCTGGCGCGGTCAGCCCGTCGTCGAGGTGGACGCCTCTGCGCAGCTTGGCCACGGCGTCACGCGAAACGGTCCCGGTGACCCTCACGACATACTCTTTCTCAACCCCAAAGCGCGGGTGGGCCAGCCTGTACGCAAGCTCGCCGTCGTTGGTCAAGATGATCAAGCCCTCAGTTGCGACATCGAGGCGCCCAACGGGGAACACCCTTGGTGTGTCCGGCACGAGGTCGACCACGCTGCGGTGGGCATACCTGCCGGGGGCGCTGCAGATCACCCCGACGGGCTTGTTGACAAGGTAGTAAGCGAACGTTTCTGTCTCGGGTAGCGGCACGTCGTCGACTGCGATGCGGTCGGCTCCCCGCCGAGCACGCTGGCCGATGTGCGCCTTGACACCGTTCACGCTGACGCGACCGTCAAGGATCATCTTCTCGCAGGCCCGCCGGCTCCCGAGACCGGCAGCGGCCAGCAGTTTTTGGAGACGCTCGCCTTCGTCCGCTCCAGGTGACTCGACCACCGTGCCCGCTTTCCCAGCCGAGGCTAAAGCCCGGCCTCGGTCTAAGACCACTGTACCGGAGGCACGCTTCGTGCAAGACCGGCGTGCAAGACCGGCGTGCAAGACCGGCGTGCAAGACCGGCGTGCAAGACCGGCGTGCAAGACCGGCGTGCAAGACCGGCGTGCAAGACCGGCGTGCAAGACCGGGGCGAGGTCGCCACAAGGTCGCAGGCAATGGCAAACCGGGGCCTCATGGAAACCTCGCAGAATCTCGCGACGACAGTAACGATATATCGCTACACTGGCCATGGCGCCGCCTCAAGGAGCGGCCATCGCTAAAGAACAGTCACGCGGGCTGTGCAAAAAGGCCCGTTTTCCGAGACAAGACAAGAAGGAGATCGACATGCACCCTCATGAACACGAACATTGGGGACGGGGACCCGGAGCAGCCAGGGGCGGCCCTGGTTGGTTCGGCCACCAGTGGCAGGGCCAAGGCCCCGAAGACGACCCAAACGAGGCGTTCGGGCCGGGAATGGGCCCTCCGTGGGCCGGGAGGTTCGGCCCGATGCGCTTCGGTCCTGGTCCGGCTGCCTGGGCGCGGGGAGCGGGGTGGGGCCGCGGAGGCGGTCGGCGCGCCCGGCGCGGGGACGTCCGCAGCGCCATACTCGCGCTCCTCTCCGAGCGCCCTATGCACGGTTATGAGATCATCACCGAGCTGTCACAGCGCACCGAAGGCTTCTGGCAGCCGAGCCCTGGCTCGATCTACCCGACCCTCCAGTTGCTGGAGGACGAGGGCTTGGTAAGGGCCGAGGCCGAAGGTGACAGCGGTAAGAGGCGCTTCTCCCTCACCGAGGAGGGACAACGTGCCGCCTCAGAGGCGAAGGCCGGGCCCCTACCATGGGAGCAGTTCACAGCCGCCGCCCCCGCGGGTGCAAGAGCCTTGCGCCACGCGGGTCGGAGCCTCTTCGCCGTCCTCGGCCAGGTCGCCATGGCCGGCGGGCCCGAAGAGCACGAGCAAGCGGTGCGGATACTGGAAGACGCTAGGCGCCAGCTCTACGCAGTCATGGCTGCTCAAGAGCCAGGTGAACGCCAGTCCGGCGCCTAGAGCCCGGTCAACTGGAGGCTGGTCAACTGGAGGCTGGTCAACTGGAGGCTGGTCAACTGGAGGCTGGTCAACTGGAGGCTGGTCAACTGGAGGCTGGTCAACTGGAGGCTGGTCAACTGGAGGCTGGGCGCAAGCCCTGCTCGAGCGCCTCCATGACCTCCGGCCCTGGCACGAAATCGCCCAAGGCGGGGAGGTCCTCGGTGCGGTCTAGGCCGAGCCGTTCGAGGAACAGTGGCGTCGTCCCGTAAAGCACAGCCTGCCCAGGGCCAGGGTCATGGCCCACCTCGGTGACGTAGCCACGCTGGCAGAGCGTCCGCAGTACTCCTTCCGAGCTGACACCACGGATACTTGCCACCTGCGCACGTGAGACTGGCTGCCTGTAGGCGACTATGGCCAGCGTCTCGAGTGCCGCGGCAGAGAGGCGTGCTGACTGGCCCTCCAAGACGAAGCGCTCTATGTAGGGGGCAAGGTCCGGGTGGCTCTGGAACCGGAACCCGCCGGCCACCCTCACCAGCACGAAACCTCTCCCCTCGCTCGTGTATGACTCTGCCAGTTCGGAGCAGAGACCCTCGACCCTGGCCGGGGTGACCTCGAGCAGTTCCGCCAGCAGCGTCGCTGGTACAGGCGACTCGGCCACCATGAGGACCGCTTCGATCGCCCGCTTGCGCTCGAGGTCGGCTGCTTGGACGTCAGGCTCCACTCGGTCAGCCCTCGTACTCGTCTGCACCGGCGATCACCGCTGCAAACCCCGCCGGTACCTCTCGGCCGCTCACGACGCCTCCCACCCTCAAGTCCGCCGCCACGGTACCGGTCGTCTCTCCCCCTCCGTAGCGGGCATCATCATCGTTTTCGTCGTCTTCGACCTCATCGTACTCACGTTCCCTAACCTCGACCTCGTCGCTTTCGCCTGGGCCGCCTTCAAGCCACGTGACGTGGAGATCTGCAAGCTTGCCGGCTTGAGCAAGGTCGACCATCCCTCGCTTGTACAACTCCAATAGGGCGAGGAAGTGCACGATGATGTGCAAACGCTCGCGGAGGCCTTCTGTCAGCTTCCGGAACGTTGTCCTTCCCTCGCTCGGCAGCCGTCCAAGGAGCTCGACCAAGGTGTCGGCAACGCTCGCTCTGATCGGGGCGACGTGGTCGGTGTTGACAATCGGCATGGGCTTAGGCGCGAGCATCCGCACCATGGCCGCGCGTAGCTTGTCGGGGGTTATACCTTCGAGCAAGTCGGGGGCCAAACCAATGAAGCGCTCCTCCAACCCGGCGCGCCGCGGCACCGAGAGCTCGGCCGCCTCGGCCAAGCGGGACATGGCACCAGCCGCCTCCTTGAACGTCTTGCACTCGAGCAGCCTCGCCAACAAGAGGTCGCGCTCCTCCCAGAGGGCCAGCTCTTCTTCCTCCTCGGGGCCGCCCGGCTCGGGGAGGAGCCGGCGGGCCTTCAGCTCCAGCAAGAGCGCCGCTATCAGCAAGAACTCCGTAGCGACAGTCAGGTCCAGCGCCTGCATCTGCTCCAAAGTGGCGACGTACTCGTCGACGATCGAGGCGAGCGACAGCTCCCAGATGTCAACTTGCTCCCGCGTGACGAGGTGCAACAAGAGGTCGAACGGGCCCTCGAAAACGGGCGTACTCACCTGATAACCCACCGCTTCCAAACCTACCCCGGGGGTACTGGCAGATTGGTGGACCCACCCACCAGCCGGCACCGGGGTCGGCCCGGCACGGGGTCGGCACAGCTGGCACGGGGGTCGGCGCGCCGTGCCCTCTCGCATCTGCGCAACCGGGGCAATGTTGGCCTCACAGCCGGTGATCGGGCTGCTGGCAGCCCTCCGCGCGAGTACCCTGCCATGTCGTGAACGACGGAAGCGAGCCCGCCCGACCCTCTGGTAGCACCAACCCAGCCCAAGAGCCAGACCGGCCAGCCCAGGCCGTAACGGCCGTGAAAAGGGTGTTCTCAGGGATCCAGCCGACCGGCGAACCCCACCTAGGCAACTATCTCGGGGCACTGCGCTGGTGGGTCGACTTTCAGCGGCGCTACGACGCGTTTTACTGTGTGGTCGACCTGCACGCCCTCACGATCCCCGGCGACCCCGAGGAGCTCTCCAAGTCCACCCTCACGATGGCTACCCTCCTCCTAGCGTGCGGCCTCGACCCGGACCGCTGCACCTTGTTCGTCCAGAGCCACGTCCACTACCACGCCGACCTGACCTGGCTGCTCGAGTGCACAGCCAGCATGGGCGAGCTGTCTCGCATGACCCAGTTCAAGGACAAGGCGCAAAAAGGTGGCGAGGAGTCCGCTCGCGTGGGGCTTTTCGCCTACCCGGTCCTGATGGCGGCCGACATCCTCCTCTATGACGCGGACCTCGTGCCGGTCGGCGACGACCAGCGCCAGCACCTCGAGCTCACACGCAACCTGGCAGAACGCTGGAATGCCCGCTACGGGCAGACCTTCACTGTCCCCGAGGCGGCCATCCCGCCCCGTGGTGGCGGTGCCAGGGTCATGGATCTGCAAGAGCCCGAGCACAAGATGTCGAAGTCTGCTATTTCTGACGCCGGCATTGTCTTCCTCTTCGACGACCCCAAGTCCATCGAGCGCAAGGTGAAGCGCGCCGTCACGGACCTCGACCCGCCAGGGCCAGGAGCCGTAAGGTGGGACCCTGCCGCCAAGCCGGGCGTCTCGAACCTCTTGGAACTACTGGCCGCCATCAACGGCGGTTCCCCAGAGGAAGTCGCCCGTGGTTATGAGGGCTACGCGAAGCTGAAGTCAGACGCGGCGGACGCAGTCATATCGCTCGTGCGCCCCCTCCAGGAGCGCTATCGCGAGCTGGCCCAAGACCCCGGCGCGGTCCAGGCTGTCCTTGCTGCTGGTGCACGCAAAGCCGAGGAGGTGGCGGCCATGACCTACGAGCGCGCCAGGTCGGCAATCGGCCTGTTAGGCAGCTAAGCGGCCTGCGCAGCTAGGCGGCCTGCAAGCCCCTTCAAGCCTTCAAGCCAGACGCCCACCCGAGGGTCTCAGCGGTGCTTGGCAGCGCAGTTAATGCAATAGCGGGCCGTGGGTACGGCCTCGAGCCGGGCCGGCGCGATCTCCTCGTGGCACGACTCGCATTGGCCATAGGTGCCGGAGTCAAACTTGGCGAGCGCGTGCTCCACGTCGTGCAAGTTGGTCGTGAGGGTCGTAACGAGAGCCTCCGCTTCGCCCCTCTCGGCGGTCACTTGGCTAGAGTCTGCGAAGTTGGGGTCGTATGCCCGAACCTCGGCCCCGTAGCCCAACTCCTCCAGCTCACGGCGTAGCGAGTCGCGCTCGGACTCTAGCTCCTCGCGCAGGGCAATCGTGGCGTTGGCCTCCATGACGGCAGTGTAGACCCTGCGGGGCAGCACGCGAAGGTCTTTGGCAACTCCTGTTCAGGTGTCTCGAGCTCGAGGGTGGCTGCTCAGGTAGGCCGATCTCAACCGCTCCCCGGACACCTTGGTGTACACCTGCGTCGTGCTGATCGAGGCGTGGCCTAGGAGCTCCTGTACCACCCGGATGTCCGCGCCGTGGTCGAGCATGTGGGTGGCGCAGCTGTGGCGCAGCACGTGGGGGGAGAGGCGCCCGCCGAGCCCGACCAGCATGCCGTAGTGGCGCACGATCAGCCACGCCCCCTGCCGGGTGAGGCGGCCACCTCTCCGGTTGAGGAAAAGAGCATCGGCGTCGGTCCTCCGGGCCCAGCGCCGGGGTACCAGGGCCGCACGACCGCCAGGCCCGAGCCATGCAGATAACGCCTCGCGCGCGTAGCGGCCCAAGGGTACGAGGCGTTCCTTGTTGCCCTTGCCGACCACACGCGCGAGCTGCTCCTCGAGCACAAGGTCGCTCAGGCACAACCCCGTCAGCTCGGAAATCCGCGCCCCGGTCCCATAAAGGACCTCTAGCACGGCACGGTCGCGCAGCGCCAACGGGCCCCCGCCCGTCACCGCCGAGAGCAGCGACCTGACCTCGGCCTCGGATAGTGCCTTGGGGATGCCTTCGGGAACTTTCGGGGGGCTCAACAAAGACGCCTGGCCCCCTCCCCCGCCGTCGCCTGCTTCTAGCGCAACGAACCGATAAAGAGAGCGCACGGCCACCACGGCCCTCGCGACCGACGCTGGTGCGAGGCCAGAGCCCCGCAGGTAGGCGATGTACTCGGCCAACATGGCCTCGCCGAGGTCGCCTAGGCACCCACACGCACGTGCCCAAGCTTCGTACGCGGCGAGGTCACGTCGGTACGCCACAAGGGTGTTGGCGCTCCGGCCCTTCTCGACAGCCAACCACGAAAGCATCTCCTCCGCGGGAAGGCTAAGTGCCGCGCGGGACCTCGGCGCCTCCGCCATTTTTCCCTAGAGGGACATGGCCGCCTGAGCGAGGGACAGCCCGACGATCGTCTTCGCGTCCGTTATCTCTCCGGCGCGCACCATCGCGGCAATGTCTTCCCACTTGACCCGCTCGACCGTCATGTGCTGTTCCTCCACGCCATGACGCTCGTCGGGCACCGGGCTGAGCTCGGTCGCCAGGTAGCACCAGGACTGCTCGTCGGAAAATCCGGGCGAGTTGTAGAAGCGGCCCACGAGCTCCAGCTTGCCGGCCTCCAGGCCAGCCTCCTCTACCAGCTCTCGCGCGGCCGTGACCTCGGGGGGCTCGTCGACCACGTCACGCTTTCCGGCTGGCACCTCGAGCACCTCCATGTCGAGCGGTGCCCGGTACTGGCGCACGAAGACCACCTCGCCCGTAGCTTCGTCGAAGGGCACCATGACCACAGCCCCGGGGTGGTGGACGATATCGCGTTCGAAGCGAGAACCATCGGGGCCCTCGAAGGTCGCAACCGCTACGTGGAGGAGGGCCGAGTCGTAAACGGGCCGCTCCGAGAGCTTGCGGAACTTATCCGACGGCAACGTTGGCCTCCTCGGGCTGGAAGGTGTCCGGGTCGATCAGGTGCGGGCGGCGCCCCTCGGCACGGCCGAGCGCGGCACCCACTAGCGCCTTGAAGAGCGGGTGAGGCCGGTCGGGCCGGCTCTTGAACTCCGGGTGGGCTTGCGTCCCGACCCAGAGGGGGTGGCCGGGCAGCTCGATCATCTCTACGAGCCTCCCGTCCGGCGACTCCCCGGAACATACGAGGCCGGCCTGTTCGAGCCGGGTTCGATAGCGCGGGTTTACCTCGTAGCGGTGCCGGTGGCGCTCGAAGACGAGCTCGGACCCGTAGATGGCCGCCATCTTGCTTCCCGGGGAGAGCCGGGCGGGGTATGTGCCAAGGCGCATAGTCCCCCCGTAGTTGGACTGGCTCACGACCTCGCGCTGGTCGTTCATCAAGTCGATGACTGGGTAGGGAGCGGCAGAGGCAAACTCGCGCGAGTTCGCCCCTGTCAGGCCGGCGGCGTTCCGGGCGAACTCGATCACCATCACTTGCAGCCCGAGACAGAGGCCCAGGCAGGGGATGCCTTGCTCGCGTGCGTACCCGGCCGCAGCGACCATGCCTTCCACGCCACGTGCGCCGAACCCGCCCGGTATCACCATGCCGTCCAGGTCCCGGAGGCGCCCATCAACCATCAAGCCTTCGACTTCCTCGGCCTGCACCCAGTCGAGCTCGACTCGCGCCCCGTAGGCGTACCCCCCGTGGTGAAGCGCCTCGACCACCGATAGGTAGGCATCAGGCAGGTTGACGTACTTGCCGATGAGGCCCACCCGCACCGGCTTGGAGGCCATCTCGGCTTGGTGCACGAGGGCCTGCCAGTGGGAGAGGTCTGGAGCGTTGCCCTGGCGTGGTCCGCCCTCTCCAAGACCGTCTTCACGGCCGTCGCCCCCCTCGCCGCCTTGGCCGAGGTGGAGGAGGCGGCATAGATAGGTGTCGAGGCCCTCCTCGTGAAGGGCCAGCGGTATCTCGTAGAGGTTGGGGGCGTCCACGTTGGAGATCACGGCCTCTTCTGGGACGTCACAGAGCAAGGAGATCTTGGTCTTCAGGCTGTTCGAGATGGGCCTGTCGCTACGCAGGACAATGACGTCAGGCTGGATCCCGCGCGAGCGGAGCTCGGTGACCGAGTGCTGCGTGGGCTTGGTCTTTTGTTCCCCGGAAGGGCCTAGGTAGGGCACCAGCGTCACGTGGACGTAGCACACGTTGTCCCGGCCCACGTCCTTGCGGATCTGGCGCACGGCCTCGAGGAAGGGCAGGATCTCGATGTCACCGACTGTCCCACCGATCTCCGTGATCACCACGTCCGTGTCCTCGGTGGCGATCTGGCGGATACGCAGCTTGATCTCGTCGGTTATGTGAGGGATGACCTGGACCGTCTTCCCGAGGTACTCGCCTCGGCGCTCTTTGGCGATCACAGCCTGGTAAATGGAACCCGTCGTCGCGTTGGACTCCCTCGAGAGCGACTCGTCGATGAAGCGCTCATAATGCCCGAGGTCGAGGTCCGTCTCGCCACCATCGTCGGTCACGAAGACCTCGCCGTGCTCGAAGGGGTTCATGGTCCCTGGGTCGAGGTTGATGTAAGGGTCGAGCTTTTGGATCGTCACCCGGAGCCCCCTGCTCTTCAGCAGGCGCCCGAGCGATGCTGCGGTGAGGCCCTTGCCGAGGGAGCTCGCCACTCCCCCGGTCACAAAGATGTGCTTCGCCAATTTTCCTCCATGCTCGGCTTTCACGTGCGTGGCCGGCGGAGGCGCCCCAACCCGGCGAGCCGAGCCCGGCTCACGGGCCAGGCCCTCCCAGGTGGCCACCACAGGCTACCAAAGCCCGCTCGCCCTACCGGTGGATGCCAGTCAAGCTGGGACGTTCGCCACAAGGAGGAGCCCTGGCCCTCAAAACGCCAAGGCAGAGCGGACCGCGGGCCGCGACGGACCTTCATGGTCCGGCGTGAAGCGCTACGACCACTCAGCGCCCGCGCCGAGGCTTGCGCGCCGGGCCATCGGGACCGGCGCCAGCGGCCTGGAGCAGTTCTTCGGCGTGCATCCTCGCCGCCTTGCTGTCAGGGTGCCCCGAGAGCATGCGCGAGAGCTCGACCACCCTTGCTTCGCCCGCGACTGGCGAAGCGAGCGCAATGGTACGCCCGTCACGTTCTCCTTTGCTCACTGCCACTTGCATACCTGCGAACGCGGCCACCTGGGCAAGGTGGGTAACCGCAACCACCTGGTAACGCCGACCTAGCTCCGCGAGCGCCTTACCGACCGCCAGGGCGGCTTCCCCGCCGATCCCGGCGTCGACCTCGTCGAAAACTAGGGTCCCCGGCCCCGCCGCCACAACGCTTTCGGCACTTGTACCCTCCTCGGCCGGCGTACCCTCCTCGGCCGGCGTACCCTCCTCGGCCGGCGTACCCGAACCGGCCGGCGTACCCTCCTCGGCCGGGGGGGCGCCATGATCAGCGGGCGCCACCACTCCAGGCCGCCGGCTTCCTCCAAGCAAGACCAGGCGAAGCGCGAGCATCGCCCGCGCGAGCTCACCGCCGGACGCGACCTTGGCGAGAGGTAGAAGAGGCTCCCCAGGGTTTGCAGCTAGCAAGAAGCAGACGTCTTCGCCGGAGAGCTCCCTGTAGCCACCCTCATCGTGGGGCAAGTTTTGGGTCCCCACACCTGTGCCCTCCCTCGAGCCGACCGTGACCTCGAAGCGAGCCTTCGGCATCGCCAAGTGCCGCATCTCCGCCTCCACTGCCCGGCCTAGCTCGCCCGCCGTCGCTCTCCTCGCCACCCCCAACTCCACAGAAGCCCGTTGAAGCTCGCTCGATGCCTCGGCATGCGCGCTCGCCAGTCCGTCAGCCACCGCTGCGAGGTCTTCGAGCTCGCGAAGACGCTCACGGGCTGAGGCCTGCCATTCGAAGACACCCTCGAGGCTCCCGACGCGGTCCACACCGCTGGTCGGTGCGTGCTCGCGGCCGGCAACCGCGCGGCCTGGCTTGGCACCGAGCGCACTAGCAGTCTCACCAGGGAGAAGGTGCGGATGGCCGCCGTACTTGCGCCGAAGCTCGTGGAGCAAGGCCCGTCGAGCTGTCACTTCGGCCAGGCGTTCGGGGTCGTCTTCGAGCGATTCCGCCAGGGAGCGGGCCTCGCCGGCCGCGTCGGCCAACTCGACGCCCACAGCCTTCAAGCGCTCGTAAAGGCCTGCCAATGCCTCGCTCCCCGCAAGGCGGGCGACGACTTCCCCAAGGCGGTCCAAGAGCTGACCCTCCCCGGAGACGGCTTCGTGGGCTTCGGCGGCCGCTGCCCGGTACTCAGACGCCCTGGCGAGCGCCAGCTCTTCCTCGGCGAGCTCCTCGTCCTCGGACGCGCTCGTGAGCTTTGCGGAGTCGAGCTCGGCGATCTGGAACTGCAGCAGCTCGATCTCCCTCTGGCGCGACTCGGCACCTCCGCCGGCGTGGGCCATCGCCTCTTCGATCTTGCGCAGCCGCTCTCGCGCCTCGTCTCGGCGCGAACGGTCCACGCGGGCGAAAGCGTCCAGCGCGTCCCGCTGCGACGTGGTCGAAAGCAACGACTGATGGGCGTGCTGGCCATGAAGGTCCACGAGCCCATCGCCGACCTCCCCAAGGGCCGCGGCGGTCGCCATCCGGCCATCTATGTACGCCCTCGAACGACCGTCAGCGGGCACCACACGGCTCAGGACCACCTCCCGGTCGCCCTCGGCCCCCCCTGGAACGAGGAAACGCCCCTCGACGACGGCCTCGGCGGCACCGGGTCGCACGAGCACGGGGTCGGCGCGGCCCCCGAGCAGCAGCTCGACGGCCTCCACCACGAGAGTCTTGCCGGCGCCAGTCTCCCCAGTCAGGGCCGTCATGCCGGGCCCGAACACGAGGGTCAAGTCCTCGATCACCCCCAGCTGCGTGACCCTGAGCTCGCTCAGCACGACGCCCAGAGCATACTTGCCGCCGCAGTGCCGCCTCCAGGAACCTCACCCCGGCGCTTCAGGCGGGGCCCCTCCCCTCGTTGCGCCGATCGCACCCTCCCCACCCAAACGGCGGGCTGCCACCGGAGTCCTGCGAACGTCCCCTGCCCTCGCACTAGCGATCGCTCAGGCGGAACTTGCTCTTGAGCACGGTTTCGAAGCTGTGGTCCCCAAGACCGACGAGCAGCGCGTCGTCGCGACCCTCTCGGCACAGCACCCGCTCTCCCACGCCAACCTGCCCACGCGCCTCGCCGTCAATGATCAGATCGGCCGGCGACATCCCATCCACGCGCAAGCCGACCTCGTCGGAACAGTCGAGGACGAGGCTCCTGTCGAACAACATGTGAGGTGAGACGGGCGTGAGCACGAGGCAGCGGACCTTCGGCGACACAACCGGGCCTCTGGCCGAAAGGTTGTAGCCGGTCGAACCGGTCGCGGTGGACACAATCATGGCGTCGGCCGTATGGGCAAGGAAGTGGCGCCCTGCGATCGACGAGTGCAGGCGCACAGTGTGCGCTCCAGACGGCCGCGCCAGTACGACGTCGTTCAGCGCGGTGGCTCGAAGGCGCGGGCACCGCGACCCCTCCGGGTAAACCAGCGCGTCGACCGTCAGCCTGTGCTCGAGGACGTAGTCCCCGGCAAGAAACCTGTCGAGTGCAGCGTGAAGTCCATCCGGCTCCGCCGAAGTCAGGTACCCCAATCGCCCGAAATTGACGCCGAGCACGGGGACGCCCTTGCCCACAACCGCCCCGACCGCGCGGAGCATCGTGCCGTCGCCGCCGAGGCTCACCAAGAGGTCGAGCCCGGCAAGGCCGTCTGGCTCGACCCTCGGCCCGGGCGTCGCTTGCGAAGCGATCTCGGGCAACAACACCGCGCCATGGCCTTGGCCCTCGAGCCAGAGAGCCGTTTCCTTGGCAATCTCTACGGCCTGGGGCCGGTCCGGGTTGGGTACGAAACCTATCCTCTGTGAGACCTTCGTCGTCATTGGGCCCCGATGGCGACATCGCCGGCTACTGGGAGCGCGGACCGTGCGACCTCGTCGAAGTCCACGATCGAGGTGCGCTCCGCTCGGGCGGCGCGCACGTGGAGGAAGAACTCTGCGTTGCCACGAGCGCCAAGCAACGGCGACGGCGTTGCCTCGACGACGCTGGCACCTGCTTCCTCGAAGGCGCTTGCCACCGACTGCAGCGCCCCCGACCAAGCGCTGACGTCGCGCACCACACCCTTTCCCCTCGATACGAGCACCCTCCCCGCTTCGAACTGCGGCTTGACGAGGTTCACGATGTCCGCGCCCGGCCGGGCCAAGCCCACAAGCGAGCGCGCGACCGCCGTCAGGGAAATGAAGGACAAGTCGGCGACAACGACCTCGAACCGGCGGCCGCCGAAATTCTCAGGGCTGAGGTATCGCACATTGACGCCCTCCATTACTTCGACACGGGGGTCTGCTCTGAGGCGCGCCAACAACTGTCCACGCCCAACGTCCACCGCCACGACACCCACTGCTCCGCGTTGAAGGAGGCAGTCGGTGAAACCTCCGGTTGAGGCTCCCGCATCGAGCGCTCCCTTCCCGGCCACTTCAACTTGGAACTTGGCCAGAGCCGCATCGAGCTTTTCCCCACCGCGGCTCGCGAAGCGGGGAAGCGGTTGGATGATGACCAGCGGATCGGAAGGGGCCACCTGGCGAGAGGCTTTCTCGGCCACTGCGCCACCGACGAGCACTCGGCTGGCAGCCACGAGCGCCCCCGCCTCCGATCGGCTCGCTGCAAGGCCCCGGCTAACAAGCTCCATGTCGAGGCGTCGGCGTGAAGCCAGCTCAGGACCGTCCCGGGCTCGCCGGCCGCCGCGGCGCAACCTTGCGAGGCGCGCCGGCCTTGGTGGCGCCGGCCTTGGTGGCGCCGGCCTTGGTGGCGCCGGCCTTGGTGGCGCCGGCGACCTTGGCAGCGGCTTTCGCTCGACCGGCAGTTTTTGCTGGACCGGCAGCTTTCGCTGACTGGCCAGCTCGGGGTGTCGGCGAGGTCTCGCTCGACCCTTTCCGACGGGGCCCCGCAACTTTGCGCGCGGCCGGCTCTTTCCGAGCCTCGCTCGGCTCACCGGCCGGCCTCCGGCGCCCTGCGGGCGTGGGCCCAGTCTCAACTGGCCCAGTCCCAGCTGGCCCAGTCCCCGCGGGCCGCCTGCCGCGAATGTCCCCCTCGAGTCGCTCGAGATCGCCGAACACCACGGCAACCTCTCGCCGTAGCGCACTCACGATCTCGGCAGCCGCGCGGCGGCCCTCGTCCGCCAACGCCTCGGCCTTGTTTTTCGCCTCTTGCCGTGCACGCTCGGAGGGCCGGAGCAGTTGGTCGGCAACCTGCCGCGCGCGAGCTGCGGCCACGCCCATCAGTGCTGCGGCCGCCTGACCGGCCTTGCGCAGGTCGTCATCGGTCGACATAGCAGAAGTGTAGGGCCCGGCCGGCATGTCTTTCCGCCGAAGCCCCAAACTCCACCTTGGTGCGGTCGTCCACGGTTAGAGCTTCTTGCGGTCCTGGTAGGGTCGATGCCGTGGTGAGCCTCAGGCGACGGTGGGACCTCGTCATATTCGACAATGACGGCGTAGTGGTGGACAGCGAGCCGCTTGCAAGCCTCGCGATGCACAAAACTCTCGCCAACTTGGGTCACGAAATGTCCACGGACGATATAGACGATCAGCTAAAAGGGGGCACCCTCACCCGCACCAGAGTCGTCTTGGAACTTCGCTTCGGGCCCTTGCCCGCCGACTTCGAGGAGTCCTACACCGCAACGCTCTACGGGCTCATGGAGGAGCAGCTGCGCCCGGTAGCTGGCATCGACCTCGTCCTAGACAAGCTCGATGCCGCAGGGCTCCCCTACTGCATCGCCTCTTCCGGGCGGCGCAAGCGCGTGCTGTTCGCTCTCGAGACGGTGGGCCTCGCCACGCGCTTCGGAGCGCGGTACTGGGGCGCCGAGGACGCGCTGAACGGCAAACCCGCGCCGGACTTGTTCCTCGCTGCCGCCTCCTCAATGGGCACCCCTCCGAACCGTTGCGTTGTAGTTGAGGACTCCGAACTTGGGGTTCAGGCCGCTCACGCCGCAGGCATGACCGTGTTCGGCTTCGCCGAGCGCACGCCCCCCGAACGTCTTGCCAGCGCGGACGCCTTGTTCAAGGATATGGCCGACCTGCCGGCGCTCTTGCTGGGCGAGGCCGACTGAAGCCCTGGGCTCGGGCGGTAGCAACGGGCACCGGATACCGCCGTCGCCGCCAGAACGCGGGACCCGACCAGCGCAGCCACGAGCGCCCCTTCGACCAAGCCAAGGCATGAGGGCGAAACCGAGTGCCCGGGGCCGCAGGACCAACACAGCTCATGCAGCTCGGTCTCGGCTACCCCCCATGATCGCCGGTGCGGGCGAGGCCTTCGCCGAGGGGCATTTTGCAGGCGTCGTGGTGGCTACCGGCGCCACGCGAGCGTCCAAGCGGGGGCGGAACAGGTAATTGCGTGCATGCGGGCAGACACCGCCAGCGCCGCGCCAAGTGCCGTCCCAGGTGTACATCGCGTAGCCCCTCTTGTCGAGCCACTTGACGACCTCGTCGGCGTGGTGTCCGTAGCGGGCCGTATGGCGTTCCTCGATCTCGACCAGGACAGCGGGCCTCCAGGCCTCGATCACCCCTTCGGCCCCCTGGAGGACCTGCAGTTCGGCCCCCTCCACGTCGATCTTGATGAAATCGACCCGGCCCACGTCGTCTTTCTTGCACAGCTCGTCCAGCGTGTCGACATCTACCGTCACTGATAGATGGTCATCGAACTCGTCGTTGGCGCCCACCTCGCAGGCACGCTGCGCCAAGAACGACCGCCCGGTCACGAGGCCGCCCTTCCTGACCGGCACCTTCATGACGGCCTGGCCCTTTGTTGCCCCAAGGGCGACAGCGTGGTGCCGCACGTTGCCGGCGTCGCGGGCACGGAGCAGTCGGGAACACGCGGGGTGCGCGAACGACAACGGTTCGATGCTGTGCACAGTCCCCGAAGCGCCGGCGAGGCGGGAAAGCGCAAGCGTGTACAGGCCGGCCGCCGAGCCGACGTCGACGCAGACGCTCCCTTCTCCGACGAGGTCTTGGAGCCCGAGCATCTCTGGCTCCAGGTACGGCGTCCAGCGGGCTGCCCACATGAGAGCGCCCGTAACAACCCTCGCCCTGGTGGCAAGGTAGCTAGCACCGGTCTTGTTGCCTTCCATACCATCAACACCGTAAAGGGCCCAGGCCGGGCTTGAAATACGCCTACGCACCGTCTTGTCGGGTGTACCTACCTACACCCCCGGCGGGGGTCTGGACCACCTGAAAGGGGGACCTCACCCCTGGCACACTGGCAGGGTGAAGTTGAAATGAGGGTCTTGCCCCGCGAGATCCTTCGGGCACCGGCTCGCGGCGTCGGGCTGTTCGGCTTGGCGGTCGCTGGGCTGGCCCTGGTTGGGAGCGTGGTGGCGCTCCTCGTCTACGGGGACATCTTCCTGCTCGGCAACCTGAGAGGAGCCGGCAACGGCCTGGCCCGGGGCATCTTGGCGGTTGCTGCGGTTGTGATCGTGGTGTCGCTTGGCCTCCCCAGGGCCCTCACCGCCATGCGCCGGCTCGCCAACCTGACCAGGCGCTTGTCGCGTGAGTGGTGTGGCGTCCCGATCCCCGAGCCCTACCTTTTGCCCGCCATCGAGGACAGTGAGGGCGGCTCCTGGTCGTGGTCGGTGCGCGCTCTCGGGCAGGCGGCGACGTGGCGGGACGTGGGGTGGATGTTCCTGGCACCCATCGCAAGCCCGTTCCTGCTCCTGCCGCTGGCGGCCCCAGCGTGCCTCGGGTGGTTCTTGTCTCTCCCCGCCGCCCAAGACTCGAAGCCGCCCGCTCTGTTGGCGGCGCTCTGCGCGGCAACTGGTGCCGCCCTCTATGGCGGCCCGTGGCTGCTCCGTGGTTACGGGATGCTCGCACGGTCCCTGCTCGGGCCCACGGTCCAGGCAGAACTTTCGCGCCGCGTCCGCCACCTCACCGAGACCAGGTCCGAGAGCATCGACTCGAGCGCCGCCGAACTGCGCCGGATCGAGCGCGACCTCCACGACGGTGCCCAGGCCCGCCTCGTCTCCCTTGGCATGACCCTTGGCGCCCTCGAACAGGTGCTCGGTCGCGACGAGGACGAGGCACGTGCCTTGCTGGCAGAGGCTCAGGGCAGCTCCGTGAAGGCCCTTGCCGAGCTCCGGGATCTCGTGCGCGGCATCCACCCTCCTGTCCTTGCGGACCGAGGGCTGGTAGACGCCGTCTATGCCTTGGCCCTCGACTCCCCCCTACCCGTCGAGGTGTCGAACCGCCTTGCCGGTCGACCTCCAGCACCCGTCGAATCAGCCGTCTATTTCGCCGTGAGCGAGCTTCTCGCCAATGTCACCAAGCACGCCGGAGCTACGAGGGCCTGGGTAGAGGTCGACCACGGCCAGGGCGTGCTCCACGCCCGCGTGGGCGACGACGGCCACGGAGGCGCGGATCCGGCCCTAGGGACGGGCTTGAGCGGCATCGAGCGCCGTCTAGCCCCATTCGATGGCGCGCTCGCCCTTTCCAGCCCGGCGGGGGGCCCCACAGTCATGGACCTGGAGGTCCCGTGCGAGTTGTTATTGCCGAAGACCTCTTCCTCCTGAGGGACGGCCTCACCCGCCTGCTCGAGGCCCACGGCCTCGAGGTCGTACGCGCCGTCGACAACGGTCCGGACCTCGTGGCCTCCGTCATCGCCTACAAACCCGACGTCGCTTTAGTGGACGTGCGGCTGCCCCCGACCTTCACCGACGAAGGCATCAAGGCAGCCCTTGAAGCCCGCAAAGAGGTGCCCGGCCTGCCCGTCCTGGTGCTCTCGCAGTACGTCGAACAGCTTTATGCCCGCGAGCTTCTGGCGGGGGGTGGCGGGGGGATCGGGTACCTGCTGAAAGACAGGGTGTTCGATGGAGGCCAGTTCGTAGACGCCGTATGCAGGGTCGCAGGTGGTGGCACCGCCATGGACCCAGAGGTTATAGCCCGTCTCCTCGCCAGGAACGAGGGCGCCGGCTCGCTCGCCACCCTCAGTCCCCGCGAACGAGAGGTCCTCTCCCTTATGGCCGAAGGCCGGAGCAACGCTGCCATCGCCCAGCGTCTGGTTATCAGCGAGCGCGCCGTGGCAAAACACAGCGCGTCAATATTCATAAGGCTCGACCTGCAGCCCTCTGACGACGACAACCGCCGCGTACTAGCGGTCCTCGCCTACCTCGGCCGTTAGGCCCTCCGGTACTCGCCTAGAAGTAGTGGAGGCGCCCGCCAGTACTTCCTTGGTGGATATAGACAGAAGGCGCGACCACTACCAGGCCGTCTATTTTCTCCCCGGGCAACAGGGAGCAGCACACGTCCATGCCATAAGAGGCGACGTACGCCGCTCCCATCTGCCTACAGAGCAGGTTCCCCCCTTGATGCCCCTAGCTCCAGATCGCCAAGCCCGTATCGGGATCGAAGAAGTGGAGCCTGTCCACCTCGACCATGAACACGGCGTGGTCGCCTGCCTTCAGGAGCGAACGTGGAGAAACCCTGGCGACGCCCTCTGTCCTGTTGCCACCCATCTGTAATACCGGCACACCACCCAACTCCTCGGCCCCCGTCGCTGCCTGCGTCGCCTTGGACTGGACCGCAGACGCCTCGATCAGGAAGTGCACTTCGAGCTCGTGGCCGAGCGCCTCGACCAGCTCTACGTCCGCCTCCAAAGTCATGCCCGGCGAGGGTGCGGCGCCAAGAGCGGCGTCGACCAGGTTTTCGGGCCGTATGCCGACGACGATCTTGCGGTCCCTGTAGCCGGCCAGGGCGGGCCGAGCCTGGCGGACGCTCTCGGCAAGAGAAAGGGTCTGCGCCCCGATCTTCACCTCGTCGGCGCTCGGCGAGACCATCCCCTCGAACAGGTTCATGGCCGGGGAACCAATGAACGCAGCCACGAACAGGTTGTCTGGCCTGTCGTAAAGGTCCTGTGGTCGGCCGACCTGCTGCAGCTCGCCAAGGTGGAGGACGGCGACCCGGTCACCCATCGTCATCGCCTCGATCTGGTCGTGGGTCACGTAGAACGTGGCCACGCCAACCCGGCGCTGGATCCTGGATATCTCCGAGCGCATCTGCACGCGCATCTTTGCGTCGAGATTGGAAAGCGGCTCGTCCATCAAGAACACGGATGGCTCCCGGACGATCGCTCGACCCATCGCCACTCTCTGGCGCTGGCCACCGGAAAGCTGAGCGGGCTTGCGGTCGAGGTAGTCGCCGAGGCCCAGCAGCTGCGCTGCGTCCTTCACCTTGCGCTTGATCTCGTCTTTGGGGACCTTGCGGAGCTTTAGCGAGAACCCAATGTTCTCCGCGACCGTCATGTGGGGGTAGAGAGCGTAGCTCTGGAACACCATGGCCACGTTTCGGTCCTTCGGGGCGAGGTCGTTGACGACCTTGCCGCCCATTAGCAAAGTCCCGGAGCTGATCTCCTCCAGGCCTGCCACCATACGGAGGGCCGTGGTCTTCCCGGAACCGGACGGGCCGACCATTACCATGAGCTCCCCCTCGGCGACGTCAAGGTCAAGTTCCTTCACGGCCTCGAAACCGTTGGGGTAGACCTTGCTCACTTTCTCGAGGGTCACCGTTGCCATAGAGTTCTCCCTTACTCCTTATTGGATTACCCGGACCTGCGTTGTGCGGGCCTGGCTATGTACGGGCTATGTCTGGGCCAACTCGCTGGCCGCGTCTAAGACGTTACATCGTCCCGAGTGCACAGACCTAACACTCCTCGCCTCACCTGGTCCAACCCGGCCGTCAGGACCCCTCACCGCCCCCGCGGACGAGCGCTGCGCGGACGAGCGCTGCGCGGACGAGCGCTGCGAGGTCGTCCGCCGTGATGTCGGGGGCCGGTGAGATCGGTAGGTCCTCACGGCGGGTCACCCCCGAAAGGACGAGCCCGAAGCGCGTGCCGAGGCGCTTGGCGAAAAGGCCGTCGGTGTCGGCGCGGTCCCCTACCATCACGTCTACCTGCCCAAAGCGGTCGCGTACCAGCTCTGCCATCGCCTCGTGGGGTTTGCCGGCGACCTCGGGCTCACGGCCCGAGGCGGCTGCGATGAAGGCCACGAGCGCTCCCGCCCCCGGCAGCAGGCCCTCGCCGGTCGGGAAGGTGGCGTCAGAGTTCGTCGCAATGAAGCGGGCGCCCTCGCGCACGGCAGTGCTGGCCGTTGCGAGCTGGTCGTAGTCGAGCTCGACCGTCCGGCCCACGACCACGGCCGCCGGAGCAGCGCCTGAACGCGCCGGGACGACCTCGACCCCCCTTTGTCCCAGTGCCTCGTAGATGCCCTCGTCACCGATGACAACCACCTCTGAACCGGGCGGGATGAGGCTCGCGGCAGCCTGGGACGACGTCGCAATGTCGTCGGGCGCGCACTCGATGCCGGCGGCGGCGAGCCTCGCGAGGTGGCCGGCCACTCGCGGCCCCGAGTTATTCGTCAGGAAAATGACGCGCTCGCCGGCCTCTCGCAACTGCCGCACGGCGCCGGCGGCGCCGGGGATGGCCTTGCCGGCGAGCCAGACCACACCGTCGAGGTCGAGGGCCCATGTCACGTGAAGGCGATCCTCGCTAGGGAGGCCGAACACCTTGTGCGGGGGGGCCGGCAAGGCGTACGGGCCGTGGGGCCCGTTGGGCGGGCCGTGGGGCCCGTTGGGCGGGCCGTGGGGCCCGTTGGGCGGGCCGTGGGGTCCGTTGGGCCTGCCGCACCCAAAAAAGTGCTGATAGTCGC
>JAJYMM010000156.1 GCA_021787035.1 Actinomycetes bacterium
CCGTCGCGGGCGGCGGGCCGGGCCGCTCAAGCCGGATGGTTCGGCTGCGCAACCCCGCTCGTGATCAGGTCTCGGAGGGACTCGGTGACGTAAAAGTTCCACGCCCCGCAACAGGCCTCGTAGCACTCCAGGCTCTCCGTCAGCCCCTTGTGGGTGAAGCGCAGTTGAGTCGCGCCTTCCCTCGGCTCGATCTCGAAGTGGATCTCTGTGCCGACCCACTCGTCCGGGTCCTTGGTGAAGTTGAGGTGGGCTTCCTCAATCCGCCAGACCACGCGCCGGCCGGGCACCAGCTCGGAGATGGTCTGCTTTGAGTAATGGACGTCACCGTACCGATAGGTAAAGGTGGACCCCACCTTCCCTGTCTCTCCGGCGACGTCCCCTGACCACCAGCCGCGCACATCGTTGATCGCCGCAAAGACGGCTTCCGGACGCTGGTCCACGGTGATGCTGACGGTGAAGTCGCGACTGCTCATGATCGTGTCCCTCCTGGCTCGAGGTTGTATGGTGCAAGCGATACTACGCTGATGGCTTGCGTCATGCAAGTGCCTAACCGGGAGGCCCCATGCTGGGAAGGACCTACGACCGACAGGTCTGCTCCATCGCCCGCGCCCTGGAGGTGGTTGGCGAGAGGTGGACCCTACTCATCGTCCGCGACGCGCTCTTCGCGCACGTGACCCGCTTCAACGACTTCCAGCACAACCTCGGACTCGCCACCAACGTTCTGAAGATCCGGCTCGACTCAATGGTCGCCGCCGGCCTCATGGAGCGCCACCCCTCGGGGTCAAAGGACAGGAGCGACTACTTGCTCACCGAGAAGGGACGCGACCTGGCCCCGGCCCTCATCGCGCTCACAGCCTGGGGCGACCGCTGGGCCAGTCCCGACGGCCCTCCCATCCTTTACCAACACACGGAGTGCGGCGGTCCCATAGCTCAGGCGCTGGTGTGTGCGAGCTGCGGAGAGATCCCCGTGGAGGACGTGCAGGTCCGGCCCGGGCCCGGCATGCCTCCCGAATACCTCGCCGCGAGGAGGCCCAGGCGGACGGTGAAGGACAATCTGCCCCCCGGAGCCGGGAAGGCCGCCGGATAACGAGACCAAGCGCTTGGGCCCACCACGCTCTGCAGGTCGACGGGGCGAACCGTCCCGCCATCCGCAGACGAATGAATTTGACTCCGTAGGTGGCCGGAGCCGGATGTCAGGATTTGGTGCCCGCACCAGGACTCGAACCTGGAACCTTGGGATTAAGAGACCGCGCAGCTGACGTCCGCCGGAGACCGGTACGGTTCACCTCTGACTTCAACGAGTGGCGGTCAGGTGGTAGGCGGGTCCGCCGGGGACCGGGCGAGTACGCACCCGTTGCTGTCAGAGTTGCTGTCAGTCCGCCAAGTTGGGACACGCTTCGTAGGTTGGGGGTGATGGCTGCGAGTTGGCCCTGAGCAGAGCGAGCGGGACATGTGGACAGCCGCAGGCGGGGGCGCCAGCGGACGAGCTGAGTGGTCTGGTTGCCCGGAGCCCGGCCGCTGAGAGGAGCCGCGATGGTCCCACGACGGTGCTTCATCGGCACTGGTCCCGCTGTACCTTCGGGAAGAATGGGCGCAGCCTTGGCTTTGACAAGGGATTGGTCGGGGCCAGGCCGAAGCGGAAGAGCTACCCATGGAGGGCCTGCCGTGAACGTAGCCAGAGCGCGTTCCGACCTGGCGGCACACGAGAAGGCGGTCCGGTCGTCGCTTGAGCGGGTGGTAGCCCGGCTGAGCGCGGTCCTGGGGGAACGTTTAGTGGCGTACATCGGCGGAGTGCCTGAGGCCCGAGCAGTGCGAGAGTGGGGGACCGGGGAGAGGGCTATCCGTGATCCCCGGGTTCGGCCCCGGCTCCGGCTGGGCCTGCAGCTGGCGGAGATGCTCAGCGATTGGGGAGACCCACCCGACGTGGTGCAGGCCTGGTTCCAGGGGGTGAACCCGCAGTTGGACGACCGAGTCCCGGCGTAGCTGCTTCGCGAGGGTGAGGTGAGTGAGGTGGGGCCGACGTTGCTCGAGGCCGCGCGTGCCTTTCTGCTCGGGGGCTGATCAGGTTGGCGTTGGTCGGGGCCCGACCGGAGCAACCAGTGTTCCGAATCGGCCGCCGACCAGATCCCTGGGCGTGGCCGGATTGGCGCCATGCGGGCCCAGGGGGTACCTATGGCAACCGCTGGGACGATCCTTTGGGTCGGTACCGCGTCCTGTGAGCGTCCTCCCAGAAGCTTGGCGCGTTCCTGGAGACGCTGGCCCGGTTCCGCGCGGCGCCTCAAGTGGTCCGCGAGCTGGCTGCCATCAACGGTGAGATAGACGCGCTCCCGCCGGGGAAGGTGCCGGCGCGCTGGTGCCGAGGGCTGATGGTTTCACGGGCCCTCCTGGTCGGCGAGTACGCGGATGTGGGGCACCACGAGTCCCTGGTTCACCTCAACACGGAGTTGGCCCACGAGGTCGCTCCAGCGCTGGCCGCGGCAGGGGTGACGGAGCTTGATACTGCCGCGATCCGCCCAGCCGTGCCCAGACAGATCACCCAGCGAAGCTCACGTCACGTGTACGAGTTGTCGAGGGGAGATGGCCGACCGCAATTCTCCGGCATCGCATGCCTCTCCAGACTCGGCGACGACTTGACCAAGTTGGCGGTCCTCGAGCCGACGCCACCTGCCCTCGACAGCCCGATCGCGGTAGCGGCCACCGAGCCGATCGAGGTTGACGACCCTGACTTCCAAGTGGCGTGCGAGCTGCTGGGCCTCGAGGTGGCGGTTGCCGGCTGAAAATTCAGGCTTGGTCGGTTCGGGTAAACCATCGAGGATTTCGCGGCGTCTCAAGGGCATGGACGAGTCGCTTCCAACAGTTCCACCCAAATCCGATGCGGGGTACGGCGACTTCGACGGCGTTGTGGCAGCCAACTGGCCTCGCCTCGTCGCCACAGCTTTTGCCATTGTCGGGGACTGGGGGATCGCTGAGGATGTGGCGCAGGAGAGCCTTGAAGCAGCCTGGAAGAACTGGCCCACACTCCGCGATCCCAGTAGGCGTGAGCCGTGGCTTCTCCAAATCTGTGTGCGGAGGGCTCTAAGCTGGCGGAGGCTCCAAGTTCGGCGTAGGCTCCTCGGTCCGCGTTACCCGGATGAAGAGGTCGGGTTGGGCGATGACTCAGGGGATCACGACCTGGCGATGGGGTTTGCCCGCTGCTCTCGGCGCCAGCGAGCGGTCGTGGTGCTCCACTTCTTCCATGGGTACACGTTGGATGAATGCGCACAGATCTTGGGGTGCCGACCGGGGACGGCTCGCAGTCATCTGGCACGCGCCCTTGGCACTATGAGGAGGAACATGTCGTGAAGAGCAGCGACGATGAGTTCAAGATCAGGCTTGGTTCCTTCCTCGCAAATCGAATGGATGCGGCCCTGGTGCGAGCCAGTTCCACGTCCAACCGACCGCGGGTGCTGGCGCGGCGCAAGGCGAGGTGGCACGCTCGGCTCGGTGTATCGATGGCCGTGGTGTTGGCAGCGCTCGTCGCCATTGGCGTCGTGGCCCGGCTCCAACCGGTGCGGCTGACCAGCAGCTCGGTGGTCGCACTGGGTGGTGTCCGGATCCAAGCCACCTCCGCGACCGACGGAATCCTGACGAGTGAGACGTTGCCGAACTGGGTCGCCGAGTTGGCTCTGCGGGCCAATTGGCGACCTGGCGATGGCCAACCGCCGGTTCGCGGCCTTCAGGTAACGGGTGGGTTCTACGTGGCCGGCGCGAGAACTGTGAAGATCGATGGCACCTCGGCGTACTCGTCGACTGGCCCCCAGAACCTGTGGGTCGTCCTCCTCTCGGGGCCGCCTCAAGGTGGGTGGGAATCTGTCGTGGGCTCAGCCGTAATCAATGCCGCGAGCCGGCGGGTAATGGCCCTCCAGCTGCTGGAGTCCAACCCCTCGCCTGGTCATTCCTCGCCTTCCGCCTGACTCTGCCGCCGTCTCTCGGTCATTTGGCCTCCTCCTGGTTAACCCGCCCATCATGCCAACCAGTCGTCCACCGAAATCGTGGACCGGGGGACGGGTTCACACCACGGCCCGGCCCGGGGAGCCAGGGCGTCGCGTCTCGGCCATGGAGATCTCCCCTTCGGGACCTCGTGACCCGCCCTGGCAGACTGCCAGAACTGCCACGAGATGATCCCATGGGTCGGACACGGTGCGAGAACTCGTCCAATCGCGCCCGGTGCTACCCGACCGTGAGGTGGCCCGCAAGGTGCCAAACGCAATCTGCGTTGCTGATACGACTACACTTCTGATATATACTGCGCGTGTGGAAAGTGCGGCGGTCGTTTGGGACGCGGCCAACCGTGACCACCTTGGTCGGGGTCACCCGGAGCGCAGCATCACCCTAACCGAGATCGAAGAGGCTATGAACGACCCAGACCGAGACGACGAGCCGGACCCGAAACGGGAACCAGTCCGGGTACTGCGGGGGCGAACAAATGCTGGGCGACTGCTCTATGTCGCCTACATTCCTGTGCCCGCGGGCCGATACCCGGTTCATGCGCATGCCATTGGGAGGCGAGGACGATGACGGTCGAGCGCACGATTGGACAACGGTTTGGGCCAGAGCCGCATCAATACGACCCGTACGAGGGGATGGGCGGCGATGAGTTCGTGGCTGAGGTGGAGGCAGCCATAGTGGCGGCGCGCAAGCATCAGCGGGCAATCTCTCTGAGGCTGCCGGAGGAGCTACTTGAACGCACTAAGGCCGAAGCGCTCCAACGCGGTCTCCCCTACCAGACGTTCATCAAGGTCGTGCTGGAGAAGAGCCTGGACCGCCTAGATCGGGGTGCTGTTCGGCACTGACGGCACTCTTCTCCGACGGAGGGCTGTCGGCAAGCCAACCCGACAACGATCACCTGGGCGGGCAGGGATAGGCGACGGCGGGTCCTGGCCGGCGAGGTGCCGCGCGGGCGCGGACCACTGCGGGCGCGGGCCGGGCCGCCCGCCGCGCCTATGAGGCAGCCGGTGGGCGGCCCGCTGCCACGGCCACACGGATGCGCCGACGGGCACCCACCTCGGCGGAAACGGGATGCCACGATTGGAGCAGACTGCCGAACAGGGCCGACGGAGGGGACGTGCTCACCGTGCTACGCGTTCTGGTGAAGGGGAGGTAGCCGACCGGGCTGCTCGTGGCCCCACCAGAGCCGGCGCCCCGTACGCGAGCATCGGTGTACCCGGCCGTCGGCAGCTACGCGATCTCTGTGCCATCCACGACATTGGCGGTCGGTCTGGTGTCCACGGAGGGCCCACGAAGGTCGTGGCGAGACCACATTCCCCTGTTTCACAGTGGTCTCAAAATACGGAGCGCAGAGATCGAAGTGAGATCAAGGGGGGGCGCAAACCCAACCGCGGCCGTAGACGTGGTCAGCCGGTCGGGCGTTGGTGGCGGGATGACCGCCATCGCTGGCCGCGACCGTTCCGGTCATCGTCAACCATCTCGGCTCGCACCTCGTTCCAGGTGCAGCGGTCGGCACGTCGGCCACTGGCTGATCGATCGGGGTCGCCGCCAGCACGACCTCTCAGTCGGCACGGCTCTCCTCCTGCCGAAACGTGGCCCCCCGGGCCGCCGCGGGGGCAGAGCCGGGCGCGGATT
>JAJYMM010000140.1 GCA_021787035.1 Actinomycetes bacterium
TTCACTTGGTAGGTGCTCCTTGATCCTGAGGAATGTGTTGTGTCGCAACTCACATTCTCCCAGGCAGAGGAGCACTTTCCGCGTCTATCAGACCCCCGCTGACCAGCGCGGTTGCAATATCAGGGTCAGAGAAGGAGACAGCCGAGCCCACGTGGAAGAAGACGTTCGGCTTCCATCCGCTCCTTTGCTACCTGGACCGACCCGAGGTCTCCTCGGGCGAGGCGCTCTCAGGGATCGTGCGAGGCGGCGGGGCGGGCTCCAACACCGCCAAGGACCACATCGAGGTCCTAGATCTCGCCCTCGCCTCGTTGCCCGAAGAGGCCCGGCCCCGAAAAGGCGACCCAGCAGGACCGCGCATCTGTGTGCGCTCGGACGCAGCAGGCGCGACCCACGACTTCGCCGCCCACTGCCGAGAACGCGGCGTCGCCTTTTCCTTCGGGTTCCCCCTCACCCAAGAAGTCCGTGACGCCATCGTGGATCTCTGTGACGACGAGTGGTGGGAGGCGATCGACACCGAAGAAGGTGACGTCCGCGACGGCGCATGGGTGGCCGAGGTGACCGAGATGCTCGACCTGGAAGCCTGGCCGAAGGGCAGCCGGGTCGTCGTGCGCAAGGAGCGCCCACACCCCGGTGCCCAACTCAGCTTCTTCGACATGATCGAAGGCTTCCGCCACACCGCGTTCATCTTCGCCCCGAGAAGCGAGCACGAAAAGAACGCGGACGGCCTCGACCGCCTGGAGCTCCATCACCGCCGCCATGCTCGGGTCGAGGACCGCATCCGGCAGGGAAAGGCCGCTGGGCTGAAGAACCTTCCATGCAAGGAGGTGGCGGAGAACAACGCCTGGCTGGAACTCGTCCTCGCCGCCGCAGACCTCGTGTGCTGGTCCAAGCTCATCTGCTTCGCAGACGACACCGAGCTCGCTCGCTGTGAGATCGCCAGCTTCCGCTACCGCATCTTGCACATGGCAGCTCGCCTCACGAGGTCAGGCAGGGTCACCCACCTGCGCCTCGACAAGACGTGGTCCTGGGCCAAGCAGCTCGCGCTCGCGTTCACGCGACTGCGGGCGGCGTTCGCCTGAGCCGCCCACGCTCTGCACCGGCACGACAACCGGTGCCATCAGGCGCCATGCACGCCGAGGCTCTGATCGTGCGCGCCCGCACGCCGGTCACGACTACCGCGAACTCAGCGTCGTGGTCACGGACTCGCTCTGTACTCATAGTATCTGCATATTCATCGGCACGGCGGGCTCGCCGTGAAACAGCGAGGCTAGGGGGATGAAGTGCGCCGTCCCCGCGCGAAGTAGTAGAGGGGCAGAGCTCCGACGGAGTTGACGACAACAATGGCGGTCGCCCACTTTGCCTTCGACCCCCGGACCTCGTCAGCCGGCCGCCGCGCGAGATCGATCAGAGCAGCGAACTTGAAGACTCCCTCTAACGTTGCGGCAATAATGATCAGCCTGCGAGCGCGGAGGCTCAGCTCTTCCCAGCGCTTCTTGAGAGCCATGTTCTCAATCCTGCTCACCGCTGCGTCCTGTGTCAAACGGCGCGCTCAGCGACGTAACCATTGTCGGATGGACGGCACACACGTGCCAGCACCGACGGCGCCGATGACCACAAGGATGCATCCGACTGCGACAAGCCACATCGCCTGTACCCCGAGCTCCCATGCAGGGATCACGATGGCCAGGACTATGACGCCAACAATGAGCCGGTAGAGGTTCATCCGCCAGGTGAACAGTCGTCGCATCATCATGGCTCAGCGTGCCACACGCCGTACCGCCTGGACCGCATCACGCTGCCGGCTACGGGCGCGTCCCGGCGGGTCCAGTCACGGCGAATGGTCCGACCAGATCGTTCCGAGTCCGCCGGCCGAGCACCTGCCCCGAACGTTCATCATCTCTGGGCCGGGGGGGTGTCCCAGTCCGCCGGGAGCGGGGCGGTCGCGCGCCACTTGGGGAGATAGAGCTACAACCATGAGCCTTGAACTGACAGTTCGTAACACAACGGTCGCGGTTGCGATGCTGCTAGAAGAGTGTCGAGAGCATCTGAATGGCCTGCGGGCTGTGCAGTTGAATTCCACAGCTGGTGAGGCCGAGACCGCGAACGACGCGCTCGCTACGAGCTTGCTCCAAGCGTTCAAGGTGACGCAGCGGATCGCTGTTCGGTTGGCCGCTCGGCGGCCGAATCGGGCAGAGGGGAAGGAGCCAGTGGAAGGCGACTGACTCTTTCAGCTGTCGGCAGTGGGCGCGGTGCTGGTGCCGTGCTCGCTCACAAGGGCTCGTAGGGATCTCGCATCGGCGAGAAGCGCATCAGCCAAGGCTCCCACCTCTCCGATTGGCAGACCGGCGCCAACGTCCCCGCCGGCGGTGACGACCTCGGCACTCGCCTCGAGGAAGCGACCGGTACGGATGAGCGCGGCCTGTGGGAGATGGATGGCACCGGGGTGCTCGCTGCGAGCCTCGTGGAGAATCCTCCCGAGCGCGGACAGCAGGTCCAGCGCGTCCTGGGCGCCGAGCTCGTCGCTGTTCAAGACCCGGATCCGCGCCGCTTCGGCCAGAGCAGACACAACCCGGCCGAAGAAACCCACTGCCAGCGGGATGGTGCGGGGCAAGTCGAGGAGAACCGCACCGGGCTGCTCTTGGCCAAGCTGAAGCGCTGCCTCCTGGGCGAGCTGGCGGAGCCGTTCGTCGTCGAGGTAGCGACGAGCAGAGGACTCGCTGATGCCGAGGCTCTCTGCCACCTCGGCCACAATGTTCTGGATCTTGGCGCCGAGCCGGGCCCGGGGCGCATGCAGCCCGAGCGCAGCAAGTTCGTCGGCCATGACGTCGATGCGCTGGTCCAACCAGCTCCGCCGGCGGGGTTCGAACGACTGGACGAGCTGGCGCCAGCGGCGCCGGCGACTGGCGCTCGGCTCGTCCTGCGCCCAGGCCATCGCCACCTCGGAGAGGGCTCCGAACTCTCCATCGGTTCCACACAGCAGGACGCCTCCGCGGCCGGTCGTCGTCGTGTAGACCATCCGGGCACAGCGGCTGTCGAAGCTCTCCTCCTCGACCAGGAGTGGGTAGAGCTCCTCCGCGATCACGAGCTCGCGACCGCTCTCGTCTCCGCGGACCTGCCGGCTGAGCGACGATAGGTCGTCGCGGCTGCCCTGCCAGCCGTCGATCCGGCCACCCTCGCCACAGGCGGGACAGCCCCACTCGATGCACGAGGGGATCCCCTGGAGTTCGACGCGCAGGTGCCCAGGGCATCGGTGACGCTGCGGGCGTCGGCGGCAGGCGAGGGCGGTCGGGTGTGCGCCAGGGCTTGAGGAGGCGGTCGCGGATCGAACGATCCGGCGTAGATAGAGGGCGAGGGAGAGCGCTGGTCCGGGGACGTCGGGATCGAGTTCGATGCCTTCGAAGTGCCGGAGATCGGTCACGTAGAACACGACCGAAAGGTTACCGACAACAGACAAATGGACTGCGGCATCAGGCTGCGCGGGTATGTGGCCCTCGCCGCGTCACGAGCAAACCCGAACCTTCGCTGGCCTCTCCCTCCAGCTACGCCTCGAGCGAGCGTCGATGACAGCGACGGCGTCGTGGCGAAGCTGGCTGGTGTGCTGATTACGAGGTGTCCCTGCGCCACGAGTCGCGAACGCCGCGGCCCGGCGAACTGGATAGCCCCTATTCGCGCTCCGTTGGAGCTATCCACGTGACACATACCGCCGGGGAGGGGATGCCCCGGCTGTTCGCTTTTCACCGCAATTCGTAGACTTGGGCCGTGTTGTCGAAGGTCCGTGGGTTCACCCAGTGGGCGAACGAGCGTCTGGAATGGCGCCGAGATCCCCGGTCCGCATCGGCGGCAAGCTCCAGGCAGGTCCAGGATGCGTTCCGAGCCACGGCGACGCCGCTCTACGGCCTGCCGGTTAGCGTCCAATGCAGACGCAGCATCAGCTACGGCAGCGAGGTCCCGATGTGGGGCCCCATTCCGGCGGGCGGCGAGCAGATCGTGCGCTTCGGGCTCACCCATGAGATGGCCGGCGGCGGCGAGCTCACGGTTGATTCCGAGGTCGAACGTCCCATCGACTTCGTGGAGCAGTCCATCCTCCTCCAGACACGCTTTGCTGACTCTGGCCAGCAAGTGACCGTCCAGAGGACCGGTGAGGTCGAAGTGGACGATCAGCCTCGTGACGCTCGCATGTACCTGCCGTGGGACGCGGCGGATCCGACGGACTGGGCCTGCGTGGTGCCACTGCACGGGGTGGTGCTCCGGGTCAAGGCCCACGCGTTTCCGCTGTCCCGGCTTCGCCTCGTCCGCGTCACTGACCTGAGCCGCTACCTCGCTGGCTGAGGGCACCGTCACCTACCGGGTGTCCCCGAACGTCGGTCGCACCGACAACACTACGCGTCCCCGACCGCCGGCTCGTCGCCCGCTGTGACCGCTTCCCATCGACGTGTAGTACTAGTACGATAGGCACTATGGACCTGCGTGTCGACCGGGGTGATCCGATGCCGCTCGCCGAGCAGGTCGCAGCCGAGATCCGCCGCGCGATCGCAGAAGGCGAAGCACGCCCAGGTGACCGGCTGCCGCTGGCCAAGGACCTTGCCGCAGTGATCGGTGTCAACAAGAACACGGTTCTTCGGGCGCTCCACCTGCTCCGGGACGAGGGCCTCCTCGAGTTCCGGCGCGGGCACGGGATCACCGTCGCGGGCACTCCGGACAAGAGCGCGCTCGTCGCACAAGTGCGAGAGCTCGTGCGATCCGCCCGCCGGTCGGGGTACCGCAAGAGCGAGCTCATCGCGATGATCGAGGCGGTCCGCTGACATGACGACGCGGCTGTCGAAGGCGGAACGTCCGGTAGAAGCCGAAGGTCCTGAATCGCCCGAGTCCCTCTTCAAAGAGGCGCGCCGCAGACGACGGCGTCGCTACGCGCTCGGCGTGCTCGCCGTTGTCGGGGCAGCGGGGCTGGTAGCGGGGCTCATCGGCTCCTCCTCGCCGCCGCCGTCCTCCGGTCCGCCCGCCCACCGCTCGCCGCCGCCGTCGTCGAGCGGTTACTCGATCTCGACGAGCGACGGAGCGAGCGCACGCTCGGTCGGGCTTCCCGGCTTCTCTCCGAGCGACATCGTTTCGTTGGACCACGAGCTCTGGCTCGTGGGGAGGCCGTCGTCAACGTCGGCCGGCACCACGCAGGCGACACGGTGCAGTGTCGAAGAGGTCGATCCGGCAACCATGCGCCGCGTGCACCGGTTTCCGCTCGAGGCCTGTGGCGACTACGTCGCCCGAGGCGGACGCGACGTCTTCCTCGCGGTGATCACGAACCTCTCGCCCACCAACACACAGAGCGTCCGACTCGAGCGCTTCGATCCTCAGACGGGCCGATCGGTCGTGCTCCCACCGGTCGACGTGACGGTGTCCGGCAGCTCACGTGCCCACTGCGAGCTCGCCTATGCCGACGGGGCGGTCTGGTTCTGGGGATACGGCACGCCGGGGACGCCAGGTGACGGCCTGGTCGAGATCTCACCGTCCACCGGCGCGGTGATGAGGACGCTTCCGAGCAGCGTGTTGCCAGGAGACGGCCTTCCTCGCAACGTCCTTGTCGGGAGTGGACAGAACCTCTGGCTCGCCGGCGCGCCCACGGGTGG
>JAJYMM010000087.1 GCA_021787035.1 Actinomycetes bacterium
TGTGCCCCCGCCCTCCAATGCCACCACGTTGGAATCGGCAAAGCCGCGGCAGGTGCTCGCCGCCGTGGCCGACGTGCTTGCCCGCGGTCGTCTTGACGGGCTCTACGAACGCCCGTAGGTCGCACGACGCGTCGCCCCTGCCTACGCTGGCGGCCTTCAAGGAGGCCTCAGACCTCAGGGGCCCGAAACCAAAGTTCCGTGGTTCAACCCCGAAGTTCGCCGGCGAGTTGGTCGAGAGCGGCTTCGATCCGGGCAAGCTGGTCGCCGCCGAGCCTGGGAAGCCGATGGCGCAGCGCCTCCGCGACGCTCCGGCCGCCCCGGTCGGCGAAGATCTCGGTGCGCGCCGAGTGGGTCACCGTGATGCGGTTGCGGCGCCGATCCCTGTCGTCGGCGACCAGCTCCACCACGCCGCCGTCACCGTGCGCTCCAGGAGCGTCACGTCGCCGGCTGGCCGGCCGGCCAGCGACCGTGTCGTTCTACACCGGGGCGTTTCCGGTTCAGGCCAAATCGGGTCGGGCGAGACCGGTTTGGAGTTCACGGATGATCATGCCGAGCGGGCCTGATGCGAGAAGTCCTGGCCCGAGAGGCCCCGATCGGTCCTCGCCGATGGGTGGAAGGGCTTTGAGGGCGGCCCGGACCTCTGCCGACATGTGGGCGAGCTGCCAGCGGATCTCGTCTCCGACGGCTTCTGGCCTATCAGGGGCCGCCAAGCCGGCGGCTAGAGCGGCATACCCGGCGGCGCCCAGTGCGTGCGCGCCCATGTGGCAGACGCCGACCGCCTGGCCGGCGGATCTAGCAGCGGCGACCGCCGCAGGAGCCTTCACCTCCTTGGCGCCCACGCCGCCCGCGAAGCGACGGCGTATCTCCTCGGCCGTGTTGAGCTCTCCCGCTGCGAACGCGCGGGCCCGGGCGATGAGCACACGAGGGCGCTCGTCATGTGGTACCTCCGCCTCGAAGAGCCCGAGCACTCGCTCTGCGCAGTCGGCGGCCCACCCGGCGACAAGACGCCGGTCGGCCTCGCTGAGCGTCTGTGGAGATCTAACCAACGTGTTCAAGCTAGTGCCGCCGGTCCAGGGAGCCTGGTGAACGGTCCCGTCACCAACGCGCGACGGTCGCCTGTCGTGCTGTTTGTGCGGGCAAGACGCTGTGTCTGCCGGTTTTGATCCCTGCCCGGCGTGCCCGCTCACCGTTCACCGCTCACCGCTCACCGGGAACCTGCGCGGCGGCGAACGTGGTGTTGGCTGGGGGACGCCGGAACCCGATCAGCGCGGAGGTCGCGGCGGCGAGGACGAAAGCGGCCGCGACGCCGACGGCCAGGTGGTAGCCGTGGACGAACGAGCCGACGGCGGCGTGTCGGTAGGCGTGGCCGAGGGCTTGGGTGACGGCGCTGATGTGTGCCCCTGCGACGTTCTGCGTTTGGCCGGTCGCGGCGGCGTGGATGGTAGCTGGGAAGCGGTGGATGGCGGTCTGCCAGTGCGAGGTAGCAGCGGTGACGCCGATGCTGCCGAGCACGGCAAGGCCGAGGGAGGTACCGAGCTGGCGCGAGGCGTTGACGATGCCCGAGGCCGCGCCTGAGACGCCGGTGGGGACGTCGCGCATGGCGACGTGGGTGACGCCGGGGACGATGACACCGAACCCCGCTCCGGCAAGGACGTAGCCGATGGCGGTGAGCACGAACGGACTGGTCGCATCGGCTCTGCTGAGCGCGAAGATGCCGATGGCCGCGACGAGGCACCCGGCGCCGACCACCTTGGCGGGCGGGTGGCGGCGGTCGATACGCCCGGTGAGCTGCGCCATGAGCAGGAACGGGGCGTTCATGAACAGCCACGACAGGCCGGTGCGCAGTGCCGACCAGCCGTTGATGTCCTGGTAGAGCAGGGTGAGGTAGTACATGAACGCGCCGAACGCGGCGTAGCTGATGAGGTACACGCCCGAGGCGCTGACGAAGCTGCGGGCGCCGAGCAGCGCCGGGGGGACCATCGGGTGGGCTGTGTGGCGTTCCCACAGGGCGAAGCAGACCAGCAGACCAGCGCCGATCGCGAGTGGTCCGAGGACGAGAACCGAGGTCCACGGGTGGGAGGACGCATCGATGAGCCCGAGGGTGATCCCGACCAGACCGAGCGCGTTGGCCGTGACGCCGGGCAGGTCGAGACGGCGCGATGAGGCGTTGCGCGACTCGGGGACCGCGATGAGGGTGAGCGTGATGGCAACGGCGGCGAAGGGGACGTTGGCCCAGAACACCGAAGACCAGCCGAAGAAGCTCAGCAGGACACCACCGACTACCGGCCCGACGGCGAAGCCGGTGCCGCCGATCGCGGCCCAGGTCCCGATCGCGCTGGCGCGGGTCTCCTTGGGGAACGTCTCGGTGATGATCGACAGCGTGAGCGCGAGCATGGCGGCGCCGCCGACGCCTTGGAGGACCCGGAAGCCGATCAGCGTTTGGTCGCTACCGGACAGGGCGCAGGCGATCGAGCCGAGCGTGAAGATCGTGACGCCGATGAGGAACAGGCGCTTGCGGCCGTAGCGGTCGCCGAGCGCGCCGCCGACCGGGATCAACGCCGCCAGCGCCAGGGCGTAGGCGCTGATGACCCACTCCAGGTCGCTGGGCGTGGTGTCCAGGCCGTGCTGGATCGACGGGAGCGCGACGTTCACGATCGTCACGTCGAGCTGGATCATGAACGTCGCCACGCACATCGCCAGCAGCGTCAACCGACGCCGCCCGGGCTCGCTCAAGCGCCGGCGCGACTCGACAGCGGCCACCCCCGTCACCGGCTGCCTCCACGGGTGGACCTGGTAGGCATGGATACGACTGGACGCATCGGCGTTCCTCTCGGAAAGGGCGGACAAGAACGAGCAGGGACAGGCCCGCAGTTCCGTTATAACCGCTCGGTTAGAACCCGCTTGCCCATTCTAACCAATTGGTTAGACTTGGCGGGGTGAACGCGTCGCAGGCACCCCGACAGCGCCGTACTCCCAACCACGACCCGGAAGGGCGCCGCGCCGACGTGCTCGTCGCTGCGCGGCGCCTGTTCGCCAAGCGCGGCTACGCGCAGACCTCGATCCGGGCGATCGCCCAGGAAGCCGATGTCAACCACGCGCTCGTGGTCACCTACTTCGGCGGCAAGGAGGCCCTGTTCATGGAGGCGGTCGGCCGCTTCCAGATCCCACCGGCCGCGCTGCAAGGCAGCACCGAAGGCATGGGCGCCCGGATCGCACGGGCGTACATGGAGCGCTGGGAGAACATGGCCGACGACGACCCCTGGATGGCGCTTGTGCGCTCCTCGCTCTCTCACGAGGCCAGCTACGAACTGCTGCGCACCGAGTTGGAGGCCCAGCAGACGGTGCCGCTCCGCGCGACCCTCGGTGACACCGGCGACGGGCCACGGCGCGCCGCGATCGTCGAGTGCCTGATCGCCGGCATGATCATGGCCCGCTACATCTACCGCGTCGAACCCGCCACCTCACTCCCCGCCCCAGCATTCGAGGCAGCGTTCGCGAACTCCCTCCAACAGGCCGTCAGCGGCCCAATACCGGGCATCGGAGAAAGTGGACGAGCTCCCTGAACCCATCTCGCTTCCCGAGGACATGGAGCTCCCCTCAACCGTGCTCGTCCAGCTGCGTGACAACGGACGCTGAAAGCGGCTGCCACTTACCTTGATTCATCCGCGATCGTGGAGCTCGCGGTGAGGGAGCCCGAGACCGACGGCTCCGGGCCAGTAATCCGCCGCAGGCAGGAGCAAAGCGCTTGGGTCGCTGCCCGCCCTCATGGTCCGGGGACGGGGTCGAGCATGCGGTGCGGTCGTCGGAGTGCTCGGGCGACGGGGTCGTCGCGGCTGGTCTGCCGGAGCGGTTTGGTGAGAATGTCGTCGGGCCCAGGTGAGACCTTGCAGCGCGGACAGGCGCCGGTCTCGTCGAGGGGGGTGCCGCAGTCGGCGTGCTGGAACACGCGGCAGGTGCCCTGGCGGTAGCGGTCGCCCCAGACGACGAGCGCGTGGACGACGGGCCAGAGGTCCTTTCCGGCCTGGGTGAGCTGGTAGAGGTGCCGTCCGCGGTGGTCGGGGTCGGGGAGCCGTTCGAGGACGCCGTCGTCCACGAGCCCGTTCAGGCGGTCCGACAAGATGGCCTTGGGGAGGTCCAGGTGGGCCTGGAAGTCGTTGAAGCGCCGCACCCCGTAGAGGGCGTCGCGCACGATGAGCAGCGTCCAGCGCTCGCCGACGACCTCGAGGGCCCTGGCGAGGGCGCAGTCCTGGCCTTCGTAGTCCTTGCCGAGCACAGCGCCAGCCTACCCGGGACGGGTTCAATCACCGGACTTGTGTGCTACCGTGACGCCATGGGTCTGTTCACTGAACCCAAGGGGAGGGGTGTGGCGCCGTGGCTCCCGGTGGCCCTGCTGCTCACCGGGGTCGGCTGGGGGTCCAACCAGATCACCCCGATGCTGCTCGTCTACCAGCGCACGCTGTCGCTATCGACCGGCACGGTCGAGGCCATGTTCGGCGTCTACGCCCTGGGCCTCATCCCCGGGCTGCTCGTGACCGGGCCCGTCTCCGACGCCCGGGGGCGCCGGGTGGTGGTCATCCCCGCGGCCGCCCTGTCACTGCTGGCGAGCGTCGCCCTCGCCGCCGGCGGCCACAGGCTGTGGCTGCTCTTCGTCGGTCGCTTCCTCGCCGGGGTGAGCAGCGGGGCAGCCTTCGGCGCGGCGACGGCGTGGGTGCACGAGCTGTCACGCCCACCCTACGCTGACGCCGGCGACCACGTCGCCGCCCGGCGCGCGGCGCTGTCAATGACCTTCGGCTTCGCCCTCGGCCCGCTCGTGGCGGGCATCCTGGCTCAATGGGCGCCAGACCCCCTCGTCGCCGCCTACCTGCCCCACCTGGCGCTCATGGCGGCCGTCCTGGCCGCCATCGGGGCATCCCCCGAGACGGTCATCACCCGCCGCGAGCCGAGCCTCACCCGCCATCTGCCAACCTTCGACCGGTCGAGGTTCCGCCGGGTGGTGGCGCCCATGGCGCCGTGGGTGTTCGCCGCTCCCGCTGTCGCCTTCGCCCTCCTGCCAAGCGTTGTCGGCGCGGCTCGTGCCACCGACGGCACCGCGATCGTCGCCGGGGTCACGGCGCTCTGCGCCATCGCCGGCGTGGCGGTGCAGCCACTCGCCCGATGCCTCGACGCCCGCGGGAAGGCCAGCGGGGCCGCTCCGGTCGGGCTGATCGTGCTCACCGCGAGCGCCGTTTATCTGGCAGCCCGACGGCAACCAACTGACCAGTTGGTGGCAGCCGACGCGGGCGCGATCTCCACCTGAACAAAAGGCCATCCATGAACCCCTGTCCCGCTGCTTCATGGCGGCTCGCGCGACGGCGCTGAAGCCGTCGGCGTGCGTCGTGGTGGTGTTACCTGGCATGTCGAGCTCCCTTCACCTGGTGGGGGTCGAATCTGCGGGAAGCTCCGCGAAGGGTCGCTCCATGCCGCGGTACCAGCCCATCG
>JAJYMM010000094.1 GCA_021787035.1 Actinomycetes bacterium
CTCGTGCGGCGTAGCTGGCCTCGGGGAGTGCCGCTTCCGCGTCGCGAGAACCTGGATAGGGCGTCATCCAGGCGACCTCTGTGCGCGGCCCGCCCGGCCGCTCCGTCGGCCCAGCCTCGGGGCCGAAGCTGACCGGCAGCTCCCGCCGGGCCCGCTTGGTCGCGAGATCGAGCGCCGTGTTCGTGGCGATCTTGACGAGCCACGTCCGCAGTGAGCTGCGGCCCTCGAAGGAGGGCAGCGCCCGCCAGGCTCGAACGAGCGCCTCCTGGACGGCGTCATCTGCGTCATCGACCGAGGCGAGCATCCGGTAGCAGTGCGCATGCAGCTCTTGGCGCCGTGCCGTGACCAAGCGCCCGAAGGCCCACTCGTCGCCACGCTTGGCGGCGTCGAGGAGGACCGCCTCGTCGGCCGGGGACAGGGTCACGGTCTCACAGCTTCTACGCGATACGTTGAGTTGTCGCGCGCATCGTAGCATCGACCCCATCGTTGGCCCGGAGGGGGCCCGCGGTGAGCAACCGGAGGACGCCTCGCCTGGGACTACGCCTGGGTCGCGTTGCAGCGGCGCCTCCGCGGTGATCTTGGGCGAGTTCCCGCATTCGGTCCTCGCAGCGCGACTCCTGTATCTCGTAGCGGAACGGGAGCATCCGCGAGCCTCCTCTGTTGGCCCAAGTTCGGTCACCCGGTGCTCTGCGCATGTCTTTATCGACTGGGCGGGACGGCAAAACTCATCGCCGCGCATGGCGCCGCATCGGTCGCCTTGACGGCGAGCAAGGTGAGCGACCCGATCGAGCAGTTGACCCTTCAGGTCGCCACCGGGGTGACCATCGCCGCCTGCAGCATCGTGGACGGCCTCGGTGTGCGCCGCTCGGCCAGCCCCGTCGGTTACGCCGGAGCCCTCTTCCTGGCTGAGGACCTCGCGATCGTGCTCGGCGTGATCATCCTGGCCGCCGTCGCTTGTTCGGTGACGTTGACCGGACCTGGGGGCTCGGGATCCTGGGTGGCCTGGTCTCGGTCAGCGCCTATCCCTTGTTCAGTGGGCAGGCCACGGAAAGGAATAGGTGGTCAGCAGCCCGACGGCGCCGTCACGGTCCCGAGATGTCTCCCAGCAGCTGGCTGAGCTGGTTCCGCATCTCAGGCAGGTTCGAATAACGACAACACAGCGGCTCCAGAAAATAGCAGGTCAGAGGCGGTAAGCCGGGAAGCTGGACAGTCCGATCCCACCGTTCGTGGAAGAACCGTGGAATAAGGGTGTTCGGCGTCGAAGCACGACGCCCGGGTCGGTCCTGAGGTAAGGCTCACGACGGAGCAGCCGTGGCACGGCCCGCGGTGGCGAGCAAGTCTGCTTCGCCACGGGGCCGGGGTACGCGCTCGACCGCAATATCGACGAACCCAGCTCCGCCGAGCGCGTCGCGTAGCTCGGCAATGGTCCACAAGGCGAAGTAGCGGCCTGGGAAGTCGTCGCCGCGGAGGTTATGGCCCTCGTAGTCGCCCTCGATCAGGCTCAGCATCAGGAAGCCTCCGGGCCGTAGCACACGCTTCAGTTCGCTAAAAGCGCGCGGCGTTCCCTGTTTGGGGACGTGCAGGTACGAATGGCGGGCGAACGCCCCGGAGAAAACGCCATTGCCGAAGGGGAGCGACTCCAAGTCTGCTCGCGCCAGTGGGCGGCCGCGCGAGCGAGCCAGCGCCAGCATGGCCCAGCAGACATCGACCCCGACGACCTGGGCGCCTATCTGGTCGAGGTACCGCCCCGGGCCGCAGCCGAGGTCCACCACGAGGCCATCGCCCGCCTGCGACCTGAAGCGTCGCCCGAGCTCATCGCTTGCCGCTCCACGCGACTGCTGCCACCGGGGCGCCGCTTCCTCGTAGATCGCTGCCGTTGCCGCGTCCATCGCCGCCATTATCACTGGTCGGTGGTGGCAGCTGTGCCCGCTGGCGGGCCCGCTCACACGGCGCCGTGCTCGACCAGATCGCTCAACGGGCGGCGCGTACCGGCTGGCCGCGATGAGCGCGTCCCGGTCGGCCTTGGTGAACCTGACCGACCGGCCCACCTTGATGGCAGCGAGCGGGGCGCCTGGACCACGGCTCGCGGGCGTGCCTGGTCGTAGTGCACAGGTACCGGGCCGCGGCATCGTAATCGAGCAGGTCGCTGACCGTACGATCGTTGTGGTCCGGGGTGTTCTGCGGGCCGCGGGCCGCTGCGGTTCCCTCATGCCATGTCCTTTCCTTCCCTGTGCTCCCTCCAGGCCGAAAGGTTGGCTGCGACGGCTACGGGCCCCGCGTGTCTGACCGGCCCGGGGCCTGCTTCATGACTGGGATCCATCGGCCACCGACGTCCTAATAGCAGCGTCCTAATAGCAGCGTCCTAATAGCAGCGTCCTAATAGCAGCGTCCTAATAGCAGCGTCCTAATAGCAACATTGTCCGACGAACATTGGCGGGTTCGGGAGATGGCTGCCAAGAGCCTGCGTCGTCACCGGTCGGCGATGCGCTCGAAGCGTGGCGTATTTGCAGCGTGACCCAGTGCCGAGGGCACGGGCGCCTGCTAACCAGGCCGTCGAGGCGGTGGTTGCCCACCTGGCCTGAGTGGGTGCCGAGCACGCCCACTGTGAGCCAGTTCGGCGGTGCTGACGCTGCCGTTTCTGGCGCACAGATCTCCGGCCTCGTGTCCCGCCTTGCCGAGCGGGCGACTGCGCTGGATTCGGCAACCGCGCGCCTTTTGGTGAGCGTCCCGCTGTCGTCTGAGGGAGAGGCAGAATCCTGAAGACAGAGGCGCTGCCATCATAGGTACCGTATTACAGTACCTGTGAGGTACCTTTATACGGTACCATAGTTCTCGTGGAGGAGTCCCCGTTTCCCTACCAGGGCCCATTGGAACCGTCGCAGGTAATCGGACGCGATCTCCTGGTAGACGACCTCATCCGCAGGGTCACGGGCCGAAAGGTAACCGCTCTGTTGGGACCGAGACGCTACGGCAAGACCAGCTTGTTGCGTAGGGTCGCAGCCGATCTCGCCGAGGTGAGCACCGTCTGGGTGGACCTGTACGAAGTGACGTCCATGGCGGACGTCGCGGTCCGCTTCGACGACGCCCTGGCCGTGACGAAGGGGCCGCTCGCCGCCTTGGCTCGACGGTTTTCACTGGAGGCGTCGCTGAACCTAGGAGCGCTCAAGGTGGCGCTATCGGGACCAGCTCGGGCGCGGCCCGATCCGGCGGTCTCCTTCCACCGCCTGCTTGAAGTGCTGGTTCGCATGGCGGAGTCATCGCCGACTTTGCTCGTGATCGACGAGTTCTCTTCCGTGGCTCGCGTCGAGGGCGCCGCTGGGGCCATGCGCACCGCCTTCCAGCACCATTACCGTACCTTGGGACTCGTCTTCGCGGGGTCGCAGCCCTCGATGATGCGTACCCTCTTCAGCGAGCGTCCCCAGCCGTTTTATGGCCAGGCTGACCTGGTGTACATCGGGCCGCTCGACGCCGCCGCGATCGACGACATCGTCAGGCAGGGCTTCGACAACACCGGCCGCAAAGCCGGGCGCCTAGCCGGGCTGATCTACGACCTCACGGGCGGCCACCCGCAGCGGGCAATGCAGCTCGCCGACGCATGCTGGCACCACACCCCGCCAGGTGGTAGCGGTCATGACAACTGGGCCGACGGGCTGAGCCAAGTGCGCCATGACAGCGCCGACACCATGGAGCGTCTGTACTCCCAGTACAACCCGAGCGAACGCAGGGTACTGCGGGCCCTTGCCCTGTCAGGAAGCATCTACGGCGCCGAAGCCGAACTGCTCGACCTAGCCAAGAGCACAGCCCAAAACGCCCGCCGAGTTTTGCTCGATTCCGGTGAGCTCACCGAAGCCGGCGGCAAGCTGCGAATCGTCGACCCTATCCTGGCCGACTGGATACGAAACCGCTTCCCGCTCTAAGACAACTGCAGCTGGCTCGACGAGGGTGTGGTCGTCGGTCATCTGGGTCAGGCGCCCTCGCCGCCACCCGTAGAGGCGAGAGTCGCCTAGTTGGGCGAACACCATGCCGTCGTCGACGGTGACGGCCACTGCGGTGAGGGTGGTTCCCCCGTCGGTGACGGCACGATTGGCGGCTCTCATGGCGGCGACCAGCCCAGCGAGAGTGGGGTCGCCGGCGAAGGTCACATCGAGGGCTTCAAGCGCGCTGCGGCTGGCGTGGTCGCCGGATGGTAAGCCACCTGATCGGGGCGGGCTGCAACGCAACGCCACCAAGGCCGAGCGGGCAGTCATCGACGGGGTGGTGCTCTTCGGCGACCCCTACTTCGACCCGGCCGACTCGGCCGTCGACCGGGGGACGGCGACGGCGGTGCCCGACGGCTTCCATGGCCTGCTCGGCCAACGGCCCAAGTTCGGCCCCAACAGCAAGGGCAAGGTTCTTTCCTATTGCGAGCTCTGGGACCCGATCTGTGACGCTGATCCCAACAAGGAGGCCTGGGTGGCCCAGCTGGCCCTGTTCCACAAGGTCCACACCACCGCCTACCCGCCCGACGGCAAGAAGGCTGCGCTGGCGCTGGTGCATCCCACTACAATCGCAGCACACGCTGCTGTCGACGGGTGCTACTTTTCGCAGGCCGTCGCCTCCGCCATTGTTGGGGTCTCCATGGGGCCGCCTCAGCCCCTGCCGGTCACGCCTCCAGGGTCGGGAGACCCTATCTGTTATTACCAGGAGCTGGGCGGACGTGTCACCCTCAACAGTGATTCTGGACACTGGTTCCGGCCGAAAGCGGACACGGTTTCCGGCCGAAACCGGACAAGCCGGAGGGCAGGCGGTGCCAGTGGTCGTCTTCGGTTGTCAAAGTGGCCCAGCCGATGCGCCAGGCCACTCGACAGGTTAGGTCTTGGCGGCTCAGCTCGTGGGCCCGTGGTCCTCGCCAGCCGGCCCGGGCTGGCGTTTGCGCATCGAGGAGCCCTTCATGGCGATGCGGTGGGTTGCTTGGCCGACGCGGTCGAGGACCGCTGCCGTTCTTTGGTAGTCGCGCGCGTTTGTGCTGGTAGCGACGGCGGGTGTGTGTGATGGACGCTGGTCACACTGATCGGGATTTGGCCCGAGGTGATGCCCTGGACTGCCCTGGGCGGAAGTTCCTCAGAGTCGTCAGTCAACGAGCAACGGCCTGCCAACCGTCGGTTTGGGTTTGGACATGTATGGTAACGTCGGGTCGGTACAGTCGCCGGGCCAGGATTCGCGGACTCCAAAAGCCGCCAGCGATTGCGTCCATATGGAGCTGCGCTTGCTACGGGACTCGGACCACCCCGAGATCTATCTGGTGGGCGGCCCTTGGGCATGGCCGAGGGGCGCTGGGTCAGCCCCGGGACGCGATCGAAAGGAACCGCTCCTGCAGGCTGGCGCTCTCTACCAGCACGAGCGGCACGCCCGCTGCCTTATAAGCGGTCACGACAGCG
>JAJYMM010000132.1 GCA_021787035.1 Actinomycetes bacterium
CTCGTTCTCCTCCGCCTTCTCGGCGAACAGCTCGGCGAGCTTGGCCTCGTCCACCGCGAACACCGGCCGACCTGCCTGCACATCTGGCATCTCTGGCTCCTTTCACCGCTTCGATAGCCGTGTCCGCGCCGTCCTCCGGCCACTGTCCGCCGACACCGGCCGCCCTCGGCCCGTCCCCGTCCCCGGGCTGAGGGCGGGATGCAGCCCGCGGCAGTACTCCGAGCAGAACACCTCACGGCCGTCCATCGCGCCACTGCAGCGCTCGTCGGTGTCGGGGTGGGCGCAGCGGCACTTGGCGAGGACCTCGACCTCCGCGCCGGTCGCCGGGCCCTTCGCAGCGTCCGGGCACCTGTGGCCCGCGACGTCGCTCCCGCCGCCGAGGATCGGACAGGAGTGGTGCGACCTGTCCTCGAACCCCAGCTGCAGGCGCCCGCGTGGGTGTTGGAGCATCGGCTCGTAAGACGCCCCACCACCGCGACGCGCCGTTCGACCGGAAGCACGGCGACGAGCTCGGCGCCGGTGACCTCATCGCGCAGGAAGTCGAACATCTCGCCGCATGCGCCACCGCCATACGAGTGCTGCGCTCTTCCGCCGACTCTCTCTTGTCAAAGCTCGGATGCCACGTACCCGACCCGACCGACTGCGGTCAACGGCCGGTCGAGCTGGCACCGCATCACGTCACCGCTGCGTCGCCCTCGACCCACTCTTCGCCATCCCAGCGCGGCCCGTCCGCCGCGGGCAGGTACTCGGCCCGGTCGCAGCCGGCCCTTGCCAGCTCGGCGGCGATCGCACCGAGGAGGTCGGCCGCGCTCCCACGGATCTGCCAGACCTCCTTCGACAGCAGCGCGTGCAGCCACCCCAGCGCCCTGCCCCCGCCGACGGGAACTGGTGGCCTCGTCATCACCGTGCTCGTGCCGGCCAGGGCAGCGAGTGCTTCGAAGGTACGCATCCTCGGGACCCATCTGTTCGGCCCGGGCGGCTATCTCGTCGCCACCTTCGACGGCGCGCCGAGCCCGACGAACTGCCCGAGCGAGACCGAGTGCATCGCGACCGTGCCGCCTCCCCCGCCGGGCACGACGTCGGTGACGGTGCGCCTCGAGACCCGCACCGGCATGTCCAACGGGCTGACGTTCGACTACGGCCGAGTCGCCGGAGTGCGGCCGCCGCGCCGGAATGTGCAGGAAGGATCCGTCGGACACTTGCTACCCAAGTCTTCGGAAGCAACCGCGTCTCACGCCGCCACCCACATCCAGAACCCTCGGCCATGCTGCCTCGCGATCAACCACCCCGCGGCATAGGAGCCGCGCACGTTCACCTCTGGCGGCCGCGCGCCCCGGACTCGACCACCAGCATCCGGTGCTGGAGTGACGTCGAGGCAGTCCCACCGACTCGCCGTCGACAACGATGCAACGTTCCCCTTCGGCCCGCGCCCATCGAGCGTGAGCGCTCGAGTACCGGGCAGCTACCGAAAGCGCTCTTCCACGCGCCCCTGGCCTCGACGCCTCTCGGGGTGGACGTGGTGGCGCCGAGCGCACCCACTGGGTGCATGAACGGCGACGCGTTCCCGAACATCCCTCCACCGAAAGCGGCAGCGACGAACGCTTTCTGCCAGTCCTCTCGCGCTGTGACGGGCGGTGGCTCGTGCTGCGTAAGAGACGCCCGGGCGGCCGACCCGGCGGGAGTGAACGAGCGACTCGGCGCAATGCCAGCACCACGCCGAGCCCGCTCGCCGCCCATTGCCAGCATGAGCGGTCACCCAGGGCGTGTCCTGTCACGACACCTGGCATTGAGGGCCTCCCGGCATGAATGTGGGTCGATCGGGGGATTGGGTAGTGGCACATCAGCCCAGGTCGGCTCTCCGCGGGACCCCGCGCGAAGCCCTAACGCCTCCTCCCCATCGACGCTGAGCCAGGCCCTGGCAGCGGCAGGCTGACCCCTCAGCCTGCCTGGACGCCCGAAAGCAGCCGGCGGTCGGGGTCAAGGCCGCCGGAGGCGCCCCGCAGGGGCCGGAGCGAAGCGCAGGGCCTTGACGCTGGCGGAGAGGCGGCTGCTACCCGGACAGATTGTGGCGAAGCCACCTTCGCCGGGGCTCCGAGCGGCGCCGGTGGGATGGATACGGATCAGCCAGGGATCCCTGATCGCCCTCCACCCAAGCCTTGCCAGGCAAAGGTCCTGGTCAGACCCCCCTCGGGACCCACATCTATGCCGGAAGACCCTGTATTGAGAGGCCTCTGGGGTTGGTCTGCAGACTGCCGGGACTCTCGTCGCAGCTGTCCGCATCTCGCTCCGCCTCCAGGTACTGTCCTTCTCCGTGCCAAACGGCCAGGAGCCACTCGACCAGCTCGACCGGCAGATCGCAGTCGCCCTCCAGGTGAATGGTCGAGCCTCCTGGCGCGCCGTCGGGAGGGCACTCGGTGTTCCCGAGCGCACCGTCACCCGCCGAGGACAGGCGCTCCTTGATGCCGGGCTCGTCAAGGTATCGACCTACGTCGACACGACCCGTGTTGGAAAGGCGCGCCCGCTCATCGTCGTCGCGCACACAGAACCAGGACGGTCGGTTGAGATCGGCCACGAGCTCGCCAAGCGGCCTGATGCCTCATCGGTGTCGGTCCTCGAGGGCACCGGTGACCTCGTGTGCATGCTCCTACCTGCTGACGAACGCGCTCGCTACCAGCTGCTTTTGCACGACCTGCCCTCACTCGAGGGCCTGCGCGACACGAGCGTGGCGACGGTCCTGCGCTACTTCCGCTCCGGCTACGACTGGGTGGCCGAAGGGCTCGGGGCAGACGCGCTCGCCGAGCTCCAGACGCTTCCGCGCTCGGACCCCGAGCGCATCGATGCCGTCGAGCTCGACGCCGAGGATCGCCTGCTCGTGGACGAGCTCGCCCGTGACGGCCGCAGCCCGGTGAGCTCGCTGGCGCAGGCAATCGGCATGAGCCCCTCGTCCGTGCAGCGTCGCCTCAACCGGCTCTTTGCCGAGGGAGCTATCCATATCCGCACAGAGATACGCCCCCACCTTCTCGGCCTCCACGTCGAGGTCCTCGTCTGGATGCGCGTCGTCCCATCTGAGATCGACCCGGTCGGTCGCACGCTCAGCGCACACCCAGCGGTCCGCTTCTGCGCTGCGACCACCGGGACGACCCAGATCCTGATCGACTGTCTGTGCCGGGACGAAAACGAGCTCTACGAGTTCGTCACCGGCTACCTCGGAGCAAAGCCCTCGAGTGAGGTCGTCAACGTCGGCGTCGTGATTGCCGCGCTTCGGCGTGGACCGTTGGTTGTGGCGGATCCCTTCACGTAGGCATATCTACATGGCGCATCTATAGCGCGCCACTTGCTAAGATGGCGCGTGAGCGTCATACTCGTCTCCTCGACGGCGACGAGGAGGAACTGCGATGGCCCGGGGGCTGACGTTCGAGTTCGACGGGGGCCCGGCCGTCGTCGCCACACTTGCCGAGCTGCACGCTCCTGTCAGCTCGAACCTGATCTGGGGTGCACTCGCCCGCCCCGTCACGATCCTCGCCACCCACGCGATGTACGCCGGGCCGGAGATCATGCTGAACCTTCCCGAGCAGGCGCGCACCTTCTCCCCTGCCACGGTTCCGGCGGAGAACCAGCAGGTCATTCCCGCCCCCGGTGACGTCATCTGGTACTACCAGGCACCGAACCAGATGGCCGGTCTCCGCGAGGAGGTCTGGGAGATCGGCCTGTTCTATGGCCGCGGCGGCCGGATATTCGGACCGCTCGGATGGACACCGTGCAACGTCATCGCTCAGGTCACCGACGGCCTCGACGCCTTCGCCGATGCCTGCGCGGCGCTGCGGCTGAGCGGAGCGCGCAAGCTCACGCTGGCCAGGACCGGCTGAGGTGGGCCCGAGGGCAGCAGAGAGCAGAACCAACATGGGGAGGAAAGGAGCAACATTGGCCAGATTCTTGACAACGAAGCGACTCATCGCGGGAGCACTCGCCGCCACCTGCGCCGGCGGTGCGACGGCTGGCGCGGCAGCGGCGACGACACCGCCCGCACCGCTGCCGCCGGCGTTCCAACATATGACCCTCGTCACCCCCGCGGTGGTGGGTTACCCACCGTACGCGTACTTGATCAACTCGAGCAAGATCGTCGGCATCGACCCTGACCTGTCTGTTGCGCTCGGCAAGCCCCTCGGCCAGCCGGTCCACCTGCAGGTTGCCTCGTTCGAGAACTCGCTTCTCGGCCTCCAGCGCGGAACGTATTTCATGGTGACCGGAAGCGACATCACCGCGGCCCGTGAGAAGACCTTCGACATGGTCTCCTATCTCGCCGACCACTACGAGTTCATGACCCTGGCTTCCAAGCCCGCCCTCGGGACCTCCGTGACGGCGCTCTGCGGACTGACGATCTCGACCGTCGCGGCCGACAGCTCGATCCCGGTGCTAAACGCGGACTCCAAGGTCTGCGCAGCGCATCACAAGGCCGCGATCACGGTGACCACATTCCCCGATCAAGGTTCCGCGGTCCTCGCAGTCGAGTCGGGGCGCGCGGACGCCACCACCGCGACGGTCACCAATCTCGGGTTCGTCGCCTCGCGAAGCCCAGGCAAGTTCCGCCTCGACGGGCCAAAGTACAACTACGTGTACATCGGCATCGCGACCAAGAAGGGTAACGGCGTCGCACAGGCGCTTGCCAAGGCGATCAATGTCCTCATTGCCAACGGGACCTATCATAAGATTCTCGCCCGATACGGGGTGACCGACGACGCCGTGCCCCGTGCCCTTGTCAACCCGAACCCGACGGTCACGACCTCCTGAGTCGGTACGGACTTCCGCGCGCACCGAGTGGTGACACCCGCTACGGCGGGACCTGAAGCCGGTGGCCGCAAGGTGTCCCCAACCCCCTCCGGTACCGCTGCAGCCTCAGCGGACAGGCCCGTGGATGCGATGACGCGCCCCGCCGGATCACCCTCCGGCGGGGCGGGCGAGTGCGCGCGCGGCCTTGAGGGCACACGTCGCCAGATGCGCCGCCACGTGGGGACAAGGGCGGCTGGGGTGTTCGTGGCGGCGCTGCTCCTATTTGTCGTTCAGGGGTTCGCTCGCAACCGCAACCTCCAATGGCACGTCGTCGGGAGCTATCTCTTCGCCGCCCCAGTGCTCACGGGCGTGCTGCGTACACTGCTCATCACCGCCGTCGCCATCGCGATCGCGATCGTCCTCGGTGTCGCGCTCGCCAACATGCGCCTGTCGACCAATCGCGTGCTCAAGGCCGTCAACGCCGTCTACGTGTGGTTCTTCCGCTCCATACCGCTGCTCGTCCTGTTGATCCTCGCCTACAACTTCTCGCTCCTCTACTCACACCTCTCGATCGGGATCCCGTTCGGGCCGGGGTTCGTCAGGTTCGCCA
>JAJYMM010000066.1 GCA_021787035.1 Actinomycetes bacterium
TGATGGCGCAGCACCAGGATCTCGGCGTCCTTGGCGGCGTCGCCCATCTGGTGCACCCGGAAGAACTCGACGATGTGCCGGAACAGGCGGTAGAGGAAGCTGAGAGCCACGGCCGAGCAGGATCGCCGTCCAGATCGTGGCTGGTCAAGCCGAAGATCCGGTTGTTGGACCCTTCAGGCCGGAGATCTGCCGGTGGAGCCGGCGGGCCACCCCCGCTGCGAGGTAGCCACCGTAGGACCACCCGAGGATGGCGAAAGGCTCGTCGCCAAGCTCCGCTCCGATGGTGGCGACGACCTCGTCGGCCACGGCGTCGGATCGCGGCACTCCCGGCGGCGAGGCGCCCGTGCCGGGCAGGTCGAGGCCGAACGACGGCAGCACGACGAGGGCCTGGCCGCTGCCTACCGACTGGAAACGGTGCGTCACCGCCCGCGCTTCCCGTCCTCGGCATGGGTGCGCGCCGCCGGGCCGAATCCGGCCAGTGCCCGCCCGGGCATGTCGGAGCCGTCGAGCCAGGCGAGCACAGCCCGGCGGGAGAAGCGCCACTGGTCCCCGAAGCGCCGACCGGGGAGCTCGCCGGCGTCGACGCGGACCATCACGGCGTCGGCGTCGAGCTTGAGCAGCCCGGCGAGCTCGTCGAGGGTGAGCACGTCGTCAGGAGCACCACCCGTTGACTGGTCGGCATGCGAGGCGACGGCGGGGGACAGCGAGGTGGCGAGGAGGTCGGCTACGAGGTCCTGCTTAGTCCGCCCGAGGGCGTGGGCTCGCGAGTCGAGCTGGCGGGCCTGGGCGGCGGGGATGCGGACGAACAATGCGGAGCGAGCCTCGGGCACGAGTCGGAAGCCTAGCTCGGTTGCTATCTGGATAGCCAGCCGATAGCGTCGAGCAGTGCGACCTTTCCGCTTCGGCTACCAGGTCCGGACCGACAACCCCGACCAGCTACGCCGGGAAGCACAGGCCGCCGAGGCCGCCGGCTTCGACGTGGTGTGCAGCTTCGACCACCTCGGCCGGTACCTCTCGGCGCTCGAACCGCTCGCGTTCGCAGCAGCGTTGACCGAACGGGTGCGGGTCTGCCCGCTGGTGTTGACCAATGGAACGCAAACCGTCATTGCTAGACACTGCCTCCTTGCTGTCCCGGTGGCCCCGGGGTCGGTTCTTCTTGGCGCTCGGTGGGGTGGGCAACGGCGCCCTCGGCGGGCCATGGGCAGGGTCGTCGTCGAGAGGGATGCGTAGTCGCAGCTCGACGTTCCAGCCCTGTACTCGCACGTCTTCGAGGACGAGGCGAAGAAGCCGCTGGCGTTCGGCGAAGTCGAGTGTGCTCAGCGAGGCGAGAGCCCGCTCGGCGAAGTCCTCGATGCGTTGCGCGAGCCGGTTGTGTTGGCTCAGCTCCGCGTGCTGGTCGGCGAGGGTTTGGCGTTCACGGCCAAGTCTGTTGCGGCGGGCCTCGAGCTCGCCAGCGCGACGGGTGAGCTCAGCCTGGTCGATCACGCCAGCCTGGTAGAGATCGGCCAGGCGGCGCCGCTCTGCTTCTGCCTCTTCCAACCGGCGGTCCATACGTGCGAGCTGTGCGGCTAGCAGGTCGTCGTCTGGAATGGGCGCCCGCTCGGCGACGGCGGCTTCGCCGGCGGTGAGAAGAGAAGGACAGGCGAGCAGGTTGGCCACCTCGTCGAACACGAAGGCATCGAGCTCGTCGGCTCGGATGCGCCGCTCGGAGCAGCGGCGGTCCTCGCCACCGGACCGCACCGGATCGTGGTGGGGGCACTGGTAGTAGCGAGCCGTCCCCGCCTCGCGCGTGGCGCGGTGGCAGGCGAGCTTGACCCCGCATCGCCCGCAGCGGACCATGCGCCGCAGGAGGAACGAATCGGGATCGGTGCGCCGTGGGCTGAAGGCGCTGTTCTCACGAGCCGCGCTCTGGACGGCTTCGAAGGTGTCGTCGGTGACGATGGCAGGGATCGGGATCTCGATCCATTCCTCCCTGGGACGGCGCCGCTGACGGTTGCGGCCGGAGGCGGCATCGAAGCTGGTGTTGGTGCGGTTCCAGTACAGGCGACCAACATAGGCCTCGTTTCTCAGCATCCGCCCAACCGTTGCGAGCACCCAGTGCGGCTTGCCGTCAGGGGACGCGACCCCTTCGCCGCCGAGGTCGATGACGATGCGACGGATCGAGCGCCCGGAGAGGAACTCGGCGAAGACGCGGCGCACCACGGTTGCCTCGGGCTCGTGGACCACCACGTGCGCTGGGCCGCCCGGTCCGCGGGGGACCCGGCGATAGCCGTAGGGAACCTTGCGCGAGAGGACCTCGCCCGCCCGAGCCCGATAGAGCTTGCCCCGCCGCTCACGCTCCGCGAACTTCGCCTTCTCATACTCGGCTATCACTCCCTGCACCTGGATGAGCAGGCGGGCCTCGGGGTCGTCGTCGAGGGGGGGCGAGTCGGTGAAGCGCACAGCTACGCCGAGTCGGGCGAACTCGTCGAGGATCAGCATCTGGTAGGCGAAGGCGCGCGCCAGGCGGTCAGGCGACAGACACCAGATCGCCTCGATCAGCCCTGCCTCGCACGCGTCCCGAAGGGCGTCCAGGCCGGGACGGTCGAGTCGGGCACCCGAGTAGCCGTCGTCGACGAACTCGGCGACCAGCTCGTCGCACTCGGAGGCCACCCGGGTCCGAAGGGCCGCAAGCTGTGAGCCGATGGTGCCACGAGCCTCTTGAGCCTCGGTCGATACGCGGGCGTAGATTCCGACCCTCACCGCCGCCCCCTCAAGCCTGACTCGACGACTTCGACGAGCTCCCCCGCGGCCAGCCGCGCATCGCACGCGGGGCACAGACTGCCTAGGCCGACGCGTCGGATGAACCCGCCGCAGTCGCACCTTTGGGCGCCCAACGCCCTGCCGCCACAGCTATCGCATTCATACACCGTGACCGGGCGGCTGGCCCCGACCGGCGGCGGGACGACCACCGGGGTCGCTGGGGTCTGGTGCCGTTGGGCCCTCGCCTTTCGCCAGCAGCTGTCGGAGCAGTAGCGCCTGCGGCCCGAGGGCACGAAATCTCGATCGCACATCGGACAGGTCATCGCAGCGCCATCGTCGCGCCACGGGGGCTTGGCTGTCACTGGCCCCTCCTCTGGGGTCCGGGGTAGCCCGCAGGTCCGGGCGGGTGGGCGAAGAGCGGGGTGCTGGCGTCGCGTTGTCATCGCGCGACGGCTGCTGGGAGCGGAAGGGCTGTGCGAGGCCACGCTCAGCTGCCTGAACCGGCTAGTGGCAGGCGACCCAGCGCCGCTTCGCTGTCCCCACAGCCGAGCAGCAGCCCGTAGACGGCTGCCAGTGCCTCGACACGCGGATCGGCATGTGGGCTCCACGCCGGCCGCTCGGCGCCTAGCGCGACGGCCGCAAAGGCAGGATCTGCTTCGGGCCAGGCGATGAGGCCAGCCAGGCCCCGACGGGCGAAGCGGGCCGCCGCCAGGTCGTCGGGGAGCTGGCCGGTCAAGACGACCGCCTCCCGCAGCCGCTCGTAGTCAGCCTGGGCCGCCTCGGCCACCGGCCAAAGCCGGTGTCTCTGACTCATCGCCGCCTCAGCCGCTGGATGCTGCGCGGATGCAGCCGCACGCCCAACTCGCCCTCGAGTGCCGACGCAGCTTCGGACGCCGAGCGGGGGCCGAGCGAGTCGAGGAAGTCTCTCACCTCGGCGGTGAGCTTCATCGGCCCCTTGCGGCCTCGACGCTCGTCTAACAGGCCGCCCATGCCGGCCTCCTCGAAGGCCGCAGCCACCAAGTAGAACTCGGCCCTCGAGTAGCCGTGCTCGAACGCGGCCGCGGTCACGCTGCGGTGATCGACCACATGGGCACGAAGCATCTCGTACTTCACCTGCACCTTGTCGGAGGCGAAGAAGAACGGCCCGCCTTGGGCGAACAAGGCGGCGCTCACCGCCTCGGGCCGGGGGTGCACCAGCTTGGCGATCTCCAGTGCCTGTCGGCGCGAGTCGTGGCTCACCGGCCTCACCTCCGCAACCACCATATGGTCGAACTACATCCATGTCCAGCATTATATGGCGCGAGTGGCAGTTGCGATCAGCACGGAGCGCGCAGCGCTCGATAGATAGCCAGAAACACCACGACATGCGTAGCATCTCAGGCCAGGCGCGACACTCAACCCTGACACCGCGCCACTCATTGCTAGACACCATCGCGCCTGGGCGGACGGCCGCCATGGCCAGGAAGTGGCCCAGGGCGGCGGTAGATGCCCGCCGGGCGGGCGTCGATCACGCGAACAGCGCGAAAGACGAGCTTTGCGTTCCGCAGATGTTGGCGTAGGGGCAGGCCTCGGCGACGAGCTCACGGGCGCAGTAGCCGTGGGCGACACGGGTCTTGAGCATCTCTGACGCCAGCCACGCGACCTTGTCTGGCGGAGGCGGCCGGCGGCCCGTTGGGGTGAGAGGAATCCGAGGTCGCACTTTGCCGATGGCGACGTCGTAGGCGTTGCGCAGCGTGGGCGACGCCAGCGTGGCATACCTGAGGGTCATCTCCGGCGTCGTGTGGCCGAGCAGAGCCATCACTCCCTGGATGGACATGCCGGCGTTGGCCAGGGCGGTGGCGTAGGTGTGGCGAAGCTGGTGGGCCACGACGTGCAGCGCGGTGCCATCGGGCCCGGTGAGCCCGGCGGCGCGAGCGGCGTCGGCCAGGCCCCGCTCGATGCGGGTGGAGCTGGGCCGGTGTCCTCGTTCGACGAACAAGAAGTCGACCGGGCGCCCGTCGCGTGGATGGGGAAGCGAGCGTTGCCTGCCGCGCTGTCCGCTCCAGTCGTCGAGCGCGGCGAGGGTGACAGGATCGAGGGGGATGCTCCGCTCGGAGTTGAGCTTCCCGAGCGGGACGCGCAGCCAGCTGCCGGAGGCTCCGTAGTCCACGACGCAGTCGAGCTCGAGGTCCAACAGCTCGCCAATGCGAACACCCGTGCCGCGCAGCACCGTGAGAGCTACCCGGGCGAAGCGGTCGGGAAGTTGCGCGACAGCGGCCATGAGGGCGGTGTCGACGTCGGGGGGCAACGCCCGGGGCAGCTGGCGGGTGGGGCGGGGCACGTCGGAGGAGAACATGATCCGCCGAGACGGAGCCTGGGCCCATCCCCAGGCGGAGATGTCGTCGAGGAAGCAGCGTAGGGCGGTGAGCGCGGCGATGGTCGTGGCCGTCCCGACCTGGCGTTCACAGGCTCGCTGGCCGCGCCAGCGCCGGGTTGGCAGCCCGGCACAGTAAGAGCGCTCCGCAGAACTACCTGGTTGTAGTCCGCCTGCGAGGACGGGACTTCAGCCTCGTGCCGTTGCAGGTGTAGTTCCACTCACCGTGGAAGCG
>JAJYMM010000245.1 GCA_021787035.1 Actinomycetes bacterium
TCACCACCAGAAAAGATGGGAAAGTTGGTCGCGCGCGCCTACGCGCTTCTGCTATAAAGGAGCAGCTAGGTAAGTTCCCAAGCGCGGGGGCCTCCACCAAACCCAGGGCACTCCACCCCGCCACCTCCGGGATCGCTGGTTTGGTACGCCATCTCCACCCCGGTCCCGCTGGAGCCCGGCGTCATTACGCGTTCCGGCGATCCGGCGAGGAACCCTCTCAAGGTAAGGAGCTGCCGTGTCCCATTGTCACCAGATGCGGCTCCTTGCTCGCCGCCGACGTCATCGGCCTGGAGAGTGTTTCCTACCTTCGCGGGTTCTCGGCGGTGAACCAACGGTGCTGGACTCCGTCCCATCCGAAGTACTTCTTGTGGAACTGCTCCAGGGCCGCCTTCCACTGGCTGAGGATGAGAACGACATCGCTGTTCTGGGGGAGGCTCTCCTCGTCGAGCATGTCGACGAAGCTGTAACTCGGGTCGTTCTCGATCACGGTGCTCAGCTCAGTGAGAAGCCGATTGATCATCTTGATCTTGAGCGGGTTGACAATGCCATCCTGTTTCTTCTTCGACAGCTCCGTCATTTCTCGATGCGCCGCTTCAAGCATGGGAACAAACCGGTCGTAGGCGGCGGCCTGCTCCTCGCTCGGCGGCGGCGAATCGGATTTGGATTTGGCGGCGGTCATCTGACTCTTCTCCTACTTGGGGAGCCGACGGGTGAATTCGACGTACTTCTTCCGTATCGCCTCTACCGGAGGACGTCCTGACTCCATGAGGCTGGCCATGAGTTCCAGGTCAGAGTCATCGAGGCACACGATCGCGGCCCGCTTAGACGAGTGCAGGTCGATGATGTTGCGCTGCACGCTGTCGGGCGGAGGGTTGCGAGCCATCAGTACACCGAAACGGCCCATGTCTGCGGGACCTCCGAAAGCCGGCCGGGCCCCAGCTTCCAACCCTGTAGCGCCGAACGCCCGCTCGGGAATCAGGCTACGCCAACTAGCCGGCAGGTGCGTAACGGCACGTCTCGCTCAGCACCACCGGTGCTGCCCTGCCGACTGGCCAGAATCATCCAGGTGGAGCCGCTGGTGCCTCCGCGGCGAGGTCCTGGTCTGGTACAGGACGGGTGTTGGGGCCTGGCTCACCAAACAGTTCTGGGTATGCGCGAGCCACAGCCTCCGGGTCATTGACGCCGAGATGTTGCCTAGTCAATCTGGCGAAGCGCCGTACCTCTCGTCCAAGCAGCTTAACGCCTTCCTGGAGCGCGGTCTCCATTTCGGGAGGTAGGCGCGTCTGTGCCGTCGCAAAGAATTTCGTGGCGCGCTGGATCGGTGACGCATTGGAGGCTTCTTTATCGAGCATGTCTTTGGCCTTTGTCACCTTGCTCAACACGTCGTTGGCAGCAAGGATGACCAACGTTGCGCCGCGAATCAACTCTTGTCCTCCAAGAACTTCAATCACAGCTTGCGCCTCGAATATTGGCTTTTGCTCGATAAGTAGACGGTCCATCAGCTCCATCGGATCCACCGGCTTACGGTGATAGAGCAACACGTCAAGCGCCTCTCCTAATCTAATCCCTGCCGGTAAACCGCGGTCAGCTGTTGAGCGTGCACGGGAAATATGAACAGGAGGGCGTGGCTGTTAAGCTGTACGCAGGCTTCCCGCAAGCGATCGGCATTGGCCCGCTTTTGGTTCCAACGTTCGCGCCAGAGTTCAAGCCCGAACGTAGCGCCGGCGGTGAGGAGCGAAGCTCCGAGAGCCGCCACCACGACTGCCCAGGTGTTGGTCATTGGTCACAGGGGGAGCTTAGCGAACATACGTACGCTCAGTGTGCCGGGTCCAGGAACTCGACGACGCAACCAGAACCCCGTAGTCGGCGCAGATGGAGGAAGCTCTGGCACGGGCCAGATCCGCCGACTAATGGTGGTGTCTTCCAAAGCGCGCTCATGACGACAGAACGATCGCTCGATAACCCGCCTTTGGGAAGGGTCGGGACCGAACGTAATGGCACATCGGTAACTCAGTTGGTTGCCGCCGCGTCGTGCCCAGTCGGCGGGAGACTTCTCCCTCTGCCTACTGGCTGTAGTGATAGCGCGCCTTGAGGATCTTGACTTCTTCGTCGTCAGCCCGGTAGACGAGCCGGTGCTCGTCGTCGATGCGGCGGGACCAGTATCCCGACAGGTCGCCCTTGAGTGGCTCCGGTTTGCCGATGCCGGTGAACGGATCGCGCTGGACGTCTCCGATCAGGCGTGCGATCCTCGTCGCCATCTTCCGGTCGGCGCCGAGCCAGTACAAGAAGTCATCCCACGCATCGGGGTCGAAGTGGATGCTTCGCACTACTCGCCGGCCAGATCCTGGAGCTCCTCGAAGGTCTTGACGACGGTGTCCCGTCCGGACTTGTCCCGCTCAACGGCTTCCATGAGTCGTCGGGCATTGGCGGGAGACCGTAACAAGTAGATCGTCTCCTGCCAGGAGTCGAAGTCCTCAGCCGACATGAGTACGGCGTCACCGCCCTTGGAGTTGATCCGCACCGGGAGGTGATCGTCGTTGACCTGCTGAATGAGAGGGAACAGGCGCGAACGCGCCTCGCTAGCGCTGATTGCCACGGTGAGGCTCTCCTTTGACCGGTACGAGAATATGGTACCTGAGAGGAGCCGGGATCCGGTACGTCTTCGGTGCCCGGGCGCAGCCAGATCGTTGACGCAGAACGAGACACCGGTGACCGGCGGCGGGCAACACCGAACGGCACCTCTGGTGTTGCGAATTGCCAAGCGGTCGCTCGGAATAGCACCTGAGGACAATGGGGCGCCCGCGCATCCCACCCGCGCTCGAGGAGGTTGACGCCCTTCTGGTTGGCGAAGGCCACGCAGAGCAGCGCTCGGTCCACCTCCGCGAGCGACCTCCGGAGCACGGGCAGCAGGCTCTGGTGTGGCCCGTGGCCACCAGCCGGGCCTCCACCCGGGCAACGTTATGACATGCGCCCAGGGGCTAATGTCTCGCCGTGACAGGCAGTGGACAAGGGGCCCAGGGGAGCCCGGACGCGGCCCTGCGGTTCGCCGAGAGGCTCCTCGCGCTGCTCGACAGCGGCCGGTTCACCGCCACCTACAAGTTCGCCACACTGGCTGCGCTCATAGACGTCTGCGTGGAGTCCGTCGGGCCGGACGGCAAGGCACCCGAGCGGGTGTCGGCCCGGCGGGTGGGCCGAAGGGTCCTCGAGCTGTTCTGGCCTCATGCACTGCCGTACACGGCAGGGCCCGGGGGCTACCGCTACCTGCGCCACTCGACCCAGGCCGGCGACCTGGTTGCCAAGGTTGCTGTCTTCTGAGAGCAGCACGGCCTCGGCGCGGGTGCCAGCACCGACCAGGCGCGCGCGCGTTTCCCGAGCGACTTTGCCCGGTTAGAGGACCAGGTCGCGGTCACCGTTATCCGCATGCCCTTGCCCAAGCTTCAGCGCTTCTCCACTAGCGCCGGCACGAAGGAGGTCCGCTTCCTCTACGACTACAGCTGGCCCGACGAAGTGCCAGAGGCAAGGATCCGTTCCGCCAGCTTCGACGACACCCTCTACATGCAGTTGGGGGCGGGCGAATGGCTCGTGCGCCTGGCGGGAGTACTGCGGCCCATCGTCCAGCAGCGCTGGGCAAGCTTCGTGGCCGACCGCTCGCGGGACGTCGTCGACGTTGCCTATTTGGACGACTTCCTCTTCGGCTCTACGCGCGCCAGCCTAGCGCGCGTTCGGGCACCGCTCCTCGATGCCCAGGGGGGTTCGTGTTTCTATTGCGGCATGCCGGCGCGTCCGTCCGGCGCGGAGGTGGAGGTGACCGGATTTGAACCGGCGATTTCTACGACGCCGACGTAGCGGCGACGCCTCTTCTGACGTGCTACTTCCCGAAGACGCCCTGCTCAGGCAGGGTGACCGCTGGCACCGGGGGGGCGCCTTAGGGCACCGTCGGGCAGCAATTGAGTCACGTTGAGTCACGCGGCAAGCTCCTCGCGGCAAGGGCAACCCGGTCGTCGGAGGGCCGTCGGGCGCCTCACTCATGGTCCCGGTGCACGATCAAACCGGTCTGGCCCATCTCAACGAACGACGCTTCATTGAGCGCTTCGATAATGCTCACGAGGTTGGCGTCGAAGAGGCTGAGCAGGTCTGAGTTGGTGATGTTGCCGGTGGCGACTACCAGCAGCCGTTGAGGCGACCTGCGTAGCAAGTGACTGTCGCGAAAGTCCCTGTCTTTGGTGACCAAGACCCCGCCTTCTTCATCGGCGAACGCGGCGAGCTCCGTGTCCGAGGTGCGGTTACCCCGGACAAGGTCTGACGTGTGGACCGCTTCCTGGCCAGCCGCTACTAGTAGCTGACGAGCCAGCCTCAACGGAAGCTGGGCGTCGACAACGAACTTCATGCAGCGCCCAGGGGCACCACACGCCGTTGACCAGAAACCAACGCGCCGAACTCAAGCGCGGCGAGCAGGTCGTCACGCTCGAGGTCAGGGTGGTCTGAGATGATCTCGTCGATGCTCATGCCCGACGCCAGGAGCTCCAACAGGCTCTCAACCGGGTAGCGCAACCCGCGCACCGTCGGCTGGCCGTGGCAGATGGCCGGGTCCGTCGTGATCCTGTCCAGCCTCGACATATGAGGGATCGTACCGCCACGCCAACGACGGAAAGGCGCGATCACAACGCGATGATCGGCTTCGGGACTGTCTGGTGGGGTCCGCGGCCTGCCCTCGACCGTGGCCGGTGCCGCACAGTGAAGGACGCGGCTCGGCGCCAGCCCGTGGCCGCGAAGCGGCCGCCGCGTGGGTCTGCTCCTCGTCTGGCTCAAATGCAAGTGCTCCGTGCTTGGACCTGACCTATAGATAGGCCTTCAACTCCGTCAGCGGCATCGGCGAGCGCGCACCAGCGGTGTCGTTCTGGCTCCGTGACTTCGGTCGTTCCTTCGGATTATCTCTCAGGCGTTATGTGGCGGAGCGCCCGCTCGGGTTCACCGGTTATCGTGACCGTCCAGCCACGAGAACGTACGAGCCACACACGAGCAATTGTCAAATGTTGTGGACGGGTTCTGACGATTAGGCAGCAACGGGCCCTGTGGAGGTGACCGGATTTGAACCGGCGACTTCTACGATGCGAAAGTCCTCGGAACCGTTTCAGGCCGATGGCGTTGACGAGCTTCCAACCGAGAACACGCAGGCAGACGGCCAGGGTGATCGGCAAAGTTACAATGCTGTAAGTAGCGGCGGAGCACTGCAAGAAGGTGATCTGGCCGCTAGGTAGGCAGGTTGGGGGAACGGTTGTCGTGAATAGCGAGTGCTGTTGTGCCGTGTGATGGGTGCTATAAGAAACTGGGCGCGTCGCGCGAGCGCAGGTGCGAAGTAACGAGAGGATTGTTGCGGAGTACCTAGCGTTGCTAGACGCCGATGAGCCCGAGACCTCGGTTGTGGTCCCAAGCGACCCAACGTGTGCCAGCGGCAATGTTTTTGAACCCGACAAGACGCAGAATCGAGATCGCGAGGTTGCGCAGGGTGGCGAGCACCTGAGGCGCCCCGCCGACGCGGACCTGGCAGCGGTCCTCGTCGAAGGTGCGGTCCCTGACATTGTGGCTGCGGTTTTCTATGCCCCAGTGGCCCCGGATATAAAAGCCGAGCGCTTCGACCCTGGCAAGCTCTCCGCTTAGGTCGCTCACGTAGTACGACGTTTCCGGGGAGAGCGGCGCATTGTCTAGGCGACAGCGCTCCCGGTAGACGCGTACGAAGGTCGCCGCGTAAGGGAAGTCGAGCGAGCGACGCAGCTCCTCGGGGATCGCGACGACGCTGTAGTAGCGGTGCTCGATGCGGCCGTGCCCCTTCTCGTGGGTCTCGAAGGAGCCACCGACACCCTCGAAGGCCTGTGCTGCTGCCGCGGCGAGGGTCGGTTGGTTACCTTTCAGCCCGAACACGTAGTGCGCGCCCTTCTCCTCGACAAGGAACTTCGCGTGCTCGCGCTGGGCGTGCAGCGCGTCCGCCGTGACCACGACGCCTTCGAGTTGGAGCTGCTCGAGCATCGGGGCGAACACCGTTATCTCGTTGGTCTTGCCCTCGACGTTCGCCTGGGCGACGGTGACAGCTTCATCGAGGGTGAGCGCGGACAGCAGGTGGACTTGACGGCCTTTCCCCAGGCGAGCACCCCGAAGGGTCTTGCCGTCGACCGCGATCGCAGGCAGGTGCTCCACCCTGGACCAATCGCCGCCACGGCCGCCGTCGTCGTCTCCAGAGCCGTCGTCTTCTTCGACCATCACCGAGAAATCCACGTCCACCGCTTGTTCCCGCTCCATCCGCCCGGCCGCGACCTGTTCCGCGACCCAGGCGTTCACGATCCGGTCCAAATGGTCCGCGTCGATCGCCTTCAACGCCCGGCGGATCGTCGACTCCTCCGGCGCGACCCGCCGCTCGAGCGAAGGCGAGACACGGCAGCCGAGCCGGGCGAGCGCCTCCTCGGGCAGCTCCGTGGCGACCTCGCCTATCGCGAACAGACTGGTCGCACCCCGAAGCGTCGCCAACACCGCGATAGCGAGGATCTGGGGAAGCCGATGGCGGATACCCCGGCGCTTGCGCGGGTCGGGCAGCCTACCGAGCGCGTCGAGCAGCCCGGTCAGGTCCAGCTGGTTGAGGTCCACGGCACGCATGCATCTCCTCCCATAAAGCGCGGGATGATCGAACTCCAGCCCGAGCAGGCCGAGCGCGTCACGGCGCAAGCTGCGCAGCCAGTACGCCTTCTTCCCACCGTGGTGCACGAAGCGTCCAGCACGGCGGCCATAGCCAGAGGTGGTGCCGAGCTGGGAGAAGTTCGAGGCCTTATAACAGGTGCCAACATGACGGGAAGGATCGGTGAAGGTCTCCACCATCACCACCGGATGACGCCAGCGCACCTCGAAGTCCGACGACAACCGCCGCAAGGTGAGGGCGAGCACCTCCGAAGCGAGGTTCGGCCGGCGACGTTGACCGAGCACGCAGAACCGCTGGTTGTTGGTGACATAGCGCAGCCGGCGGTGACGCTGGCTATCGCTCCAACCGATCAGCTCCTCCCGGCTGCGCACGCACAGCGCAGCAGACCCGAAACCCAAAAGAGCGCACCACTCGCCGTCCTCCAACGCGACATAACGCATCACCTCGCCGACCAGACCAGCACCCAGCCAATGCTCGGCCTCCAGCGCCTCGTCGAAACGAACCCGTTCCTCGGCCAGGATCGGACGGACCACCAGCGATCGTGACGACATCCCTGATCTTGTAGCACACCGAGGGGTCGCGGCGCCAGTACCGGCGCGTCAACTCAGGTCGGCGGAACCTTCCAACAACTTTGCCGAGGCCCTGGGCAGACGGCCAGGTTTCACTTTGGGACGATGACCCTTCGTGACCATCCACAACCCGTCGTGTCCGTTGCTACGGGCACGCGACGGGCACGCGCGTGACATTATCCCGCGTAATTCGAGCCAACTGTTACGCATTCAGTCGACGCCGGTCCACTGGGCATAATTCAGGGCGCTTCCGCCGCAGGCAAGCTGCGACAGTACGTACCGTGTCCGCTGAGGGCACGCCCTCGTGCGCGGTTGCGGCACTCGTCGCGCGCAACGAGTCGAAGCTGCTCGCCACGGGGAGATCAGTGGCAGTTCTCCACTGTTGCTGGGAGGCGCTACGAGCCGGGGCGTCGGGTGAAGCGGTACGGCAGCATCCGATCCGGTCGCTGCGGAGACTCGAACACCACCGACCAGCTGCGATGGGCTCGCGAACCTCTTCGCGCGTTCTGACGTCGTCTTCCACCAGCGAAGAACCTGCTGGCCAGCACCATACCCGTCGTTTAGGGCAGCTCCGCATGCGGTTGTTCGCGATGGCGCGCCGCCCAAGAACGGGGGAATTCTGGCGCACCAGTCTTCGGACGCCGGGCGAGCCTGGCCACTGGGCGGTCATCGAGCTCAAATCGAGATGTCAAGCATGATCCCGATCGTCTCGCGGATCTGGGCGAGGACCGCAGCGCCGACGTTGCCGCGAGCGGAGACGATGCGGCCAGTTGATACGGCCCGAAGGTGCTGGCACTGGGCGGCGGACCTTGCGGTGAGACCGTTGTGCTCGTCAGGTCCGATCGTGATTTCCGAGTGGAACCCACGGACGGTCGAGGTCAGCGGCACCACATGAACTACGGAGGTCTCGGCGCTCAGGATGCGTTGGGCAGATACGACTACCGCTGGGTGACGGAACCCGGCCTCTCGACCCTGGGGTAGCCCGAGGTCGAGGTCGACAACGTCACCCGAGGTCAGCATCGAGCCAGGCCGTCTCGTCGGCGCGCAACGGCTGAGCCAGCTGCTCCCCGACACGGTCCTGGCGGAGAGCGCGAACGGCGAGGCTGACGGTGCGACCGACCGTGGTCCCAAGCTCGTCAGCCAGCCGCTTCAGCTCATCATGTGTCTCGCCATCAACGCGCACGCTCGTGGACTGCATGCAGATCAGCATACACGACGGGGTCGGCTGTTCCGGCCCAGCGCTCGCCGGTGCGTGTGGCCTGCAGGAGTGTTCAGGGCAGCGGATATGGGGCAGGTCCTGCCTTGCGATCAACCGGGCCGGGCCGGCGCAACACCGTCGTACTGCCGTTTTCCCTTGCTGGAAAAGGAGTTTGATTGGCCGCACATACGAGGGTTTCTGGGCCCACCCTGTGTTGCGAGGACGCATGGCCCATAGGTGGGAGCCATGCCGCGTGGCAGCCGACGCAGCAGGCGCGCCGAGGTTTGCAAGGCTTGGCCGCATGGGGACGGCAGGACCCCAGTCGTGGCCCATAGTCGGAGGGAACCTCCACCAAGTAGGAGCGAGATTCTAAGCCGTGGCCATGCGGACGCTCCGACGAAGGACTACGGGGCTGGTCGCTGCTGCCGCAAGCGTCTTGCTCTGGCTCTTGCCGACGGCCGGCAACGCGAAGGCTCAGTCGGACCGCCCGCCCACGGGGGCCTCGGACAGCCTCGATTGGCAAGCGACAAGCTGCCCAGGACAGACCTCCCCGTCCCCGGGCGGCCAGTACCCCGACGGCAGGGTCGTTGTCTGCGTCAGGGTCCCTGACGTGCCGGGCGGGACCTATCACCTTGCGTGGACCGGCTACCTTTCCCAGCTCCTCGGCAAGACGACGCCCACGACCCTTCCAGCGGCTAGCGGCGGTGCCAGCCCAGCGGTCCTGCTTAGCGCAACCCCCCGATCCGTCACGCCAGGCCCCAGCGCGTGACCCTGACGGGCACCCTGCGGCGCCCACAGCGGGTCAATGAGAGCCCGCTTGTATCCTTCTGCTGGGGTGGCTGCCCGGGCGGGCTCCACTACAGCGTTCCCGCACAATGGCTATCGGCCGGCACGTTCCGTGCCAGCATCACCGCTCCGGCTGCACCGTGGGCGGAGACCGCCCCTGACAGAGTGAGCTCGCCCGTCCCCGGCGACTACGTCATCGGCGTGCAATGTGTCGAGCTGACCAGAGCCTGCGGGCTCGGGCGCGCAGAAGGCGAGGCCGTGGTCCACCTGCGCTCGGCTGCCGCCTACACGTGCCGGAGCGTCCCGGGGTGCGCCCGCCTCGGAGTGTCGCCAGCGGTGGCGAGCCCCGGCGGCGTCGTCCGGCTAACCGGCTACGCCCCGCTCACGGCCACCAGTACCCAGGGAGAGCAGTTGATCGGCGGTTTCGTCGAAGGCGAACGGGGTGGCAACCTAAGCGCGGCGGTGCGTTTCAGCAACCGCGCGCAGGGAAGCCTCACGGTGGAGGTGAGCGCCGGCGACGCGGCGCTGCGCGTGGCGCCCGCGCCCACCTGGGCGAACCTCGGGCGGCTAAAGCCGCTCGGCCAGGTCGCTGGCGAGGAGCAGCCCATCTCGTCCAACCCCGCCGACCCCTCGCTGGTCGCGTGGTGCGCGAACGGTTCTGTCGAGCTGGAGGGCCCCGGGGGCACGACCGAAGTGCCCACCAAGGCGGCGACGGCCGTCCTGCTTGCCGACAGGGCATTGCCGAGCATCGCCAGACAGCAGTTCCGACCAGGCTGCGCCACAGTGGCGGTCGAGGGGGGCGCGGTCTTCGTCGGCTATGCCTATGGCCCCGAGTTGGGGGCGCCCCCGGTCGACAACGTCGCCCTCTACAGCACGGACACTGGTCGCAGCTGGTCGTTGGTGCCCGCTCCCCCAGGGCTGAGCCCGTCTGCGTTCGGAGGCTTCCGTTACGGCCCCGCGGGCGCCGTCGACGCGGTCTTCGCCCGCCCGGCCCGAGCCCCAGGCAAGGTGGACGCGCCCGAGATCGAGCAGTACTCGAGCGCGACCGGGTCTTGGGCGGCGAGCCCGTTCGCTTGTCCCGTGGCCGGCCCGTGCGTTACCTGGGGCGCGACCACGGTGCCCGATTGCGGGATGGACATGAGCATCACCCAAGTGGTCCTCTCCAGCGACGACGGGGGGCACTGGGCCTCGCCTCCAGGGGACCTCGGGTTTGCCGAGACGTGCTGGTCGGCCACGATAGTGGCCCTGTCCCCCGGCAGCGCACTGGTGCTGGCCGTCGACGACGCGATCAACGCATCGGGGCTCTACCCGGCGCTGCTGGCCACCGACGGCGGCCGCAGGTGGCAACAGGTTTCGCTGCCAGCCCTGCCGGGCCAGGTCCCGGGCGCACAAGAGTCGCTGTTCGCGCTCCCCGACGGTGCCATCGTGAGCACCTCGACCCAACCATGGGACTTGCTGGAGCCCGCCGCGAACCACTGGTGCACTGTTGGCGCGGTGCCGGCCCAGCCGAAAGGCACGTTCGCGATCCCCAGTTCGTACGCCGTCATCGGGAGCTCGCTTTGGTGGCTGGTCTCGGGCTTGTCGAGCGGCTCATCAGTGCGCGCCTACAGCCTCGCGGACAGCGACCTGGCATGCCGGGGGTGATCGCTGGCCGCTAATTCTGGCGCGCTGTCTGCACCCGAGAACCGAGCGCTAAACCGTCGATCGGCGCTCGGTTGCCCCTCGCAGGGCGTGCCCGCGGTAACCGCGGATGGGCATTACGTGCGGGCCGTCGGGAACCTGAGAGTGGCTCCAGAACCCCCCTTTGAGGATCGTCGCGGCGGCGAGGGACCAGGCACACATCGTCGTGCGCTGGCCCGGGACAGCCAGGACCGGGCCTAGACGGGGCGACCGCTCACCACCTCGCCCCGTAACGCGGACCGAGGGTCACCCCTCGGGCAAGGGGGCCTCCTGAAGAAAACCGCGAGGCCCTGTCCATCTCGCAGATCCCGTTCGTCGTCCTCAGTGATGAGCCGAAAGCGGCCCGCCTGATCGACAAGGAGACGACGAAATGAACCAGTACTACATCTACCGGCTCGAGCATGGCCTGACTACCGCTGAGCAAAGGGCCGCCGACCAACGTATAGGTGAGCTGGCCGCTGCTCTGGCTGACCTCCGCGGTGCCCTAGCGCTTAGCCTGGACCGTGGGCTTGGCGCCCTGAAAGCTCTAGGCAGGGTGAACCGTACAAGGAAAGAGGCCAGTGCGGCCGCGGCCGCCCTGGTTGGGCACTGAGGGGGTGGCGCCGGTGCAGTACTTGCTGGTCCACGTGGTCGATGGCGAGCTGGCGGCGGCCAAGCCGTGGGACGAAGCCGCCAAGGCCTCTCTCGCCTCCTGGGTCGACCAGACGATCAGCCGGGGAGCGAACCTGCACGGGAGCCGCCTCGGCCCGGAGAGCGACGCCACGACGGTGAAGGTCCGCCGAGGCGAACTGGTCGTTACCGACGGGCCGTTCGCCGAGACCAAGGAACAGGTGGCGGGCTACGACCTGCTCGAGTGCTCGGACCTGGAAGAGGCCGTGGAGTGGGCGAGCAGGCACCCGACCGCCCAGATCGGTGCCATCGAAGTCCGACAGCTCTACAACGACCAGCCCTCAGCGGGCCTCCCCGAGCCAGCACCAGGCAAGCGACGCTACATGATGCTCGTCTGCACCGACCCCTCCGTCGACCCGGACGAGCTCGAGCCGGTAGCCCCTGTCGAGCCCTGGGTAGAGGAAATGGACGGCCGCGGTACCCGCCGCTTCGGCAGCCAGCTCGCTGAGCCGGCCCTGGCCCGCAGCGTACGCGTGCGGGACGGCCACGCGCTGGTTACGGACGGCCCCTTCGCCGAAACGAAGGAGCAGGTAGCCGGCTTCGACATCCTCGACTGCGCCGACTTGGACGAGGCGATAGAGGTAGCCCAAAAGCACCCGATGGCCAGGCACGGCATCTTGGAGGTGCGGCCCTTTTGGCCCTTTCAGGAGGACTGAGCGAGCCGGCGCTGGCAGGTGCCTTCCGGGACGAGTGGGGCCGAATCGTCGCCGCCCTGATCCACCAGTTCGGGGACTGGGACCTGGCCGAGGACTGCGCCCAGGAGGCCTTCGCCCTGGCGTCCCAGCGTTGGCCGGCCGAAGGTGCACCAGCTCGGCCAGGGGCCTGGCTGTTCACGGTGGCCCGCAACCGGGCTATCGACCGCCTCCGGCGCGCCGCCACCTACCAGGCGAAGCTGAAGGCGGTGGCCTCGACGGCAATGACTGAGACGGGTGACGGGGGCGCCGGTGAGGGGGCACCGCCCGACGAGAGCGGTGTCCCCGACGAGCGGCTCCGGCTGATCTTCACCTGTTGCCACCCGGCGCTGGCCATGGAAGCCCGGGTGGCCCTCACCTTGCGGGCCCTGGCCGGCCTTACCACGGCGGAGATCGCCCGGGCGTTCCTCGTGCCCGAAGCCACCATGGCCAAGCGCCTGGTGCGGGCCAAGCACAAGATCCAAAGTGCTGGCATCCCGTACCGGGTGCCACCCGCAGCTGCCCTCGCCGAAAGGGCGGCCGGGGTGCTGGCTGTGCTGTACCTGCTCTTCAACGAAGGGTACTCGGCCTCCGCCGGGGAGGGCCTTGTCCGCCGGGACCTCTGCGACCAGGCCGTGCGGCTGGCGACCGTGCTGGTCGGGCTGATGCCCGGCCTGGCCGAGGCGAAGGGCCTCCTGGCGCTCATGCTCTTCCACCGGGCGCGCCAGGCGGCTCGCGTCGACGCCAAAGGAGACCTTGTGAGGCTGGAGGACCAGGACAGGTCCCTGTGGGACAGGGCGGCGGTCGAGGAGGCGAACCGCTACCTGGCCGAGGCTCGCAAGCTGGGCGATGTCGGCCCCTACCAGCTCCAGGCGGCCATCGCCGGCTGCCACGCCTCGGCCCCAACGGCGGAGGCGACCGACTGGCGGAGCATTGCCCGGCTCTACCGCCAATTGGCCGACATGGCCGCCTCGCCAGTCGTCGAGCTCAACCGGGCAGTGGCGGTGGCGATGGCGGACGGACCCGCACAGGGCCTGGCGCTCATGGACGAGCTGGCGAGCACCGGCGCCTTGGACGGTTACTACTTACTGCCAGCCGCCAGGGCCGACATGCTCAGACGACTGGGACGCCTCCCCGAGGCGGCCGCCGCTTACCGCGAGGCCTTGGCACTGGTGGCTACCGAGCCCGAGCGCCGCTTCCTCGCGGCGCGCCTGACTGAAGTTGACCCCCGCTTCTAAGAGATAACGGTGCCAAGCTGGTGCCGGGTAAGGAGGAGTCGATGCCGAAGTTCTTGTTGTTGGTCAACTACGACGGGGGCTTGCCGGAGACCCCCATGCCGAGTTGGGGCCCTACGGATATCAAGGCCCACCTGGCTTACTACGATGCCCTCAACCAGGAGCTCACCGCCTCTGGGGAACTGGTCGAACGTCACATACTGGGACCGCCCGAAGCGGCGAAGGTCGTCCGTTCCGACGGCCGGGGTGCACTGCTGGTAACCGACGGGCCGTTCGCCGAGACCAAGGAGGTGCTGGCCGGTTACGAGATGGTCGACGTCCAGTCGCTCGAGCGCGCCATTGAGATCGCTGGCCGGTTGTCAGCCGTGCCGGGGCCGGGCGGGGCCCCTACTCAGCAACCGATCGAGGTGCGCCAGGTGGTCGACGGCTAATCCGCCGACCCCTGAAGCCCGCTATTCGGTCCCGTCCGGTCCTCGGACGGCGACGCCTACGGCAGGACGGCGTCGTTCGCCAGAGGCCTAGACATCACCACCGCCGCCGCCAATAGGATGCCAGTCCCTGACCGCACGCCCACCATCGGCCACGGAGGGGCCGACCGGTCAAGTGCGGGCCGGCATTGCGGGCTTCTCCGGCGGGTACATAGGGGACATCGCCGTCGTGGCACCATTCGACGGCGTAAGGATGGCGGCCGTAGTAGCGCAGGACCAGAGCGTGGGCAACGGGTTGGGGAACGGCGCCGACATCTACAGAATGAAGAGCTATACATTGAACTTCAGCTTGTGGGTAGTGGCGCTCGAAGCAGGCGCGCCCCGGCAAGCCGGGAGCTCCGGTGAGAGAAAGGCCCCGCCGCAAAGCTGGGCCTCTTGTCTCTGTGGACTGCGGCCTGGCGCTCTCGCACCGCCGGACCGATACGGGGGAGTTGCCAGCAAATAACTGGCGTTCCGCGGCGTTCGTAGAGAGCTCAGGAATCCCGAGAAAATGCCGCCCAATAACGGATATTCGGTGCTCGGACCGTCTCTGTTGTCGCCCTTGGGGAAGAGGCCCCGTAGCCTCGGCGTTAGGTTTTACGGGCTCACTGTCCTGGTCATAGCCACCGGGGCACGGCGGCGGCGTACTCCTTCCAGGCCTCGCCGAAGCGGTCTTCTAATGTCTTCTCCTCGCGTCCCACGGCAAAGCGCATCGCGGCAGCCATAGCAGCGACCCACGCCGACAAACTGGGGCTTCCAAAGTAGAGAGCCCATCCGATCAGCGTCATCTCCTCGCTCAGGTACATCGGGTTTCGGGTGAGCCGGTACGGCCAACCTCGGCAGGCTGCGCCTGGCGGCGTGGCGGTCTCTCCACCTGCCGGAGCCCTGGGCGGCTTGCTCGGCTAGTTGCAGCGCAGCCAGGGCAACCCGGAGGCCCGCGGCGGCCAGTCCGGCTTCCGTCAGCGCATGCGCGCCTGTGCCGGACTCCAGGTCGGTGCGTTCGCAGTGGAGCCGCGCCAGCGTGGCCTTGGCTTGTCCGAGCCTGGGACCAGGGCCCAGGGGCAACACGGACCGCAACGCGTCAGCAGCCATGCGCGCCCGTGCCCCGCTGACAGCGGCGGCCCGCACCCTCTCTGCGACGGGCAGGGCGGCCAGGGCCACCCGGTCCAGCCCAGCCACCTCGGGCAGTCCCGTACCGATCGCCCAGATTGGGCGACGCTCGCTTGACCAGTCGCGCGCCAGGTCTTCCCGGGCCTGCCCCGGCTCGTCGGCGACCACCCAGACGTGCGTGCCCTCCCGGGCCCTGCTCATTGCCACGTACGCCAGCTCCCGGCCGCCGCCGTCCGCGAACAGGTGGGCCCGGCCCGTCGTGGCGCCCTGGGAGCGGTGGACGGTCGTGGCGTAGGCGTACCCGAGCCGGTCGGCGCCGGCCTGCCCAGCACCGAGGATGACCTGCCCTCCGTCGGCAGCGCGGAGCGTGAGGGTGCCTCGAGCGACATCGACGGCCTCGACGACGGCCCGCTGCGACGTGACGAGGGCGTTACCCGGGATCGGGGCAAGGGCGAGCACCTGGTCGCCGGCCCGGTAGCTCGCGCCGTCGGGTAGCGTGAGCTCGGGACCGCTGAGCCGGCCGTTGTCGGCCATCCAGCGCCGCGCGAGCGCGTTCAGCTCGGCGACGTTCGCACGCCGCCAGGCGTAGAGGCCCGTCTCGTGGCCGGCAGCCACATCGGTGGCCCATGCGTCCACGGCGGAGCGCAGGGCCCCGTCTCTGTCCGAGACGGCGTGGGCTCGCTCTTCCTGCGTGTACCAGCCGACGGCCTTGCCCACTGCGCCGGAGCGCAGGTCGGAGAGCGCGTCGCGTTCCTCGGGGTTCACCTGGCGGCGGTTTTCGACCAGGGCATGGAGGGTGCCGGGGTGGCGGGCGACGAGGGCGCCAAGCGCGCCGCCCGGCCCGACCGGCCCGAGCTGGCGGTCGTCGCCCAGGAGCACGAGCTTGGCCCCGGCGGCTTCGACGTGGGCGGCTAGGCGGAGCAGGTCGGCGTCGTCGGTCATCCCTGCCTCGTCCAGTACGACCACGCTGCGCTCGCTCAGGTCGAGCTGGCGGCGGTCGAGCCACCAGACCAGGCTCGCGAGCGTCCGCGACCCGGCGATCCCTGCCTCTTTGCCCAAGGTACGTGCGGCTTGGCCGGACGTCGCCGTGCCGATGACGTGACAGCCGGCGCGCTCGAAGGCGTCCGCTACCACCCGCAGCATCGTGGTCTTGCCCGACCCGGCCACCCCACGACCAGCTCAGCGCCTCTGGCGGACGTGCAGATCGCCTCTGCGGCAGCACGCTGGCCCTCGCTGAGCGGCCCTCCCAGCTGCTCCTCTGCCCTGGCGATCGCGCCCGCAACGACGCTGGCCTCGACAGCCGGCGCCTCCGTGCGTGACAGCTGGCGGCCGAGGCCCTCGGCGATTGCCTGTTCGTGGGCAAGCACGGCGGCTAGCGAGTAGACGCGCTCCCTGGCGCCGGCCACACCGATCACCGGCACTGCTTCGGGGTCGGCGAGCGCGCGCTCGACCAGGGGCTGGAGGAACCTTGGGTCCTGGCCGTAGAGGTGAGGAACCAGCTCCACGACCAGGTGGCGGCGGGAGAACACCTTGCGCCGGGCCAGCTCGCCGTCAGGAGCGAGGGCCCCGGCGACAAAGCGACGGGCGTCCTTGACCGACAGACGCGCAGGCCTGGCCGCCGAAATGGCCGCCGCGTCGATTGCTCCGGCGAGGCGCTTGACCGGCCAACCGATGGAAGCAAGCTCTGCCTGCCAACGGTCCATGAGCGGCCCGACGGCTTCGTGGGTCTTTGCCTTGCGGGTCCTGCGGGCGGCGACGCCCCGGGCACGGTACGAGGTGTCGCCGCGGCGCTTGCACTCGGCCTCGATCTCGGCAGCGCGCTTGGAGTGGACCTCCATGACCTCGTCCGCCACGCCGGTGATCCTCCAGTGCCCGAGCCGTCCCGACGGGCCCGGGTCCGGCTCGACCCCGTAGCCCAGCTCGACAGCGACGCTGGCGGCCGCCAGGCGGCCGACCATGGTGGCGGCGTGGAGGTGCTCACGCCACAGAGCGGTGTCGGCGGCTTTCCAGCCGCCCTGCTCGTCCTTCATCTGGAGGACGTTGGCCAGCAGGACGTGGTCGTGGGGGCATGGGTCGCCTGCCCGGGAGGTGGCGTGGCGGGTGTGGGCGTAGACGAGCCCTCCTGTCGGGGCAGGGACGGCTGCCTCCCCACGCCGGCCACCCGTCTCCCGGGTCACCCTGTCGAGGTAGGCGAGCGTGGCGTCCCTCTCGGCGTCCATGACCCTGTGCATGTCCTCTGCCCTGCCGATAACACCGAGCTCTGCGACGCTCTTGTGGGCGGAGACGACTATCTCCATGCCAGGCGGGCGTGCCCGCACGAGCCGCTCGCCAGTGCGAGGGCACCTCGCCCCTCCCGGGCCGAAGACAGCCTCGTAGGCACCCACCGTCACGACCCCTTCCAGGCCCAGCCCTGCCGCGCCCGAGCCGCCCCAAACCAAGGGCGTCTCACCCCGCGAGGCGTAGTACTCCATCGCCATACCGGGGTAGTCGTCGCTCCGTTCGATCACCGTGGCGCGGTGGTACTCCACCGAGTCTGCTCCCATCATGCGCATCCAGCCCACCGTTCACCCCGATCGCCAAAACAGCCGCCGTTATTTGAGGCAAGCCCCGGGCTTGCAACCGTGTTCCACCGGTATTTGTCTTTTATCAGGGCCAGAAGCCGTTGTGAAGAGGCAGTTTGTGGTTCGGGCAGTTACGGTCAATAACGGTAACGAACGGGCAGCAAGAATTTTAGGAGAACTGAGCAGACGCATTGTCAGCGGCAGCGGGGAGTGGCCGTGGCGCCTGGAGCGGGCTGGTGACAGAGGACCGGTCGTGGAAAGAGGCCAGAGGGGTCAATTGCCCGGACGGGTGAGCGGTGACAGGTGAGCCGGGAAAAATCGCCACCTCGGCCCTTACAGGTAGGAACCACTACGAGGAGGAGCCGATGCCTAATCCTGCAGACCTACCTCAGTTGCTGACCATGGACCAGCTGGCCGAGAGGCTTGGGGTGACACGCCGTCATGTCCGTCGGCTAGTCGCCGAGAGGAGAGTGCCGTTCTTGCGTGTCGGCAGGTTCATCCGCTTCGACCCAACCGAGGTGACGGCCTGGTTGGACTCGCACCGCGTCGTAGACCCCCGTTCCGTATAGCGCCAGGCTGTCGCACCTCGGCGCTACTGTTCTCAAGGCGTTCGCCGGCCCCGCCTATCGCGGGCCGGCCCCTTGCTCTTGGTCGCCCGCTCAAGCGGTGGGCCGATGAAGAAGGAGGCCCGATGGGCTCAATCCGGCGAGCACCGAGGACCAACCGCTGGGAGGCGCGCTTCCGTGACCCTCTGGGGGGACAACGGACCAAGACCTTCGACGCCAAGGCCGACGCCAAAGCCTTCCTGGCCAACGTCGAGGCCAGCATCGCCCGGGGCACCTGGCGGGACCCGGGCCGCTCCCGGGCCAAGTTCTCCCGCGTCGCCGCCGAATGGCTGGCGAGCAACCCGGCCAAACGTGCGACCACGTACGCGCGTGACGCAACAGTTATCCGCACGCACCTCGACCCCGTGCTCGGCGATCTGCCTGTTAACCACATCCAGCCGCAGCAGGTGCAGGAGGTGATCGACAGAATGCTCGAGCGAGGCCTCGGCCCCAAGACCATCCGCACCGACTACGGAGTGCTCCGTGCGGTCTTCAGCTGGGCCGTGGCGGCCGACCTGATCGACCGCTCGCCGTGCCGGGGCATCCGCCTTCCGGAGATGGTTCGCCAGCGCCGCCCCGTCGTCTCGGCGGAAGAGGTGGAGGAACTGGTGGCCGCCATACCGGTGGAGTACCGAGCAGCTGTACTCCTGGGCGCGATCGGGCTCCGCCAGGGCGAGGTCTTCGGGCTCCGGGTGGGCGCCATCGACTTCTTGCGCCGCAGCCTCGCCGTGAGATCGACGCTCAACGAGGTCGAGGGCAACTTCGTGGAGGGCACGGGTAAGACGCTCTCATCGCGCCGCACCATTTCCGTGCCCATCCGCGTCCTGGACGAGCTGGCGGCTCACCTCGCCCGGACGGGCAGGACCAACCCCGAGGACCTCGTGTTTCAGGCGCCCGGCGGCGGGCCGGTACGGGCCACCAACTTCCGTAACCGGGTTTACGACCCCGCCCTGCGCCGAGCGGGCCAGGAGGGACTCAGCTTCCATCGCCTCCGCCACTCGGCGGGCCACATGCTCCGAGAGCTCGGTGTCCCACTGGAGGTCATCCAGAAGCGGCTGGGCCACTCTTCGATCCGCACGACCGCCGACATCTACGGGTCGTTGCCGGAGCGGGTGGACCGGCCGGTTGCCGAGAAGCTGGACGAGATGTTCCGCTCAGCCTTGGACAGCCAAGCCCACGGTGGAAAGCCTGAGTCCCGTGGTGCGGATGTCGTGTAGTCCCCGGTGAGGACCAGGCGCTGTTCCGACAAGCGATCACCACGAACCTTTGCGGGCGCAGAGCGTGAGGTTGGTGCCCGAGGCTCCAAGAGGTTCACTCGTGGACGAAACTGTGGACAGGTACGTGGACAAGTTACAGGTCTGTTGTTTATAAAGACCCTGATCACGCGCTAAATCCTGTGGACATCTATGTGGACAACAGTATGATCATGAGGTGGACCACAACTGGATCACGTTCGAGGTCGATCTGCAGCGTATGCCACCCAGGTTCTGGATGCGCCTAGGTGAAGCACGATCAAAGTGCCTGCACCTATCCCGAGTCCCCGTGCCGCACGACTACGCCCAACGCCTCCACCAGGTGACCCTGGCGAGAGGTGTCCACGCGACCACGGCCATCGAAGGGAACATCCTCAGCGAGGAGGAAGTTCTCGCCATCGTCGAACGACAACCGAGCGGAGCAGAAGTCAGCTACCAAGAACAGGAGGTCCAGAACGTCCTGGGCGCCTACAACTGGGTGCTAGCGGAGCTACGGGCCGGTCGCCGCCCTCGTTTGTCGCCGGAACTGGTGACGGACTTCAACCGACGTGTCCTTGAGGGGCTTAAGAACCTCCCTGAACACGTTGAGCCCGGTAAGTACCGCCAGGCATCGGTGGTGGTGGGCCCATACCGCGCTCCTGACTGGGAGGACTGTCCTCGCCTGACCGAGCAACTTTGTGAATGGCTGAACGGTCCTCAGTTTCGCGGCGACGGCGACCAACGGATCCCAACGGCGATTATTGGAGCATCGCTTGCGCACCTGTACCTTGCCTGGATCCACCCTTTTGGTGACGGCAACGGTCGCACTGCCCGGCTGTGCGAGTTCCTGGTGCTGATCACTTCCGGGGTCCCGACGAGTGCCGCGCACCTGATCGCCAACCACTGCAATCGGACGCGCGACGAGTACTACCGTCAGCTGCAGTACGCGAGCGACTCGGGCGGCGACGTCAGCCAGTTCCTCACCTACTGCGTCGAGGGCTTCGTCGCTGGCCTAGAGGAGCAACTCGATGAGCTCTATCGTCGGCAGTTCGACCTCACGTGGAAGGAGTTCGTCAACAACCAGGTAACCGGTCGCGACCAAGGCATGCGACACCGTCGACGGCTGATAGCGGAAAGCCTATTGTTCAGCCAGCCCGTGCCCAAGCAGAAGATCTCGCGCTTGACCCCAGACCTTGCTGAGGCTTATGCGACGTGCACGCCGAAAACGCTTACTCGTGATCTCAATGAGCTGGTGGCAAGCAAGCTCCTCCAGCTCGGCCCAGAGGGTTATCAGGCGAACGCCGCCGTCCTAATGACACTGCTGCCACTGGTCGTACCGCCCGACGAAGCCGCGTCGGTTTCGTAGTGCCTAGGGCTCCCGTGGTGCAGATGTGGTGCGAGAGTCAGGAGGGGAGGAGGCTCCTGACGCTATATCCCGCCTGACCAGCTATTTTGCGAGTGGAGGTGACCGGATTCGAACCGGCGACTTCTACGATGCGGAAGTCGCCGGAGCCACATCAGGCCGAGCGTAGCGAGCAGCGTTCGGGGGAAAGCACGCAAGCAGACGGCCAGATCTTGCTTTGGGACGATGCCCCCTGGTGACCATCCAAACCGCACGCGGGGTAACATTATCTCGCGTAATTCGAGCGGCTCCTGCAAGATTCGCTCGGCACCGGCCGACAAGCCGAATTCAGGCCTTTTTTGCCGCGGATACAACTCCTTGAGTGGGTGCTATGTCAAGCTGCTGGCGCGCAGGGGCCGCCTACCAGCCGAACAGCTCGGATACGACCTTCCACAGGCTGTCGGACGGTTTATTGGTCAGACGGTCGGTCAGTGCGAGAGCGGCGCGGGTGTTTGTGCGGTGGACGACGCTGATCACCCGAGATGCGTTGGAGTCGCTGAGGTTGCCGACTGCCTTCGCAAAGTCGTCCGTCAGTCGCTGACAACGGTCCCAGGTGCCTCGATCACCACCGATCTCGTCATTGAGTCGCGCCCACGCATGAGTGCCCGTTGTCGTCGCAAGTACCGAGTTCAGCAGCGCGAACGCGGCTGCGGCGAGGTGAACTCCCCGCTCGTCGCTCGCTCGGCGTCCGAGCAGATAAGCGACTGCGGCGACAACTTCGTCGCCCTGGGCAGCAACGGCGCGTTCCCAAGCTTGCCAATATGCGACCTTCGGTAGGTCGGACGGGGACGCGAGGTAGCTCACCGCTCGAACATGGGCTGGGTCTGCAGCCTCTTCGATGTGTTGTCGCAGCCGGCGCGCCGGGACGCGCGGTAGGGGGTACAGATCGGCGTCTCTCGGACTGGGCTGTGATGCGACTTCCTCGATAAGGTCGTCGACCGCCTCGGGACAGGCGTCCAGGAGGTCGCGCAGCGCCTCCGGCTCGCCGCGCGCGCCTTCGACGGCCGGCCGTCGCCAGGTCGAGCTCTCGCCGCGGACTGGTTCGTGAAGCGTTCGCCTACGCGTGGGCTTTGGCAACTGCGACCACGCGTGCCACAACGCCGGGTCACCTCGGTCGATCATGATCCTGACGACCTGCACGGGGGCGACGTCAGCAGCGGTTCCGAGCGTGGCCGGCGTGACGAGCCGCTTGATCGCACCGTCGAACGCGGCCGCGATGCCGTGTTTCGCCAGCTGAGCGTTCGGCTCGCCGGGTTTGGGCCGCGAGCCAGACTCGCTCATAATCGCGGCAGTGCGGACCGGGTCGGTCTGCCACGCGTACGCGACCCATTGTTCGAGCGACGCGTCCTCGGCTGTCGTCATGGTACCCAACGGGCGATGCGCGATCGCTTCGAGCAGCGTGACCGGGTCGATGCTCCACCGTGGCCGCTCGTCGCGGAAGGAGAGAAGGCGTCGTTTGAGGCGCCGAAGCTCACCTTGGTCTGAGCCCGTCGCTGCAAGCATGGTTTCGACACGGTCGATGGCCTCCGTTGGGTCGCTGGTGTTGTTTGTCTCGATGAGTGTGTAGATCTCAGCGAAGGTCGTCACGAGGGTGTAGTCACGCTCTCCCGAGCCGACGAAGTGGAGCCATTCGCGGAATGGCGTCCGCTGGCACAGGTCTAGGGTCACGATCAGTGGCGTGTCGTCGGGCTGCTCCGCCGCCACCAATTGACGAGTGGAGAAGGTCAGTACCCGGGTCCGCTCCTCAAACAATGAGGCGTCGGGAGCTGTGCAGAAGTTGAAACCGCGGCGCAGGGGCATCCACTGCTGATCCCAGAGCGCGAGCACCAGCGAGTCACGTTCATCTGACGGGAGGCCGGCAACCGTGACGGCGTCGCGGTGGTAGATGGCGACTCCTACTTCCGCCGCGGCCGAGGTCGTTATTCCCCTCGTGTGTTGCAGGGCGTCGACTGGGATGGGAGCGCGGAACGATTCAAGAGTCCCGTCGTCCACCGGCTCCCGCAGTCGAGCCGCGATAGCGGCGGCGCTTACCCGCCCCACGAGTTGCGGCGGCACGACGATTGTGTGCGTGCGGACCGTGTTGGGCCGATCGGCGTCCAGAGCGGGCCATGTCCGAGCGAGGGCCCAGCTCCCGTCAGGGAGCCCGTAACCCGTTAGGTAGGGACCGTGGGATGGTCGGAAGTTCGGTGCCGCATCGCTCGCTCGGTTGATGACTGACGCGACACTCTCAACCAGTGGAATGGACGACGCCAGCAGCCGGTGTCCGCGCGCGTACCCGTGAACCAGCTGGTGTACCACGCGTTCCTCACCCGCCATGGCCGTCGCGCAACTGGTCGTCGAACCAGGCCAGTGGTGCTGTGATGTCGGTGGAACGCGTGTGGTCGGTGACGACGAGCGGTCGCTCCGCGGGCGGCTTGCGGGCGACGGTCGGGTCCTTGTCGTAGTCGGCGCCTTGAGCCGAGATACCGATGACCGCTACAGGGGCGTTCCGCCGATACTCGGACAGGAGCTGTCCGAACATCGGCTGCTCCTTGTCGAGCCACTCGGTCGGGGTGAGTCCAACTCTGTCGACCGTGTCCCAGGCGGACACGATCACGGCCATAGGCGGTGGGGCTTCGGGCGTCGGCGTCAACGCAGGCAGCAGCTGAAGCAACTCGCCGTTGAGCACATCGGTCTCCAGCTCGTCGGGGTCGAAGTCGGCGACCTCCTCGTCTGGTTCCGCCTCCTCCTCGTCATCTATCGCCAGATCGGCGAGCGAGATGGGCACGGTCGCCGTCGCAGCGCTCAGGAAGAAGAGCACAAGCTCGCACTCGGCAACCAGCGCGGCGACCCGCGGGTCGATCTGACGGTCCGCGGCAGCATCCCTAAACGCCTCTCCCGACAGATCAGGTACGCGGAGGGAAAACGCTGTTCCGGCTGTGGACTGGACATCGAGTTCGATCGGCTCCATCGAGGAACTGGGGTTTCGTTCGACGACCTTCCCCTCAAACCACTCGTCGGCGATCTTCTGCAGGTAGCGCGCGTCCTTGGGCCACCGCGTGATCTTGTAGCTGCCAACCTCCGACGAATCGCGGACCGCAGCCCAGAACGCAGCCAGGAACGTTGTCTTCCCGGCGCCCGGCAAACCGACGAGACAAAGCCGCGTACCGCTCACCGGCGCGCATCCCATAGCCGCCGCAGGGTCTGCGCCGACGGTGCACTCCCGTCTGCAGTCGAGAACACCACGTCGCGGGGCGACACCGCGAAGCTGACTAGGTGGTTGAAGAGGGTCGCGACGCCGTGGCCGGGCTCGAGAACGGCGCGCTTTCGCGGCCGTGCTGCCACAGCGAAGCTGGCCGGCGTGCCGCCGACGTGGTCGATGACGGTTTGGGCCACCTGGTCAAGTACTTCGGTCGCGTCGTCGGGGTCCGCGAACCAGTCGAGCTTAGTGAGCACGACGCTGATCTGCGCATCTAGTCGCAATGGCAGGTCCGGAAGGATGTGTACGAGGTCAACTGCGTGGCGGATGGCGTTCTGCCGAGTTTGTGGGTCCGCCGCTAAGCGGCCGTCAATGAGGATAGGCACATGGTCCGCGCTGGCGAGGGCCGCGACCAGGGCGGGCTCGCGAGCGCCCGTGGTCGTGAGGAACTCGACGTGCTCACCCGAGACGTCGGCGAAAAGGATCGAGGCGAGCGCACCGTCGGACTGTCGGCGAGCACGCAGGTGGAGAAACTGATCACCCGTCGCGCCGCTCGTGCGTGGCGTCGTCGGCGAGACACGGTTCGAGCGCGCCGACGCGTGGTGCGACCGCTCGGCGAACCCAAGCGTCGTGACGGACCGCACGAAGGTCCAACCCTCGAGGCGGCGGTTGGTTAGGAACTCGAACATCACGGCGAACAGCGTTGTCTTGCCGGCTTCAATGGCTCCGAGGGGCGTCACTCGTGTCGCCCGTTCGTGCCTCAGTACGGCGGTTAGTTCGCCGGCGCGGATCGCCCGTCCATGGGGCAGCGAGATGAGGGGATTCGGCGTCTCTGCCGGCTGCTCGTCCGGAGCAGCATCCAGCTCAAAGAACTCGCAGTCGAGCGGCGTTTCGCGCCCCTTGGCGCAGACTCCGTTGATTGCTGCAGTGCACTTAGCTTCGGCGCAGTGACCCGATGGCGCGGTCGGAGCTTCAACGGTACTCGTCACCCCGCGCCCCAGGCGGTGGTCGCCGTGGTCTCCCACAGGAGACGAACCGCGGCCGCAGATGCCGACAGCCCGCCGAGCGCACCGCCGCTCTCGGCGAGAGAGGTGCGGAGCGGTGTGAGCCGGCGCAACGGGATAGGTGAGGCTTCGACCTTTGAGATGGATTCCGGCTTCGTGTCGTCGAGGGACCTGTCGCCCGCGCCGGCGGCCCGAAGCAGGAGCCGAAGCAGCTGTTCGTGACGCGACTCGGGCGGCGCCGCGCGGAGCAGAGTCGCCAACTCAAATGCGGCGTCGACCGCAACCGTCGCCGCGTCGAGCTCCGTCCACGCCGTGCCGTCCGAGCGCAGTCCGGTTACCAGCCAGGCCGACACCGCAAGTTCGCGGTCGAGGACACGATGCGTGTCGACCGACCATGCGGCGAGCCGCTCGACCCCCGTCAACAACTCGTTGATCGACACGTCGACGCTCGCTCCGATGACTTGCGCGAGCGTCGTGAGCGCCGCGGCATTGAGGGCGCCATCGGCAATCTCCGTGGTTAGTTTGTCCTGCTCGGGATTCCCCCACACCCTGCGCCGCTGAGGCAGAGACGGCGGGTCAGGGAGCGCGACCTCGACCGCCAACACCTTCTGCGCAGCGGGCTGAAGCAAATTGGTAACCGGCTCCCACCCCTCGAGGTCAGCGAGGCGGACCAGCATCGCGTCCACCGCCGCGCCGTCGTCGAGCCGCTCGCGCAGGCAAGTGTCCGCGAGCCGGCCGTGTAGAGGGACCGCATCGGTGGCCGGGAACGACCCGTCAACCTCGCGGAACGGACGCCAAAACCACTGGTCGTCCTCGCGGTCAACGGGCTGACCGTGCGCGATCTCGACCAGGCGCGCGACCTGCGCCCGCGTGACCGTGCCTGCGAGGTTGTCGATGACCGACCCGAACTCCTGCACCCTCTCGGGCGTAACCTCGCCCACCTCGCGGAGCAGGTCTGGCAAGTAGTCGTCAGTCACGCTGGACCTCCTGATATCGCACGGTGGCGGGCCGCCAGGGCGGCTCGGAACGCGTCGAGCCTGCCCTCGTCGACGATCGCGGCGGCGGCTTGTGGGATGAGGCGATGCGCGGGGAGCCGGGCGAGGTCGTCCACCGCGAGACCAATGTCTGCCAGGAGCGTGATGCGGTCGCCAGCACCGAGGCGGTAAAGCGCGCGCTGGACCTCGCGCACAGGATGGGGAGTGCCCTCTGGGGTCGTCAAGGCAACGCGGACCTCCTCGTCGTCTGGAGCATCCTCGGCACGCGCAGCAGCCGACTGGAGAGCGGAGGGAACAGTGACGAACCGGTCCTCGTACAACCCGTTCGCGGCGTCCGGGATGAACCCGTCGTGGTCGGTGCTGAATCGCCTTCGCCACACCCGCACTCGCAGCGTAGCGGTGGTTTCAGCGACATCCGTGATCGACAGGCGGACCACGTTGTACCAGGGCATCCAATCCTTGCCCTCTTCGGGGTGCACCGCACCGCCGGTGATCTCGACACACTGTTCGACCTTCCGCAGCCGGGGCTGGTGAGTATGCCCGTACAGCGCGACTGACATCCGGTTTGTGATCTCGCGCTCCATGCGGTGGTACTGCCGCCAGAAGTACGGATCGTGATGCGCCAGCAGGATCGGTACCGCACCCGGGCTCGGCGTGTGTAGCAGCTGGTTGCCGTGGACGGCCAGCCCTCCCGGCCTGTCCGTCTTATAGCTGTTGACGACTGTCGTGACGCCACGGAACTCAAGGTGGAACCCACCTCCGATGTCCAGCGGCGCGTCCCAGCAGAACCGATCGGCGATCTGGCAGTCGAGGGATGCGGCGAACTCGTTGTACGCGTCGAGTGGGTACAAGATCGACTGGCCGTCCTCGGTTAGGTACCGGTCCAGCAGCGCGTCCAGGCCCTCGTCAGGGCAGCCATCGAGGTGAGTGCGGTGCGCTTGATGGGTCGGTCCCACCCGCGCCCAGTCGACGTCATGGTTCCCGGGCACGGCGAGCAGGCGAGTCGATCCGTTCGTGATCGGCTCGATGACCTGCTCGAACCAGTCGCTCGCCATGCGGTACTCGGCCGCCTTGCCTCCATAGGAGATATCGCCGGTGACGAGTACGGCGTCTGCGCAGCGACCCACCTCAGGCAAGAGCAATTTCGAGGTCGGCGCAAACCCGGTCGCGCACTAAAGCTCGTCGCTGCTCGAGTCCGGGGTCCTCGATGCTGAAGTGCAAGTCCGACAGATGGACGAGAACGGCGGTCGGTTCCTTAGGTTCGTTCGGTTCGTCGTCCATCATGCCATCTGATCACGTCTGAGTGAAGGCTCCCAAAGCTTACTTGAGCGGGTCGGCATTGGCGCTGATCGGGTCGTTAGTTGTCAGCGATTGGGCCGCGGCGGTGGGCGCGAACATTTGGCCGCACGAAGCTGTGCAGTCGCACCGAGCGTTCACCTTCACAGTCACGGGTCCTGATCGGGCTTCGCAGGTTCGTGATCGGGCGAGGGGCTTGCCCCCTGGCTAGAGGACCCGCCCCGCCTCGGGCCGTTCCTGCAAGGCCGTCAAAAGCGTCCCGGTACGCGTCCAGCCAGTGGGCAAGTGAGCCATAGGAGCGTTCGGCGTCTAAGACCATCATCGACCCCGCACCACCGCCGACATCTACGGGTCGCTGCCCGAGCGCGTCGACCGCCCGGCGGCCGAAAAGCTGGATGAGATGTTCCGCTCGGCGAAGGACGCCCAGTCCCAGTCCCGTGGTGCAGGGCTCAACTCTGGTGGTGCAGATGTGGTGCAGGGCTCAGGTGGGGTGCAGGCCTCCTGACCATTTACCCCGCCTGACCAGCTATTTTGCGAGTGGAGGTGACCGGATTTGAACCGGCGACTTCTACGATGCGAACGTAGCGCTCTTCCGGGCTGAGCTACACCCCCGTACGGCCACAGCCTAGCCGCCGGCACGCCGGCGACGCACCCGCA
>JAJYMM010000188.1 GCA_021787035.1 Actinomycetes bacterium
GGCGGCTGGTGACAACACCGAGCCCGGATGAAGGGGCCTGGTTTCTTGCCTCTTTGGCACCCACACCAGGCCCATTTTGCCGTCACAAACCGGGAAGCCGCTCCGCAAATGCTCGCTCGAGGTAGCCGGCAATGTCGGTACCCAACAAGACGGGTTCCCGTGCCCGGCGTAACACCGCGTCAGGATCCGCGTGGACAGCCCCCGCCAGGGCAAATACGGACCACAGCGCCTCTTTGCGTTCGGGCTGTTCGTCGCCCTGGCGGAGGGTGTCTCGGCCTCTGTGGGCGTCGCCACCCGGGACCGGGCCGGCGGGGCCGGCGCCGGCCGGTGACGGTGGCCCACGAAGGAACACCGCTTCCCGGAAGCGCCGGCCCGCAGCCCGAAGGCCCTCAGGCTCAGGTGCTAGCGATCGCGACAACCGGCAGATGGGCGGACAGGCCCGCCGGCTTCGAGTACGGGTGGGCGTTGCCGAAGCCGTAGACCTGCCCGGCGCTAGCTCCCATGAAGTAGCCGCCGTCGTCGGGGGAGAGAGCGATCCCGACTATGTCGTGGACATGGATACCTTCGCCCGGCAGCGAGCCCAAAAAGTGCACCCCCCGGCCGAAGATAAAGGCCCCACCGTCCGCCCCTACCAGCACGTAGCCCTTGCCAGTAGAAGAAGGCAGGATCGCCTGGACGTCGTGGACGTGCTTGCCTATGCCGGGTAGGGACCCGTAAAAGTGCGCCGAGCCAAAGGTGAACACGCCACCGTCAGCGCCGACGAGCAGGTAGCCGCTCCCGTTGACAGACGCGACCATGCCGACGACATCGTGCACGTGCAGGTGCAGTCCGGGTATCGAGCCGTGGAACCGGGCGTCGCCGAAGCTGAACATCCCACCGTCCTTGCCGATCAGCCAGTAGCCGTGCCCGTCGAGGGTCGGCGCAATGGCGGTTATGTCATGGGGGTGCACGCCGATCGCCGGAGGGTCCCCGTAGAACTTCGCGTCCCCAAAGGCTTTCACGTAGCCGCCCGACGTCACTACCCAGTAGCCCTTGGCATTGGGTGTACTGGCCATGTCCACAACGTTCCCAGCTGCTGGCGAGAAGTACGCGCTGCCGAAGCTTGACGCGCCCCCCCGGCCGTAGACGGTCCCGTTTTTGGTAAGAAGCCAGTAGCCAATGGGCGGGAAAGCGACGGCCTCAAGGTAAGCCGTCCTGGACATGGAGCGCTTGAAGCCCCTGGTTCCCGAGTAGATGGCGCGCACGGCGTGCTTGCCGCCTTTCCAGTAGCTGACCCGGCAGTAGGCATGTCCCGAGCTGACCGGTTGGCCGGAGCAGCGCGCGAGCGCTTGCCCGCCCTGGACGAAGACGACCGAGCCCCCCGTCGCAGCCGGCGAGATTGTCGCTGTGTAGGTTAGCGGTTGGCCGATCTGGGCGGGGTTTGCCGATGAGGACACCGTCGTCGTGGTCGACTGCAAGCTCAGGCGTTTGGGAACGGGTGGCACGGGCGCACTAGTGCGGGGGGCCACTGAGGCCTCAATGTTGCCCGTGAGGGTCGCCTGGTAGTTACCGGGTGGGGGGTTCTTGACGCCCGTTGCGACGACGTCTATGTAGTTGCCGGCCGGCACGGTTGAGCCGAGCGTCAAGGTGACTGAGTTGCTACCGCCGCCGACAAGGGAGCTCGGTTGGGCAGAGAGGCTCGGCTTTGTGAGGTCCGCCACCGTGTAGTCGCCAAAGGCCACCGGGAAGACCGTGCCGGCCGGTGCCATGAGCTTGATCGTGTCGTGCCCGGCCACGAGGTCGCTGCTCGCTTTCAGGTCACCGATCGTGTACGTCGTCGTAACTCCCGGGACGGCCGAGCTCAGCTCGATGCTCGCGGACTGAGGCGCCGGACGGGACGCGATCGTGTACGACGGCAGGGTCACCGGCACTGTGTCCGCGCTGGTGGACACCAAGAAGTCCGCCGCAGAGCCGCCGTAAGCGCCCGCTCCCGGGTTGGTCACCCCCGTCACCTCGATGAAAATGCTGTCGCCGGCTGCTAAGGCCTTGGGCACGGTCACCATGAGCTGGTTGTCACTCGACGAGCCCGAGGCTGCGGAGGCATGGACTGAAGAGGCTGGGATATTTCCCGATGCGGACGGGTCGGACGCGTCGACCACCGTGACGTCTGCGCTAGCAAAGGAGGTCCCCGAAGGCGCCACCAGGGTCACGTTGCCCCCGGCCGGCAAGGTAGTCGTCGGCCTGAGCCCGATTATGTACTCGACGCCGGAGGCTCGAGAGCGCGTCTCCGATATCGCTATCGTGGGGTTGGCCACCGACGTGCCGATGACGAACCTGGCGGTTGCGGCGGGCGCCTTATCGGGCGCGGCTGCGCTGACCAGATCTGACTGGGGCGTGTTCGGGTTGCGTACTCCGTCTACTACGACGGAAAGTTCGTCTCCCGAAGCCACCGCTGCGCCCACCGCGATACTCACCGTCTGCCCAGTGCGGCCGCCACCCACAGGCGCGACAGACACGGCTTGCGGCACGCTCGACGCGTGCGTAGTGAGGTCCTCCACCTTGTAATCGGCCGCTGAAGTGGGGAAACCGACATTGTCGTCGATGCTCCCTCGTGCTGATGAGCTGATCGCGATCTTGTCCCCCGGCGCTAGCGCAGAAGCGGCTTTAAAAGCACCGAGGGTGTAAGTCGAAGAGCCTCCGACCAACGCCGGCGAGGCAACTGGGCTAAAGGAAGGAGCCGTGGCGGGCGCCACGATCGAAAAGCCCGGTGTAGTGGACGGCGTTGTGTTCTTGGAAGTGTAGAGGCCGAGGCTGTAACTCCCCGGGCTCGGCGGGTTGGACGCGCCGATCACGTTCACGGAGAGCGAACTGTCAGCTGCGACCGATTTCGACAGCTTGAGCGTGACACTGTGGCCTCCGCTGGCCAGGCTCACGCTCGAGGCAGTCTGGGTGCCCGCCGAAGTCGTGTTGTCGATGATGAAGTAGTCGTTTTGGCTTGATGGGAAGGTCGGTCCTGACGGCGATGCGATTGTGATCGTGTCCTGGCCTCCAACCAGCGCAGTGGGTGTCGTAAAGCCCACCGTGAAGTTGGCCGTGTCACCCGCGACGTCCGGGTCGGCTATGGCGGTCGCATTGAGCACCGAGCCATTACCGACCGTGTACTGCTCTGTCGTCACAGCATTCTGAGCTGCGGCTGGCGAAGTGGCGCTCACGGCCCCCAGGCCTGACAAGAGGGCTAGTGTCGCCACGCTCGTGCCAATTCCAGAGGGTCTACGAAGCATTCAGCAATCCTCCTCGGGTTCTTTTTGCAGGTGGCCCAAAGCGGCCGCCCGCGCACCTAAAACGTGCTAGTACGCCTTTACCCTGAGGCAGGCACGAGACACACGGACAGTGCTGTCTCTCACACAACCTTCACACAATGTTCAACTCAGCATCCAACTCAGCACGCAAGGCCGCCGCGAGTGCGCATAAGGCCCATGCCCTACCGCCGGCCACCGAGGGCCAGCCGGTCGACGCTCCATCTGGGTGCGCTCCGTGGTCGACCTGCGCGACGGTACCCCTGCGGCGTAGGCAGTAAACCTTCGCTGCTCGGCCCGTCGTCTGCTCGAAGACCAGACCCAGGATAAGCGGCTGTGTTCGAGCGTTCAGCGGGTATTGGCACGATGTGGGAATGGCTACCTCTCGAGGCGGAAACCGCCGGCGCCATCACGGGATCTGCCATGACCAGATCATTGCTGCCAGGGGCTACCCAGGTGGTGTACCACCCAGGCGCTCCAGTCCGGTCAGGGCACTAGCAGTGAGTCGGCCAAGAAGTGGCGGTAACCCCGTTGTACGATCTCGCCTCACCCCTGGGCCACCAGCGTTCCTACGTTAGTACAGGGCAAATGCGGACCACAGCGCCTCTTTGCGTTCGGGCCGTCCGCCAGCTGGCCTGCGCTGGCACGCTCACGTCGGTCGAGGGGACGCGCAAAGACGCTCTGCCAGCTCCGTGGCGCCCCGCTCGGGGTGTGAGCGCGGGCTCGCGTTCTCGGCTACGACCGTGGCACCCTTGGCCTCGAGCGACCGGCGCAAGGTGGCGAGGGTGCCACTGGGGTTTACCGCGTAGGTGCAGAACACAGCGGCCCGCTTGCCTCCCATGGCCGGCAGCCGCCCGACTGCCTCGAGAGCGGCCTTGGCCGGCCCGACCTTCACGACGATAAAGCCCTCCACCCAGGTCCCGATGGCTAGCGCGTCGTGGTTCTCGATGTCCTGTGCTGTGGTCTCGGCCAGGGCTTTGACCGTGGCGTTTGAGCCCCGTTCGCGCACCGCCGAGGCTACCGCCTCAGCGGCACGGCGGGTCCGGCCACTACGGCTCTCATAGGCAACGAGCACCTCCATGGGCTTCCCTCCCAATGCTCAGGGTCACCCACGGGCAAGTCGGTGCGACCAGCCCTAGGTGGCCAACCTTGCCACCATCTGTCTGAGCGACAATACCCGACCGGCGTGCCGGGCCCCTCGCCGGGCCCCTCTTAGTCAGATGGGGGCCTCCTCGGCTTGCGCCGTACCTCCCGAATTCGCCGACCTTTAGGCCTTGGGTGGTGTGCAGGTCTTCGAAGTGCAGGTTGTCCGGAGCCGCCTCAGCCCCCTGCACCCTCGGCAGGGCCTTCCCCCTGGTAACGAGCGACGGTGAAGGCCATCACCGTGGGCACGTCGACCGCGAACACGACCAAGGTCGCGACGAGCACTGCCAGGGTCGCGCCAGACGTGCCGTCGTTCACGAAGACGAACATGAGCATGCCGGCGATGACCGCATAGGCAAGCAAAGCCCACCGAACCACGAGGAAGAACACCCCCCACGCGAAGGGCCGGGCCCGGCTCAGGGCAACGACAGCCACCGTGGTGAGCACGGCGCCCGCGGCCAGCAACCCGATGGGCGGCCCGAGCGGAGGACGGTCGGGGAGGTGGGCGGCCATGAGCACGCCTCCCGTGAGCATCAACGCCAGCGATGCGACCACCAGCTCGGTAACTGGGGGGAGCCTGTCTCCCCCCCGGGCCGTCGCCCCCGCGGCCCCTTGTGGCCGGGCAGGACGGCCCTCCCCACCCGGGGGACCGTCACCAGGCGACCGGCCGCCGCCACCGGCCCCACCGACATTGCCATAATCGGGGATCTCAGGAAGGGTCATGACGTCGCCAGCCTCGTCATTATCACTAGCGTCGCCACTTGCATGGCCCCCGTGATGCCGGCAGTGACGATGAAACGGCGCATCAGACGCCCGATCACCTCGCCGTTGGGCTGGGGCTTTTTGAGCTCGAACAAGACGGCAAGGTTGGCTGGCTCGAGCAGCCCCAAGGCGATGACAGCCATTATGGCCACGACCACGAACGAGGCGACGACCCACCCGTGGTAGGGGTACGTGCTGGAAAGGTAGCCGACGTACCGGGCGAGCTGGAACCCGCCGGCGAGCGTGCACAGGACCACCGTCGGCATTATGAGCATTAGCTTGGGCATGAGCCTCGTCGTCAGCTCGATTCGTGCCGGCACCGACAGGCGGCCCAAGATCGGGCCGAGCACGAAGCCGAGGAACAGGTCGAGGGTTGTCCATATACCCCCGCTGACGACGTGGAAGAAGTCGATGGCCCACAATTTATTGGCCGCTATCGCCACCACCAGCCCTGCCAGTACCGCAGCAACGACCGGAAGGCCGCGCAGCGGGACGACCTGGAAATCACGTGGCGCGGGCATGGCCGGGGCCCCGGATTGGACTGCCCCGGCGGCCTGAGCGCCCGCCTCCTGGAGGCCCGCGGCCCCAGGCTTTCGTGCGACGTCTGTCATCGCCTAGCTATCTCCCTCATGGCCTGCACCCTCTCCTTCATAGGCCGCCGGCTCCCGACGACGGCGCCACTCACTCCTGCCCTGGTCACTCCTGCCCTGGCAAGGGCACCTGGTGGAGGCGCGTCCTGCAATATGGCGCTGCTATACCCTGTGCTCGGCGCTTTGCACTCCCTGGAAGGAGTTTGTCGTCGCCCCGAGCACGCTGACTGGTGCCGAGTACCAGATCCCGTAACTGTCACCAGAGATGGTGTTGCCCCGGACGGCGATTGTCAAGGGGCCGATGGAACCTACCAGCACGCCGGTCGTGGCAAGGTCGGGAGGGCTGAAGTCGGGGTCGCCCATGAGGTCGTTCACGCCGATCGCGTTCCCCTCGACCACGTTGCCGTCCAGGTACTGGCCGGGCGCGTGCATGTGGACGGTCACGCCGCTTAGGCCGTTGCCCTCGATCGTGTTGTCCTCGACAGTGTTGTTGTAATCCGCACCCCCAGGCAGCGCGACGGCAAGCAGTACCCCTGCCCCCTGGCCCTTCGTGCCGTTGCCGATCACGGTGTTGTGCTCTACGACGTTGTCGTAGACCCCGCCGGCCGCGGGGACCAGCTTGCCCTTGACGAACGCCTTGGTCGAGTGGCTCGGCATGGTTATCCCGCAGTCGAGCACGTTGTCCTTCACAATGTTGTACTCGATCACGTTGTGGTCGGACGGCCCGAACTCGTCGGTGACGAGGATGCCACCCGAGTTGTCCTCGACCAGGTTGCCCGACACCACCGAGCCCGCCGCGACCATCAGGTGGATGCCCTCCCCGCAGTCGCCCGGGACCTTGCCGGAAGCGTTGCACTCACGATAGTGGGAGGAGCTGATCGGGCGGCCGGTCGGGTTGCCAAGGTCGTTGCCCTTCACCACGTTGGCGCTCACCGTGACACCTGTGACCGGGGCGCCGGGCCTGCCGACCACCAGGATCCCCTCCCCGGTCGCTCCTTCGACCGTGAAACCCTCCACGGTCGTGTGCGGCACCGGCACAGTTATGCCGTTGTCTGAACCGGCAGCATCTATCGTCGCCCCGACGCCGAGAAGTGTCAAGGGCTTGATGACAGTGACCTGACCATGATAGGTCCCCGGGCACGCCACGACCGTGGAGCCAGGTGCAGCCGCTTCTATGGCCGCTTGTATGGACGAGTAGCGGGCGGCGGCGCAGGACGTCCCGCCGGCTGCGGCCTTGCCCGACGGGGAGACGAAGACGCTACCCGGCGCCGCTGCAACCGCCGTGCCACCCAGACCGGCGAGCGCCACCCCTGCCAGCGCCGTTGAGCAAAGCGCCGACGCAACGCCCCGCCACCAGGCGCACCCCGAGATTCGTCCAGTACCTCTCGACCGCCTGCGTCCCATCATTTTGATGCTCCTTTCTTGGTCGCGTTGGCCGGCCCTTACTAGTAGCGGCCACCACCCAGCCTCACCGCTTCGCGCACCCACGGCGCACCCAAGTCACCTTGAGCAGGTGCCCCGGTCAAGGTAGAGCCGCAGGTCCCGCGTGTGGCGAAAGAGCGCCACGTAGCTTGCTCCCGCCGATACGTACCATCGCCTCAAAAACCCCGGGCGCGGGGATTGACACCGCTGTTCCTGCGAGCTAGCTTGGCGAACAGACATAGGAGTGCAACTATGAATATCAATGCAAGGGGCGACCCCGGCCGAGCCGTGAGCCGTCGCTTCTCGGCCGGGATCTGGATGTTTGGGCGTTTCGTTGACCGTTTCGCCACCGACGGCTACGGCCCCGAAGTGCCGATGCCCGACGCGATCCGGGCGGCAGCAACGGTCGAAGGGCTTGAGGCGGTGGACCTCAACTTTCCCTTCTGGGGACCGGGCGCGTCTCTCTCGGCGGTGCGGGCCGCCCTCGACGAGACTGGGTTGCGCGCCCAGGCGATCACCCCGGAGATCTACACCCGGAAGTTCCGACTCGGTGCTTTTACCAACCCGGACCCCAAGGTGCGCCAAGAAGCCATAGACCTGGTCGCTCGCGCCACCGAGGTCGGTCAAGAACTGGGCGTGGAGTACATGAAGATCTGGCCGGGACAGGACGGCTTCGATTATCCTCTTCAGGCAGACCCTCGCCAACTTTGGGGGCTATCCATCGATGGCATGCAGAAGGTTGCGGAGCCACATCCGGGCCTCCCCTTCGCAATCGAGTACAAGCCGAAGGAGCCGCGCACCCACATGCTCTTTTCGAGCGCGGCCCGTACATTGCTCGCGATCGAGGATATCGGCCTCGACAACGTCGGGGTCCTTATCGACTTTGGCCACTCCATGTACGGCGGGGAGTCGCCGGCAGCATCCGTCGAGCTCTGCCTGGCCAAGGGACGGCTGATCGACATCGACTTAAACGACAACTTCCGTTCTTGGGACGACGACATGACCGTCGGCTCCGTCCATGTGGTCGAGACCCTTGAGTTCCTTCTCAGCCTCAAGCGCGCCGGCTGGGACAAGCCGTGGAAACTGGACCAGTTCCCTTTCCGGGAAGACCCGGTGCAAGCCGCGAGGGCCAGCATCCAGATGCTATCGGCCTTGCTCGACCTGGCTGACCGCATCGACGACGAGAGGCTGGCGGCCGCCCGCGAGCGCCAAGACGCCCTCGCTGCCCAAGCCCTGGTGTTCGAAGAGCTGTTCGGGGCCGTGAAGATGCCCAGATGACCCTTGCGGGCCGTAGCTTGCCGGTGGGCCGTATAGACCCGAGCCTGCCGCTGGAGGAGCGGGTGCGTCTCCTTGGTGAAGCCGCTCGGGCCATCCGCCGGCGCGACTTGGAGATGGTGAGATCGGCCGCTCTAGGCCATATCGGTGGGGATTTTTCTTCGGCCGACATCGTTGCCACGCTCCTGCTCGCTGTCTTAAACATCGACCCCTCGCGACCGTCGCTGGACGACAGAGACCGCTTCGTGATGAGCAAGGGGCACAGTTCTGGGGTCCTTTACGCCACCTTGGCGGCTGCGGGGTTCTTCGACCCAGCCTGGCTCGATGGTTACATGGAACCGCTCTCACCGCTCAACGGGCACCCGGACCGGAAGAAAGTGCCCGGGGTGGAAGCCAATACCGGCCCCTTGGGGCATGGCCTCCCGATAGCCGTGGGCATAGCGATCGCGGGCAAAATGGACGGTTCCAACAGACGCACGCTTTGCCTCGTCGGCGACGGAGAGCTTCAGGAAGGGTCAAACTGGGAGGCGATGATGGCGGCTGGCCACCGTGGGCTAGACAAGCTCACCGTCATCGTCGATAGGAACGGCTACCAGCAGGGTGCCCCGACCGAGGAGACCAGCCGCTTGGAGCCAATCGCCGAAAAGGTGCGGGCCTTTGGCTGGGCAGCAGCCGAGGTGGACGGCCATGACCATGCCTCACTTCTGGGCCTCTTCGAGAAGCTGCCCGTGATCGCTGGTCGCCCAACCTTCGTAATCGCCCATACACACAAGGGTTATCCGGTCTCGTTCATGCAAGACCGCGTAGAGTGGCACCACAAAGTCCCCACGACGGAACAGGTGCGAGCGGCCTTGCAGGAGCTGGCGTGACGACGCTCGTCGGACCGGACCTGTTCGACTGTCGCGACGCGTTCGCTTCCACGCTCCAGGACCTGGCCCAACGCGATGACCGTGTCGTAGTAGTTTGCAGCGACTCTGTGGGCTCCAGCAAGCTTGTTGACTTCAAGAAGCGCTTCCCGCACCGCCTGGTCAATGTCGGTATCGCGGAGCAAACGCTTATCGGGGTCGCGGCCGGCTTGGCCAACGGGGGCAAACGGCCCATCGTCTCGGCCGCCAGTTGCTTCCTTACAGCACGAGGCTTAGAACAGATTAAGGTTGACCTCGCCTATAGCCACGCGAAGGTGGTCGTGTGCGGCATGAGCCCGGGAGTTGCCTATGGCGAGCTCGGGCCAACTCACCATTCGATCGAAGACGTCGCATGGCTGCGCGCCATCGACAACCTGGCTGTTGTCGTCCCCGCCGACCCCAAGGAAACCGAGCAGGCACTTCGCGCGGCACTCCTCCACGATGGGCCAGTCTTCATCCGAGTTAGCAGGATGCCAGTCCCCAGCGTGTACGCTGATGGCTATCAGTTCGTACTTGGCAAGTCCTTCCGTGTCACCGAAGGCAGCGACGTCACCATCATCGCCAATGGCACCATGCTGGCCCGGGCCGTTGAGGCGGCAACGCTCCTGCGAGGACGCGGTGTTGGCTGCCGTGTCGTTTCGATGCCCACAGTGGCCCCGCTCGACCTAGCGGAGGTGAGGGCAGCCGCAGAGGAAACCGGCGCCATTGTCACGGTGGAGGAGCATTCGGTCCGCGGTGGCCTCGGGGGAGCTGTCGCCGAAGCTGTAGTCTGCCAACATCCCGTGCCAATGCGGATCCTTGGCTTCCCTGGGTTCCTTCCCACAGGCTCCGCTACTTGGCTCCTTGAGTATTCCGGCCTCACTGCAGCCGGCATCGCCGCCGCCGTCGATGACGTGCTCCAACATAAGTAGTTGACCAAAGGCTCGAGGCAGACGTGGAAGAGGCTGTTCTCGCTGTAGACCAAGGGACGACCGCCACCAAAGCGATGCTCGTCTCCCCATTAGGGGACACGGTCGGTTTCGCCTCCGTGCCGATCGGCAAGACATATCCCCGACCCGGTTGGGTCGAACAGGACCCCCAGGAAATATGGCAAAGCGTCCTCGATGCCACCGCACAGTTGCCCCGGGCGCAAGTGAGAGCCGTCGGGATCTCAAGCCAACGTGAGTCCGTCCTCTTTTGGGAACGTACCACCGGCCGGCCTTTGACACCCTGCGTAGGTTGGCAATGCACCCGTGGCGCAGACCTGTGCAGCTCGCTCCGATCTTCCGGCGCAGGGCCGATGGTGCGCGAGCTTACCGGCCTGCCACTAGACGCCATGTACTCCGCCTCCAAATTGCGGCACCTGCTTGACGCTGAGCCGGCCCTTCGAGCCAGCGCTTCCTCTGGTGATGCCTGCGCTGGCACGGTCGACAGTTGGCTCGCCTGGAACTTGACGGGCGGAGCGCAGCACGTGAGCGACGCTGGCAACGCCTCGCGGACCTTGTTGTTCGACATCCATCGTCTGGCCTGGAGCCAGCGATTGCTGGAGCTTTTCGACATCCCACCAGCTTGCCTGCCCCGGATTGTGCCCTCGGGGGGCCAGATCGGAGAGACAGTGGCACAGATGGCGGTGCCCAAAGCGCCCCTGGCCGGCCTGGCTGCCGACTCTCACGCGGCACTGTACGGCCTGGGATGCCTGCGAGCAGGCACCGCGAAGGCCACTTATGGGACCGGGACCTCGCTGGCGTCGCCGACCGGACCGGAACCCGCCCGGTCGAAACATGGCCTTGCGACCTCGGTCGCTTGGCTGTCTTCCTCGCCGACCTTCGCCCTTGAGGGCAATGTCTTTTCGAGTGGCGCGACAGTGGAGTGGGTCGCACGTCTCCTCGGCCTACAGGGCCCGGCCGCTCTCGACGAGCTCGCGCGCACCGTCCCTGGGTCGGGTGGCGTCCATCTCGTGCCTGCCTTCGCCGGCCTGGGGGCACCGCATTGGTGCCCAGGGGCAAGAGGTGAAATAAGCGGCCTTACATTTGCGACTGGTCCTGCAGAGCTGGCACGGGCAGCGCTGGAGTCAATTGCGTTCCAGGTCGCCGACCTGGTGGTCGCGCTAGAAAGAGACACGGGCCGAGCCCTCAAACAGCTCCACGCTGACGGTGGCGCCACAAGCAATGATGTACTGATGCAATTACAGGCTGATCTCATTGGCTGCCCGGTCGTGCGCACTCGGACTAGGGATGCGTCAGCGCTTGGTGCCGCCTTCTTGGCGGGCCTGGCCACGGGCTTCTTCGGTCATGAAGCCGACATCGAGGCCATCGGGCAACGAGGCGACATGATAGAGCCGGCGATGTCAGACACGACGCGCGACGAGCTTCTCGGCTCATGGCGCGACGCTGTCTCCCGTGCCATCGAACACGGACCAGTCCGGGCACCCGCGCGAGATAAGGATCTGCCGTCGTGCGACCTTGCCGGCTGGCAGAGAGGGCCTTCGGAGGCACCACATTGAACTCTCTCGAAAGGCGCCGTCTCATCACCAAGGTGGCTCGTATGTACTACGAGCACGGCATCCGCCAGCCACAGATCGCGCAACAGCTCTCGCTATCCCAGGCCATGGTGTCCCGCCTCCTTGCCGCAGCTCAGACGGAAGGTATTGTGCGCACGACCGTCATGACCCCCACTGACGTCTACACGGAGCTGGAGGAGCAACTGGTCGCCCGCTACCAACTGCGCGATGCCATCGTCGCAGACTCCACCACCGAAACGGGCGACGAGGTGTTGCGAGCCATAGGGAGCGCCGCGTCCAGCCACCTCGAAGTCACACTGGGGAACGACGAGGTCGTGGGTATCTCGTCGTGGAGCGAGACCCTCCTGCGCACCGTCGGCTCGCTGCAGCCACGCCGGCGGACAGGCAAGAAGCACGTCGTACAGATCCTCGGCGGTATCGGAGTCCCTACTGCAGAAGCCCATGCAATACGCTTGACGGAACAGCTGGCCTCGCTTTTGGGAGCTGAGCCCCACTTCCTTACAGCACCGGGAGTCGCCGCTTCCCCCCAGGCAGCGGCAGCCTATTTGAGCGAGCCACAGGTCCAAGAAACGATGGCGTACTTCAGCCAGCTCACTGTCGCCTTGGTGGGAATCGGCTCACTCAACCCTTCTCGGCTGCTGGGCGAGAGCGGGAACGTCTTTGCCAAGGAGGATCTCGCCGCCCTCCGGCGGCTCGGTGCCGTCGGAGACATCTGCGTGCACTTCTTCGATGCACAGGGCCAGCCCGTGGATAGCCCGCTCAACCAACGGGTCGTGGGTATGTCTTTGGAGCAGCTCAGACGAGTCCCCCGGACAATCGGGATTGCCGGAGGGACAGAAAAGCTTGAGGCGGTTCGCGGCGCCGTTGCAGGGCGCCTCATAAGCACCCTCATCACAGACCGCTTCACGGCCGAAGCGCTACTGGCCGACCCGCCACCATCCGAGCGCACGAGAAAGCGGCTCCCACGGTGACGCGCCCGCCCAACCGTTGGCTCCCCACATCCTCGCTGACCGCAGCATCGGTGGCTCCCCCGCTGTTGGCCTGATCCTCAACCCCGCCGCCGGGTCATCTACCGAGGGCCCCGCACCAGGCTTCACCTAGCCCAGCGCACCGCCCTCGGCCCCACCGAGAACATCTCGCCGCACTTCAAGTTCCCATGGCGGCTTTTGATCTCGCTGTCGTCGATGACAGGATCCTGAGTGGGCACCGCCGGAACATGCAGGACGCGCGAGGCTTCGTCGCCGACTTGGCATAAATATTCGTTCTTGACAGTAGATGCCAGCCAGTGCTACCCTGACGGTTGACTCGTATTGCCGCCCAGACAACCGTTGTGCACGGGCCCTTGGGGGCCCATGGCCACCCAGACGGCCAAGGAGCGACTAGGCGGGCTGATGCCTCAAAGCTTCTGGAGCAATTAGGGAGGGACTCCAATGAAAACTAAACACACGGGCTACGCCACCACAACCGCAGCCCTGACCGCTGTCTTGGCCGCGGGTGCAATGAGCGCGAGCACCACGCCGGCCTCCGCGTCGGCGCAGAGCGTCGTCATAAAGGCTGTGCTGCCGCCAGCAACGGGCGGCATAACCGCCAAGGACAACGCCGGCCTACTCAGCCTCACCAAGGCCTACGAGAAGGCGCACACCGGCGTCACCGTCCAATGGTTACCCAACTCCTCGGGCAACATCACGACATCCAACGCACAGGTCGAGACCGAGGCAGCCGGCGGCGATGCCCCCGACCTTGTCTGGGAGCAGTACGGCGCCGTCACCTCGGGCGAGCTCCCCGCGGGCCTGCTGCAGAACATAAAGCCCTACCTTGAGAAGCCCAACCCCTACGTGAAGGGCAACAAGAGCTGGCTGTCGCTCTTCTCCAAGGGCACGCTGCCGTACATGACCTCGACCAACGGCAACATTTACATAGTGCTCGGCTCCAACGTCGAGACTGGCATGTTCTATAGCAAGGCCGCGTTTGCCAAGGCAGGGATCAAGGCGGCGCCTACGACTTGGGCTGCGCTCATGACTGACCTAGCCAAGCTGAAAGGGGCAGGCATAACGCCCTTCATGTTCGCCGACGGCGGAGGGTGCGACCCCTCTTGGTACGAGCGCCTCGCAACTTCGTCGTTCCTCGCCGGGCAGGTCAACAGCTTCATGGTCGACCGTGCGCAGGTAGCCACGCCCCTCGACCTCGCCGTGGGTATCCAAAAGGGCATCATAGGCATGGCCAACCCTCGCTACGCGGCCGTCTGGAAGCTCCTCGGCAACATGAGCCCCTATTTTTCGAGCGCGGGCAGCAGCTACGATGCCTGTTCCAACCCGAGCGCTGTGAGCCCTCCACTGAGCCCTGAGTCCCTCCTAATACAGGGTAAAGTCGGGATCGAATGGGGCGGGAGCTGGTGGATCCCCCAGCTCGCTTCAGCAGGGTTCAGCGGTAAATACGGCGTGTTCCCCGAGCCCGTCATCACCAAAGCGACCAGTCCCTACGCGACCGGCACAGTCACCACCGGGCTGATCGGTGGCCCCAACGGCAACGGGCAGTGGTCGGTCACTTCACAAAGGGCCGATCGTACCATGACACCTGCGAAGACCAAGGTTGTCATGGACTTCCTGGCATGGCTGTTCACACCCCAACACCTCGGCCACTGGCTCGAGATCAACCAAGGTGGCGGCGACATACCGACAGAGCCAGCCGCACCGACCGCCACGGTACCGGGCCTGCAAGGCCTCCTCCCGAGCGGCAAGGTGCCGGCTGTCGTCCTCCCCGTGACAGGAGGCCTCCTCACGTCGGCGTCGTCGACGCAAGGTCTTCGTCTTATCCAAGAGTTCATTGCCGGCACCCTCAGCTATTCGAGTTTCGCTTCTCAATGGCAGTCGGTGCTGACCACTGCGGCGCAGACATGGGCGACGGCCAACCACGTCAACCTGCAGAAGTACAAGTAGCAGGTACCAGGGCCGGGCCGTACGGCCCGGCCCTGGCCTACTCAGAGGGGGTCGATGAGCTCGCGTCGACCCTCCGCCGTCTGCCTGGGAGGATCCGTTCTGGTCGTCTGGCGCTGACCACTCTCCTCCTCCCAAGCATGCTCTTGATCGGGGTCTTTAGCTACTACCCGGCTGTCAGGAGCCTGATCGGTGGCTTCTACCAGTGGAACGGCTTCTCCCCACCCACCTACGTTGGCCTCGCCCAGTTTAACGCCTACTTCCAGTCGCCCACCTTTGCACCAGAGGTCAGGAACCTCGCCATCCTCGTCGGGGGGACGATCCTCATCACCGTTGTCGCCCAGTTCAGCGCTGCAGAAGTCGTATCTCACATGCCGCGCCGCCTCGGCAACATCGCCAAGTACGTCTTGATAGCGCCTATCGTCCTGCCGCCCATAGTCCTTATCGAGGTGTGGGCCTACCTCCTCCTGCCCAATACAGGGCTCATCGACCGCCTCGCCGGCGCCTTGGGCCTTGCACAGCCCACATGGCTTAGCTCGCCACACCTCGCCTTGGTGAGCATCCTCTTGATCGGGTTCCCCTGGATTTCCAACCTGGGCTTTCTCATATTCCTCGGCGGGCTCCAGAACCTTTCAAAGGAGATCCTCGAGGCGAGCCGCGTCGACGGGGCCGGCGCTCTCCGGCGTGTCTTCACCATCGACGCTCCCATGCTGTTCCCCCAGTTCCGCATAGTCGTCGTACTGTCGGGCATCTACGCCGTTCAAAACTTCATCCCCATCCTCTTGCTGACCAACGGAGGGCCCGGAACCGCCACTTTCGTCCCGGGCCTCGACATGTACCAGTCAGCGTTCCAAAATAACCAGTACGGCTACGGGATGGCCATCGGGACGTTACTCTTTCTCCTGATGCTCGCCTTCACGGTTGTCGTCATGCGCGCCCTTCGCCCCCGTACCGGCTAGACAGGAGGAGGGCCGCAACCGAGACATGGACACCACCCAGGCTATGGCCGGACATAAAAAGCGCCGCGCGGGAAAGAGCGCGGCAGCACGCAGGGCGCGCCGCTACTGGGCCGTGAGCCTCGCAGCCGGCGCGGTCATCGTCTTGCTCACGTACTTCCCGATCCTCTTCGTCGTGTCCAACTCCTTGAAGACAGGACGGAGCATCTTCACAAGCGGCGTATTCGCGCTCTTTACCCAGTTCCACTACGGCAACTACGTCACCGCCTGGAACGGCGTCGACCGCCAGCTCCTAAATACGGCTATCGTGGCCGCAGCCGCGATAGCCATAGGCGTGACCGCCGCTGCACTCGGCGCCTATGCCTTCTCCCAGCTCAAGTTCCGAGGCAAATCCCTATTGTTCATGGCCTACCTGGCGCTGCTAATGATCCCCTGGACGCTGACCCTCATCCCCCTGTTCCTGGTCGTGCAACGCTTCGGGTTTTTCAATACTTGGTGGGCGTTGATCCTGCCCTACGCGGCCGGTGCCCAGCCGCTCCTCATGATCATTTTCCGAGGGTTCTTTGAGCAGATCCCGGCCGAGCTCCTCCAGAGCGCAAGGGTCGACGGCTGCTCGGAGCGTCAGGTGTTGAGGAGGGTCGTCGTGCCCTTGACAAGGCCTATCTTATTAACCGGAAGCGTGTTGATGACGATCAACATCTGGGGAGACTACTTGTGGCCGACCATCGTCATACAGAACCCTCAACGGACCACGATCTCAGCGGGCATTGCCGAGTTTGTCAACAGCTTCGGGCTCAACCTCAACAGCGGGGGTGCGGTCTTTGCCGCGCTGGTCGTGGCGAGCCTGCCCATGCTGCTGCTCGTTGCGCTGACCATGCGCTACTTCGTGTCCGGGGTAACCGAGGGCGCCCTAAAACTCTGAGGACCTGGGCGCCTTTCCAAGTCGGCCGGCCGCGGCTGGCCCGGCACGCCAGCCGACTCCCCCGCCCGGCGCCAGAGAGGCGCGTCGCGCCTCACCCGCCGGCCAAGACCTTACGCGCCGTGGCGTGGTCCGTGACGAGCACGTCGACGAAACCGGCCAGTAACGCACCCCGGATGGCTTCAGCCTTTTGAAGCCCGCCTGCGACGCACACGCCGTGGGGCGTGCTGCGCAGCCGGTCGAGCTCGACACCTATCACGCGCTCAGACAGGGCCGTGCGCACGGGCTTGCCCCGCCTGTCAAAGAACCTGAGGCAGGCATCGCCGACGGCCCCGGCGCGCATCAGCTCTCTCAAGTCCCGCTCGGTTAAGGCGCCGGCGCTCCGCGCCGTGATGGTGGCCCGGTCGACGGACCCGATGCCCATGATCGCGACATCGAGATGGTCGTAGAGCTGCACTGTCTTTGCCACGAACGGGTCCTGCAAGAGGGCGCGGGCGCTCTCAGGCGAGCCCGTCACGGCCGGCGTGGGCAAGAACACAGGCTCGCCCCCGAGACGGGCCGCCATCTGCTCTGTGAGGCGGTTGGCGTGCTCGGTTTCCGACGGGTCGCCGAGGCCACCCAGGATCTGCACCACACGCACCCCTTGCAGCGGGGCGCGGAGCCGCACCTGCTCGAGGGTAGAGCGCAGGAACGTGCTCCTCGACGAGATCCCGACAAGCTGGCCGCTCCTCAAGGAGGTCTCCAGGTGATATGCGGCGGCGGCCCCGACATCGGCCACGAGCCGGTCGCCCTCGGTGTCCACGACGACGGCAGAGCGGAGGCCGAAACGCTCTTCGAGGGCCTCCTCGTCGCCGGTGTTCACACCGGGCACAGGAAGCACGGAAATACGTACGACCCCTTCGTCCACTGCGCGCTTCAAAAGGCGGGAAACCCGCGCCTGTGACAAACCGAACCGGCTGGCGATCTCGGCTTGGCGGAGCCCGTCTTCGTGGTAGAGGTGCGCAACCCTGGCCATGAGGCGCAGCTCGTCGGGCGGTATACCAGTTGGGATCTCATGCGCGCCACCGCTAGGCATCTCTCCTACGCCTTCCTCTCGCCCGCTCGAAAAAGTCCAACGAGCCGACCTGGCCACCCTTCGCGACAACCTCCAAGCCGTCGAGTTCTCCCCGCGTCGCAGTGGCCCTGCACAAGACGGCCCCCCGGTCCACTTCTGCCACGTACTCCAGCGCTTCGACCCCGAGGGCCGAAAGCGCCCGTCCGGCTGTGTCGCCGCCAGCGATGACCAGGCGGTCAAGGCAGCCGTCTCGTGCCGCCGCGACCACCGTTTTGACGAAGGCCGCTTCGATCGTCGCGGTATCGCAAGCCTCGTCCGCGCTCCCAAGTGCGGAGTACGCCACCGTGCTACGCCCGGACCGCAGCACCCGGCAGGCCTCTTTTGGGAGCGACCCTGGTGACGCCCTGGCGTCGAGAGCGACCCACCCATGAGCGGCTGCGTTCTCGATCTGGCGGGCCGTCGACTGGGCGCAGGTCCCCGAGAGCGCGAGCACCCGATTGGCACGATGCGCTCGGGGGCGTGGGCCCTTGCGCCGGCCCGCTGGCAGCGTCGACGCAAGGGCGTAGCTCATGCCCCCGGACCCCACAGCCACAAGCGGCGGGTCCCCGGCGGCGCGGACACCCAACCCTATGCGGCGGAGGTCTGCGTCACTCCTCGCATCTAGGACGACGAGCCCGCGCTCCTTAGCGGCGAGCTCCGGGTAAAAAGCCAGCTCGGGCCAGTGCAACGACACCACCGGGAGAGCGGTCTGGGCCCGCAGGGCAAGGACTAGGTCCGCTTCGGTGGCGGGAGTCACCGGGTGAACTGACATGACCGGGTGCCTGTCGAGGCGGTACACGCGGCCGTCGGGCGCTAGCGCGAAGTGCGTGCCAAAAACCGTCCAGCGTCCAAGGGAGGGCTGCGCTGGCACGATGGGGATCGCTCTTGGGCCCCAAACATCGAAGGCAAGTTCGCAAGCTCGCCCTATGCTCCCTACCCGGGGAGACGAATCGAACGTAGAGCAAATCTTATATTGCACGATCGGCGCGCCAAGTTCACGGAAGGCTTCGAAGACGGGGCCGACTTCGTCGTCCAACCTTTCCGTAGGAAGTGAACGAGCGGTGCCCGCCACGCCGAGGACATCAGGCCCCCTCAAAACGGAGCTGAGGTGCCGCTCGCGAACGACATTGGGGAGCACGAGGCGGACCGACAGCCCTCGGCGGGCGAAGTTGGCCATGGCGTCCGTCGAGCCCGTGAGGTCGTCGCCGTAGAAACAGACGAGCGGGACGCCCATCTACCCGAACCGCTGCAGCGCCTCTGCGAGGGGTCGGCTCCGCTGCGCACGCACTGGCAACGGCTCCCCCGAGACTGTGGCGTCCCAGGCCTCCCGCAGGCTTGCGACGCCGTCCGCCGGCCCACCAGGGTGGGCGAATATCCCGCCCCCCGCCACCATGAGCACGTCGGTAGTCGGCACCATGTTGTACACGACCGGCACGGTACCAGCCCACTGGGCGGACGACAGGACGGGAAGGATGTGGTAGCCCCCGAGAAGGGGCTCCCGCACGGCCTCGATGGAGAGGCGCACCTCGTCATTGGTCTCGTAGAACTTGTTGTCCATGCCGTTTGTGTGCAGGTGGTCCACGCCGGCGAGGCGTGCAAGCTTTTGGAACGCGCGAAAACCAATCCCGAGCGAAGGGTGCCGGCTCAATGCCCCGAACATCGCCCTGTGCCCGTGGATGGGGACCTCGCTCCATTCGCGAAGGTAACGAACGCCCGGCATCCCGACCATGTTGACGCAAACCATCACGCAGGTGCCGCCCAGACCGACCACCAAGTCGTGCCTGCGGCGAAGGTCGCCAAGTTCACCGGTAATGTTGAACGCATACATGAGCTTGCGGCCCGTGCGGTCCGCCGCCCGCTCGATGGCCCGCATGACGTGGGGGACCCTCTCAGACAGGGGCGAGTAGGGCGGGTCGGCTATGAGCTCGTCGTCCTTACAGAAGTCGGCACCGGCGAGGGCGAGCGCCTCAACCCTCGCGGCGTGCTCAGCCGGCGAGAGCCCGACCGAGGGCTTGATAATGCCACCGACGAGCGCCCCCTCAGGGGCCTGAGCCAGCCGGCGGGTGCCCACGACGCCAAAGCGCGGGCCCGGGTAGGCACCGGCGAACTCACTGGGGACCTCGATGTCCTCGAGCCTGCAGCCGGCCAGTTCCCTCAGTTCGAAAAGGTTTCCGGCGACCGCAGCGAGGAGGTTCGGCACCGAAGGGCCGAAGTTTGCGAGCGGAAAGTCTATTGCGACCCTCGCCACCTCAACCTGGCCAGTTCCGTCGCTCGCCGCTCCTGGCAAGGACGGGCTGGAGGCCGTCCCAAGCGGCACCACGGAGACGACTCTTGCCCCATGGCGGGCACGCAAGGCGTCGCTTTCCCCCTCGACCCTCACGAATGTCCCCGTCGACTGTTCCCCAGCCAGTACTTCGGCGGCCTTTTCGGCGCCGATCATGGTCTCTATCCGGTAAACGGCCCGCACATAGGCGTCTTTCATGACGCCTCCTTCAGGTTTTCGAGCACCTGCCTGACCCGAAGCAAGCCCGGGCGCAGGCTCGATAGCACTGGGACCCCCGCGGCGCGCTCAAGCCTTGCTTGCATCCGTGCCATCGATGCTTGCGCCATCACGATCGCCTCGGCGCCCGACCCGGCGCGCCCGACCGCCTCCTCGACCAGCCTGTCGTGGCCTTCGCCGTCGCCAGCAACCAGTGCTTCGTAAGCACCCTCTGCCAGCACAGGGTAGACCTGGACGTCGCGGCCCGCGCTGGAAGCCTTCTCCGAAAGCAGCCGGCTCGTCGGCCCAAGCGTGCTCGGCAGAGTTGCGACGACCGCCGTCCTCCTAAAACGCGCGACGGCTTCTTCAGCCATTGGCTCGTCGATCCTGACGATGGGGACGGCCACCGCCCGCCTGCCGAGGGCGACGAGTTCGCCGATAGAAGAGCAAGTGTTCAGCACCACGGCAGCGCCGGCATCGGCTGCGCTCTCATAGCACCGGAGTGCCCGGCGCACGATGGAAGGGCTGATGCTGCCGGAAGCATTGATGTCGGCGATGAGACCGTCGTCAATGAGAGAAATTACCCGCACGCCCGGGATGATCTCCCTAGCCGCGGCCGCTACCTGGTCGTCGAGGCCGCGGCCAGTGTACACGGCCGCGACGATCTGCTTGAGTGGCGCCTGTCGCGCTGCAGCGGCCACGCTCACCATGTCCATTGCACCCCAGGGTTCCAGTAGCTCCACCGGCGCAGCGGCGCCGGGCCAGCCGGTGGCGGCCCGGCGTAAAGGGGACGGTAGCGGCCCGGCGGTGAGATAGCCACCACGTCGTCGCCTCTCCAGGTAGTCACGTAACGCTTCCCCGCGGCTTCCTCGACCGTCTCGTCCTCCGCGAGCGGGAACGTGACCGTCATGACTTCACCTTCGTCCAGGTCCCTCACCGATACCGTGCCATCAGGGGCCCAGTCCGGCCGCAGCGGCACACCCTCCCCAGAGCCCGACGACGGGCGCCGTTGTACGCAGACCGACGCGTAGCCCGCCCAGGACGGGATCCGGACGCGGAGTTCTCGCAGATGCCGGCGTGCCACCATGTCGACCCGGCCCTCGAAGGGAAGGTGGCTTGACACGTCTGCCAACGGGCCGCCCCGCGAGAGGAGCAGATTTACAGTAGCGAGCCGCTCGTCGCCGGTAAGGACATTGCTCCAGCCCACGAAGAGGCCGCGGACGCCGGACCCGACACAGCACCCCTGAACGTCGGCCGTGTGCCCCCTGCCGAGCGGGAAATCCGCCACGTAATCGTTGGGTGCGCAGTAGCCGGCGAAGGCTCCCCGCAGGCGCCGGCCGACTTGGTAGCACGTGGACCACCCCTCCTCGTCGGCGTCATGGTCGTCGCGTTCTTCCACCCAGTCCGTATCCAGGAGCTGGCAAGCAGCAAGGTGGTTGCGCAGGTAACGCTCGACGACCTGCCAGTACTCACTGAAACCGGCCGTGGCAAGCGCGACGCCTGTCCCGATCATGTCGACGAGCGAGCATGTCTCGTGCTCGAAGCGCTGCCCGACCAGGTCGCCAGGCGTCCAGCCGAAGGCGGTCCCCACTGAACGCGCCCAGTCATAACTCCGGCGCACGAACCCTGAGAGTGCATGGTCCCCGGTCGAGAGAGCGAGCCGAGCCAGCCCCTCCAGGGTGCCAAGGCGGGTGTGAAAATGCCCGCTCCGGAACGCAAGGGCCGCGTTGAAGCTCCCGTCCTCATTGAAAACCCCGCTCCGCTCGACTATGAGCCGACGGAACCACAGTGCCAGCTCGAGTGCCTCCTCGTTGCCGACCGCCTCGTAGTATCGCACGAGGGGCATAATGAGCCGCCCGGAGAAGGCCGCCGGGTCGGGGGCGAGACGGAGGTCAACGGCGTTGGCCGACGGCCACCCGGCCTTCGTGTACTCAGAGGCCGGGTAGTACCAAACATCGCGCTCTTTTATGGCGATCCGCCGGAGAGCCGCTACGAGGGCGTCCGCCCGCTGCCGGACCCATGGGTCTCCTTCGTCCAGGTACCAAGTCGTGAGTGCGAGGAGCACCGAACGTTGGTCGATCAAGTTGGCGTTCGGTTCCCAGTGCCCGCGGGCCTCGGCGCGCCGGTAACTGAGGCCGTCCTCCCCGAACCAGCGGAGAAGGCCCTCTTTATAGCCCTTCTCCGCCTCCAAATACTCCGAACAGCCAGACATTCGCCGCCCGAGTACGCAGGCATCGACCAGGCGCCCGTGGCTCGAGCCATAGTCCCAGTCTCCGTGACGGAGCCATGCCGGTCGACAAGCCAGGTCGGCGGTGAAAAAGGGCCGGTCAGACGTGGGGTCGGCGAGGCCGGCAACGGCGTTTAGCGCCATCGCCGACCGCTCCTCGAGCAACAGCGTGGCAGGGACGTCCACGTCGTTGGCTAAAGGCCCCGAGTTCTTCATGCGTTTACTCCTTCCGTACAGCAGATCTGGCCCCATGCAACCTCATGGCCGGCGTCCGCCCACGGCGTCGGCTCTCCCAGGACCGCACTGACGTTGAGCCAGCGCTCCCCGTCCCACGGGCGTCCAGGCATCCTCGGAGCGGGGATCTCTGTCGCCTCACCGGGCCCGAGCTCCTTGACGGCCAGCTCACCGGCGGCGACTTCGATGCCTCCGTCCTCCATGGCCCAGAGGAAACGGAGCTTAGAGGTCGTGGAGAAGTCATAGTGATTGGTTACACGAAGGGTCCCCGCCAGGCCAAGCTCTATTCGGACAGGGGCGAACACTTTCTTCACTTCTGCGAGCGCCGGCGAGGGCGTTTTATCGGGGAACACGAGCCCGTCGACACAGAAATTGCCGCTGTGAAGCTCCTCTCCGAAGTCACCGCCGTAGCGGTAGCCGCCACCGCGCGCGATAGCCTGGTCGGCCCACTCCCAGATGAACCCACCTTGGCACCTAGGGTATTTTTCGAAGAGGCGCTGGTAATCGGCGAGGCCGCCGGGCCCGTTCCCCATCGCGTGGCCGTACTCGCACAACACGAACGGGAGCATCCGGCGCCGGGCGTCAAGCCCTGGGTCGCTCGTGGGGACCTCGGTCCTCTTCCCGACCATCTCCACCTCTTCGTGAGGAGCGTACATACGGCTGTAGATATCGACGTAGCGGCAATCCCGGTCCCTCTCGTAGTGCACGAGCCGGCTCGGGTCCCGCTGTCGAACCCACTCCGACATGACGCCGTGGTTCCTACCGACGGAGCTCTCGTTGCCGAGCGACCACACGATCACGCTCGGGTGGTTCTTGTCGCGCTCCACCGTCCGTACCACCCGGTCAAGGCATGCACCGGCCCACACGGGGTCGTCGGTCGGGTTGGTGACGCCACTCACCAGGTCAAAACCATGCGTTTCCAGGTCTGCCTCGTCGATCACCCAGAAACCGAACTCGTCGAAAAGATCGAGTACCCTTGGGTCAGGGGGGTAATGACTGGTGCGAACCGCGTTTATGTTATGGCGCTTCATTAGTGCCAGTTCGTCTCGTGCGGCGCGAAATGGCACGGCTCGCCCGAAGTTGGCGTCGTGCTCATGGCGGTTGACACCCCGGAAGAGCACTCGTCGCCCATTGACCCTAAGGCAGCCGCCAAGAAGTGCCACCGTACGGAAACCGACCCGCAAAAGCGCCGACTCTGCCGGAGTGGTGACCCTCAGGTCGTAAAGGAACGGTCTCTCGGCGCTCCAAGGCTCGACATCGGGCACGAAGAAATTGCCGCCGTCAGCCCGGCCACTCAAGTCCAGCGCTGGTAGGTGCCACGTCGCCGGCTGGCCGCTCCTTGCCTCGACGCGCAGCGAACCGCGACCGCTCTCGTGCTCAAAGCCGGGCCACACCGCCACATCGTCGAGACCACCTTTTGGCCGGTGCACCAGCTGCACACGACGGATGACCCCGGGTAGGCGCCAGGCGTCCTGGTCCTCCAGGTAACTGCCGGACGACCACTGGTAAACACGCACCGCGAGCAGGTTGCGACCAGCGCGCAGCACGCCGGAGACCTCGAACTCGCTCGGCAACCGGCTTCCCGAGGTAACCCCGAGCTCCTCTCCATTGAGCCACACCTGCCCGCACGAGTCGACGCCGTCGAAACGGATCACCACCGGTCCCTCCGGCCAGTTATCGGGTAGGTCAAAAACGAGCCGGTGGTCGCCGATCTCGTTTTGGTCCGGGACATAAGGCGGGTCAACCGGGAAAGGGTAGGCACAGCTGGTATAAATCGGCGAGCCGTGGCCATGGAGCTGCCAACACGAGGGTACCGGCAGGTCACACCATGAGCTGTCGTCAAAACCGAGCCGCTCGACACCCTCGGGTGCCCTTTCGAGGCTGGGTGACAAGCGGAACCGCCACACCCCCGACAGGTCGAGCGAAGCCGCGTCGGTGCGGAACCAGGCCCGAGCGGGAAGTACCCCTTTTGCCAGGTCAATTTCCTCGTGCAAGCGCGGCCGGCGCCGTGCGCTCACTGCCAAACCCCTGTCGTCGTGCCGTCGTTAACCAGTTCCGTGCTCCCCACCCGTGACGTGCTCCTCTCATACATGGTCGCGCCTCCTTCATGCTCTGTCAATAGCGAATGTTTATGCAGCGGGGTTCAGTGGCGAGCTGGACGCTGAGCTCGCCGTCGGCATGAGAACGTCTCGGACGCGCGCCGCCTTTGAGCGACGGTGCCGCTTGGCGACCTCGTCACCGAGCGCGGGCCGCACCTCTCAGCAACCTGACCCATTCCTGCGCCTGGAACGGCGCGATGTAGGGCTAACGACGCCCGGCCATGGGTTGAAGGCTGGTCTGGTTATTGGTCCACGACGGAGCCGTCCACGCCGAGGCGGGTGTCGACAAGGCGGGCACGATAAGGCAAGAGCTCGGCCGCATCGGCGGCGAGCTCGATGCCGATGCCGGGCCGCTGGGGCACTAGGAGCGAATCGCCCTCCCGCTCCGGTACTTCGTCCACCATCTGACGCTTTTTGTCTGAGCCCTCGTCGCCAGGGTACTCCTGGAGCGCGAAGTTGGGGATGCAGGCGGCCAATTGGAGGCAGGCGGCAGTGCTTACAGGGCTCAAGGGGTTGTGGGGCACCACCCGTACGCCAAAAGCCTCGGCAAGAGCTGCGATCTTCTTGGTGTGAGTGAGGCCACCCGCGAGGCAGACGTCGGGGCGGACGTACTGGACTGCCCCCCGTGACAGGAGCATGGCGAACTCGTCAAGGGTGTGCATGCGCTCGCCGGTCGCGATCGGGATGCCGATCTGGCGCGAGACTTCGGCCATGCTGTCCAGGTTGTCTGGTCGCACCGGGTCCTCGTAGAACATCGGGTAGTACGGCTCGATCCCTCGACCGAGCACGACGGCTTCTGCTGGGGACAAGCGCCGGTGGATCTCTATGCAGAGGTCGACCGAGTCGCCCACTGCCTCGCGGTACTGGCGTACACGGTCGATCGCGGCCCGCATCTTGGCGGCGTGGGTCTCGAAATAGGGCACGGAGGGGTCCTCGTCGAGGAACGGCGTGAGGTGCCCGACAGCGCTGTAACCCTCGGCCTTGGCCAAGCGGCAGCCCTCCACGAGCCGTTCGGTCGTCGAGCCGAAGACATGGACGTAGCACCGGGCCCGGTCTCGGCAGGCCCCGCCGAGCAACTGGTACACGGGGACACCGAAATGTTTGCCCGCAATGTCCCAAAGGGCGATGTCTATCGCGCTGATGGCACCCATGATGGCCGCGCCACGGAAGTGGCTCCAGCGGTACATGTACTGCCAGTGGTGCTCGATGCGGAGGGGGTCCTGGCCCGCCAAGTAGGTCGCGAACTTTTGCACTGCCCTCTCAGAGGCCTCGAGGAAACCCCAAGCTCCTGACTCCCCCACCCCGGTGATGCCCGAATCGGTGTGGACCCGGACGAAGAGGTACCGGTCAACGAAGATGGTCTCGACCTCGGTGATCTTCACTTTCGCTCCCTCTGGCTCGCTTTGGGCGTTGCCTCTCGGGCCAGGTTACGCAGTTGCCTTCGCCGCCGGCGAGAGGAGCGCGCCCGTGCCACCGCCGACGGCCCTGCCCTGGGCCACGGGGCCTCGAGGCGCGCCCGGCACGTGCGGGCTCGTTCGCCCTGCGGCGTGTCGGCCGCCTCGCCTCTAGGACCTCTGCCTGAGAGCTCCCCCGTCCCGAGCACCTCCTGGCATTTACCTCCAGCAACCACTCGCCCCAGGGCGACGGCCACCGGTCCCGTGCTCGAGTGCACGCTGGCAGCATGGAGCGGCCTCTCGTGGCAACTTTTCTCGTCACTGAGAAGTCGTTAGCCGCACATCCATGAGTTTTTCGGGGAGAAATGGCATGTTTTCTCCGCCATGTGGCCTTTCCGGCCTGCGATCGGTGAGCTTTGTGCTCGGCCGCTCCATGCACATGATGTATAGCTTCGTCTACTGACTGCGCGGGCACCGCGGTGCGGCCACGGCTCTCGAACAGGCCCGCGCCAAGGGCCCGTTGCACGCACGCGAGGTCACCAGCTTGGAAGTGCTAGCCGGGATGCGCCGAAACGAGGAGGCGGCCACGAAGTCGCTCCTGTTGAGCACCGAGTGGCACGCCCTCGACCGACAAACGGCCGAGCAGGGAGCCGCCCAAAGAGGGCTCGGCCGCTGCTGGTTGCCGAGCCAGGGTGGCATCGACAGCGCAGACCTGGCTGTCGCCGCCCTGGCCACACTCATGGGGACCGGTGCCGCTCACGCGCAATGTGCGTCACTTCCCCATGTTCCCGGGGCAGCGACGGTCCCGGTCTTTGAGGTCTCCAGAGGTGGTCTACAGGAGGTTGACAGGTTGACGGTATAGGTTTACAGCGTTTACAATGGACCCATGGGTAGCCCCCTAGACACCATCTCAGCCGGCTTTTCGAAGGAGCTGGCTCGGCACGTGGAGATCGATGAGCAGCCTCCCGGTCTGTCAGAGGAAGAGCTTTTCGAGCTGGGCCAACGGGCTGCTCGCATGACGCTCGCCCCCCTGGTCTGGAGCACCAAGGTGGGTGACCGATGGGACGTACGTCGGGTCGCCGAGTTCCTCGACGTCAGCCGCCAGGCGGTCTACAAAAGGCTCCGAACTGGCTCGTTGCTCGGCCTCCCGGGCTCAGGTACGACTTGGTTCCCGGTCTGGCAGTTCGACCTTGAGCACCACGTCGTGCGCCACGTCGTCGCACCGCTGATCGAAGCGTTCCGCCGCGCCGACCCCGACGTGGATCCTCTCGTCATCGCCGCCTGGGCCACCAAGCAGAGCCCGTCCCTTGGCTCCAGTATCCCTGCCGAAGTAGTAGCTGAGGGAGGTCAGGACGATCGTGTGATCCTGGCCGCCGCCCGGGCGGCCCGGGGCCTCGCTGCGTGAGCCCGGAGCCGCTGCCGGAGCCGCCGGCTGACTACGGCCTTCTCATCGACTTCCCGACCCTCGGCAAGGACGACGTACCGCCTCGCCTTTACCGCGTCCACCGGGTCGACCGTGCAGCCGAGTGGTTCAGCACGTCGGGCACGATGCGTTTCGACCCGCCTGGTGGTGCAGCAGACCTGTTCGGGACCTGCTATCTGGCGGTGGACCCGGTGACTGCCCTGATAGAAGCTGTGGGTGACCTCCCG
>JAJYMM010000249.1 GCA_021787035.1 Actinomycetes bacterium
GAGCGTGAGGACTTCTGCCTCAAGCTCGTTTCGCTCCAACACGGAACAGACGAGGTCCACGAAGCCGGCAGATTCGAACTGGGCCACCGAGACGTTGACCGACATCCCCACCCGGTACCCGTCGTGGCGCCACCGGGCGGCTTGGGCGCAAGCCTCCTTAAGGACGTACTCCCCGATCGGGACGATAAGTCCAGACTGCTCGGCGATCGGGATAAAGTCACCGGGTAGCACGTTGCCTCGGCTGGGATGCCGCCAGCGCAGGAGCGCTTCGACGCCCTTGGCGGTCATCTCGGAGAGGTTGAAGATGGGCTGGTAGAGGAGGAAGAACTGGTCGTTGTCGAGGGCTGACCGCAGGTCCATCTCCAAGGCGAGGCGGTCCTGGATGGCGGTCTGCATCTCTGGCCGGAAGGTCACGGAACGGCCTTTGCCGGCATCCTTGGCTTGGTAGAGGGCCACGTCGGCGTCCCTGATCAGTTCTTCTGCGCTGGCCCTTACCCCCACCGCCACCCCGACGCTGGCCCTTACCTGGAGGCTGAGCTGCTTGGGCGTTGACAGCTCGAAGGGTTCTCCCAACACTTCCACGAGCCGTTCGGCCACAAGTTCTGGCCCCGCGTCGACATTTTCGTCTTCGGTCAGGACCAAGAACTCGTCGCCGCCGAGCCGGCCGACAGTGTCGCCCTCCCTCACGGTGTCCTGCAGGCGGGCGGCGACGGCTTTCAGGAGCGCGTCGCCGACGTTGTGGCCGAGGCTGTCGTTAACGTGTTTGAAGTTGTCGAGGTCGACGAAGAGGGCGCCGACGGCGAGCGGCCTTCGGCGGGCACGGGCGAGCATCTGCTCCGCCCGGTCGAACAGGAGCGCCCGGTTGGGGAGGCCCGTCAGCGTGTCGTGGAGAGCTTGGTGGCGCAACTCACCGGTGCGCTCGTCGACCAGGCGCACGGCGCGCTCTCGCGATCGCCCTAGGTGGAACGTGAACCAGGACACCAGCAGTGTGACCAACGCAATGAGAAGCCCGAGCGCGACCCCTTGGAGGAGCGGGCCCGATGGTGCCGGCGCGGCGACCATGGCCGTCACCCCGGTCCCAGCAGCCAGGGAAAGCGTCGTGGAGAGCCACCCCCGGCGCGGCTTCGGGCCCTGCGACACGAGCACTGACCCCCGTGAGCTCAACTTGATCGCCAGGCGCCGGGCGGAAGGGATGGCCGCGCTGACCATCTTGGAGCCATTGAAGTCGGTAGCCACCCAACCGACGAGCGACGCATCCCGCGCGGCGGGCACCGACGGGTCGAACCCGTCGGCGTAGACCGGGAGGAACGCGAGGTACTTGCCGTCGTAGATCCTCGTCAACGCCGCCGGGACGCGTCCCGGCAAGGCCGAGAAGATAGACGAGAGCCCCACGTACTGGGGTTGCCCGGTGGCTTTGGCGCGAGCGAGGTCGCCAGCCATCGGGTTCGGTAGGCCAAAGATCCGTGGTGAGCAAAGGTCAATACCGGGCGGCTCGGTGGTGGCGGAAAAGACGACCCCGAAACGGGAGAGGCAGTACGTCGAGCGACGGCCGGGCGGGTACACAGGGTAGGGCCCCTTGCCGTAACCAGGGACCGGGTCGGCGGTGACCGCCTCTTCGTAGGCCTTCAACCGGCTGGCCGCGACCGGTACCACCAAGGTCATCCCGACCGTGCCGGGATAGGTTTTCGGTATATCGAGCGACCGGAGCCACTTCGCCAAACGAGCGTTGTCGGGGACGTTCGTGGTCGCCACCAGCTGGCCGAACGAGTGCTGGAGGTCCAAGCCGCGCTGGACGCTCTCGCTGATGGCCGCAGCGACCGTCGAAACCCTCCCGGCGAACTGGATGTTCGCCTGCGTCTGCTCGTAGCTGCTCCAGGCCAAGCCGGCCGTGACTGACCCGGCCAAGCCGACTACGAGCAACGACCAAGCCGCGAGCCACCACCCTATCCTCAGGGGGGCTCCAGGCTCTGCCCAGGCGGCGCCGTCAGCGGGAACCGCTTGCTTGCCTTCGGCCCTAAGGGCCCGCAACCGCGCTAGAGCCGAGCGCATGACCCCTTCGATCGGCAGCAACCTGGCCAGCGTTAGGGGTACCTGGTCACAAGCTGGACAGGCCGGCAAGGCCGTCCTCTCCTGGCGAGTACTCCATCTGGCGCGCGGCGACCAAGGGTGCGCGTTGATGCTCCGGCGCGCAAAGTCCTCTGGAGCCGCGAACATGGGCCAATGGCACGGGCTGGCCCACGTCGGGTACACCCAGAGGGGAGCCGCTGGAGCGACCGCGAGCTAGAGCAAGTCTCGCAGGTCGTCTTCGGGCAGGCTGAGGAGGCAGAGCCGCCGCCTGCGGTCACCGAGGTCAAGATGGCGGACTGGCGGAGCGCCGTTTCTTCGGCGTTCAAACACCTGAGGGACAACCGCGTCAACGTGGCCGCTGGGGCCTTCGCTTACCGGTGGTTCCTGTCCCTGTTCCCCACGATCATCGCCCTGCTTGCCGCTGCCTCTTTGGTCGGAGTGCCTCACAGCGTGACCGTCAAGTTGATAAAAGGGGTCACGACCGCACTCCCCTCGGGCGCTTCAGGGGTGTTCGCTGGCGCGATCAGGGCTGCCACGAGCCGCCAGCAGGGTTCCGTCGCCGCGGTCGCCGTTGCTTCTCTGGTGGCGCTTTGGAGCGCCATGTCCGGGATGGTCGTCTTGGAGGAAGGGCTCGACATGGCCTACGAGGTGCGCCATGACCGCAGTTTCCTGGCGAAGCGGTTCTTGGCCGTTCCGCTCCTGGTTGGCGCAGTCCTGCTCGGCGGCGGCGCATCAGCACTGGTCGTGTTCGGCCCTCAGATCGGGCGCGTCCTACCCTTTGGTGAAACGGCGTTCCGTGCGGGCTGGACGGTGCTGCGCTGGCTGGTAGCCCTCCTGCTCATCAACCTGCTCCTCTCGTTCGTGTACTGGCTGGCGCCGAACGTCCACACGGCGTGGCGCTGGCTGAGCCCCGGCGCCGTCGCCGGGACGGTCGTGTGGGCGCTTATATCGCTCGGATTCTCCTTGTACACGAGCAGCTTTGGTAGTTACGGCAAAACTTACGGAGCCTTTGCCGGAGTCGCGATCCTCATCTTCTGGCTGTTCTTGACCGGCATGGCCGTGCTGCTCGGCGGAGAGCTAAACGCCGCCTTCCAGCGAGGACGGCTCGAGATCGCCCAAGGAAGCGAGCAGTGAGCGAGGAAGCGCAGGGCGCACATTTGTTCGTGGGTTGACCGGGTGACGCTACCTCGCGGCGCCATATTGCCAACTTGACACGACGCCGCTATGACGTCATAATGGCGTCATCTAGGCACGGAGGTGGCGTCATGAGCATGTCGCTTGGGGACATGGCCCGAGCCCATATGGATGAACTGGCGAGCGACGCAATTCGGCGCGCGAAACGCCGGGGTCAAGATGTGGCCCGCACGTATCCTCGGCTCCCTCTCCGGGCGGAGGCCTCCGCCTGGATCGGCTACAAGATGATCGCCTTCGGGTGCCGGCTCACCAGGCCGGCCCTGGTGGCCGCGGCCGGGGCCAGGACGTAGCGGCTCCGTCGAGGCACAGGGCACAAGGAGGCCAGCGTGCGTATATCAGACACGGTTGAGGCGATATCGGCAGACCTCGCCGCCCTCGGGAGCCTAGGCGACGAGAGGACCGCGGACGCAGCGCGTCGGCTAGCTGCGGCTATGCAGGCGACCGTCACCGCCCGGCTTTTCGATGTCCTCGGCCAGGCCGCCGCCGAATTGAGCGAGGTGCTGCCCGGCCAGCGCGTCGAGGTGAGGCTGGTGGGTGGCGAGGCGCATCTAATCGTGGAAAGCGCAGGTGGTGAGCCGGTGCCCGAAGAGGTGCCCCTCGGCGACGACTCCGGTGCGCGGATAACTTTGCGCCTCCCGGCGCAGCTCAAAGCGAAGCTCGAAGAGGCTTCTGCCCGCGAGGGGCTGTCCGTTAACAGCTACGTCGTCCGCGCGCTCAACCAGCAAGTCCGCTCGGAAAGAGGGTTCCGAGTCGGGCACCGCCTGAGCGGCTACGGCCGCAGCTAAAAGGAAGGTCAAGATGAGCCACTACAATTTTGAGACTCCCGGCCACGTCCGGCTCCGGGTCGACAACAAGTCTGGCGAAGTCCGCTTACGGGCGCGGCCCGGCTCGACGACAGATGTCGAGGTCACCGGCACTGGTAGCTCGGGACAAGAACTCGAGGGCGGAACGCGCGTCGAGCACCAAAGGGACGAGGGGGGTTCGGTGCACACGGTCGTCGTAGAAGTCCCGAGCCCGCAGGGGTTTATGCGGTCCCTGGCGACATGGGGAGCTTCCGTCACTTTACGCGTCAACCTCCCCGAGGGCGCGGAGATCCAAGTGTCGACCGCCGCCGGGGACATTGGCGCAGAGGGGGCTTACGGAGAGGCAAGGCTCGGCACTGCTTCAGGGGACATCTCGGTGGACCGGGTAAGCGGAGATCTCAGCGCGAGCACCGCCAGCGGGGAAATCAAGGCCTCGTTGGTAGAGGGCAAGACCGAGCTCACTACGGCGTCTGGCGATGTCGTTTGCGACCTTCTCCACGGTCCCGCACGGATCCGAACAGCCTCGGGCGACGTGGCCGTGAGAGAGGCCCACGCTCACCTCTCCACGCAGACGGCTTCAGGCGACGTTCGGGTAGGTGAGCTCCGAGACGGGTGCCAGCTTCAGACGGCCTCGGGGGACCAAGAGCTCGAGCGTGCCGTCTCTGGGCACGCCCAGCTACAAACGATGAGCGGCGACATCGTCGTCGGCGTACCCCGCGGCACCGACGTCGCAGTGGACGCAGAGACCATGACGGGCAACCTCTCCTCCGAAATAGAGCTCTCCACTGAACCGCCGGGCAACGAACCAACGGGCCTCGCCGGCGCCGGCCCCGGCGGCCGCCGCCTCGAGCTGAAGGCCCGCACAGTGACCGGTGACTTAGTCATAAAGCGCGTGCCCTGAGCCTCACGCGGACGCGGAGCACCATGCTCAGCCTTGGCGCTTCAAACGTCCAGTCTTTTTTGCCCAATGCTCGGCGGCACCGAACGCAACGAGAGAAAGAGGTACAAGCACTGCCCCGAAAATAGCCAGCACGCCTATAAGTCCCGCTTCATGCCCGAGGGTGGCACCGTCTAGTAGGGCATTGCGGATGCCCCGCAGGAGGTAAGTCGCAGGCGAGACGTACGACGCCCCTCGCAACCAGGCAGGCAGGACGTCGATGCTGTAGTAGACGCCCGAGACGAGCAGGA
>JAJYMM010000172.1 GCA_021787035.1 Actinomycetes bacterium
TCCGGTTGCTGGCGGCCCGGTTGCTGGCGGCCCGGTTGCTGGCGGCCCGGTTGCTGGCGGCCCGGCTGCTGGCGGCCCGGCTGCTGGCGGCCCGGTTGCTGGCGGCCCGGTTGCTGGCGGCCCGGCTAGGGGCACTCCCAGCCCCAGAAGTAGGGCCCAGGTGCCAAAGCGTCCCACCAAGTGCCCCTGCAGATGCGGTCACGGGGCGGGACGCGTGCTTGAGGGCCCAGCTGCCCGGTGGCACGGCCCCGTAGACGACGCCGCGCTGGCCGGCCCGATATATGCCCGAAGCGCTAAGCGGCGCGGCCTGGAACGCTTGAGCAGCCCTCGCCGCCGCCACAGGGTCGCCGGCAAGGGCGGCGGCTGAAAGCTCGTTCGCAGCGGTCCCCGGTGGCAGCCCGAAAAAGACCGGCAACCAAGAGCTGTTGGCGTACACGGCATAAGAGGGGTCGATCCCCACTTCTGAAAGGTCGACCTGGCGAGCGAGGGCCGCTAGCAACGTGCTGTCAGCCCGCGCGACACGGCGTGGTTCGAGAGGGACAGCAATGTAACGGACTCCCGCCAGCGCGAGCAGGTGCCCTAGCTCGGTCGTGTCGCCGGCTTGCGCCCAAGCGAGGTCCCGGCCGACAGAAGCGGCGAGCCGGCTCGCGGGGGCCTGCCAAAGCTGGCTAGCCGCCGGCGTGCTCCCGAGCGAAGCCGCGAACGAGAGGCCTCCGGAAGAGCCCTGCGACGCGAGCGGGATGGTGCCCGGCGGCCCCACCCAGAGCACCCGGTAGGGCTCGCTGCCCGGCGCCGGGAAGACGTAAGCGGCCTGCGCGCCCGTTGGTGCCAGCCCCCAGCGCCCGCCTGCTGCCCAGGAAAAGAGGGGGAGCACCGCCACCAGGGAGGCCGCCACGCCGACGGCGGGGACGAACTGGCGCCACCCGAACCTGTAGGCCGAGAGGTCCACCTCGACCGACGCCGCACCGAGCGCAACGCAATAGACGAGGGCCGCTCCCGCCGGCGCCAACAGCGCCTCGGAACCGGCTGCTGGTGACCACGCTCGGGCCAACGCGAAGAAGCCGAAGGCCACGGCCCACATCCGGCCCGCTTGCCCGAGGCGCCACCCTCGCCCGATCAGGAGCGAAACAGCCGCGGCAACGAGGAGTGCCCAACCGAAGTCCCCGCCACCGTAGGGCCCGGTCTTAAAGCGGAGCAGCTCGCCTATCCCTTCGTGGCTGTCGCCGGGAGCGCCGAGTGCTGCCCAAAGCCCGCGCACGGACCACGGCAGGAGCAAGACGAAACCTGCCATGCCGGCGGCAACGGCAGCTCCGGCCGCGCTGAGGAGGGCGTAAAGCTGGGCAACCCCGCGGCTGCCGGCGACCGGCCAGCCCGTGAGGAGCGAACCAGCCGACAGCGCCAAGCCCATGGCCACAACCACGACCACCATCACCGGGGCCAGGGAAATGGCCAGCGCCGCGACCACCGCCATCCCAGCTATGCGCCTCCAGTCCCAAGCAGGGGCGTGGCGCTGGCCGAGCACGCACAGGCCTGCGAGCAGCCAGGGTGCCACGGCATAGCTGACGAGCCCCGCGTAGTGGCCAGTGGCGATGGCGTCGTAAGGCACGGGCAGCGCTGCGTACAGCACCCCGGCGGCCAGGCGCCCTCTAGCGCTTCCGAACTGCCCCGCCCCCACGTAGGCCCCAAGCGGGCCGATGACCAGCGGGACAAGCACGAGCAAGTGCGCCGCTACGGACGCGGACCAGAAGGCAACCACGCCCACCAAGCCCATGAACAAGAGCCCCGGCGGACCGAACGTTTCGCCGCCTAAACCGGCCGTTCCCGTGCCCGACCACCACGCGTGCCACCACGAACCGACCCCTCCAGCGGCGTTTGGGAGCTGGCCGATGAGAGGCACCCCTCCCGAGAGGAGGCCACGGGAGCCCGCGAGGAGGAGGGCCACAAGGGCGACAGCGACAGCCGCCTCCCACTCCCGGCTCACTGGCCCGGCCCACCCGCCCTTGCCGACCTTGTCCCCCCAGTAACCCGTGCCACGCTCGGCATGCGCATCGCGCCCGTAAACCTCGTCGCCTTTGTCACGCGTGCCGCCCGGCGGCGACCCGGCCGGCGCAGAGGCGCCCGCCAGCGCTGGCAGGGCTGCTCGCGCGGGAGCAGCCCCCTGGCTGGGAGCAACTGAGGCCGACGGACCGGGCAGGGAAATAGAACGCTGCTCAGCGCGGCGCCGCAAGGCCGCTCGAAAGCGGGTGCCACCGCTGCTCTGGGCTTTCCACAAGGCCAAGTCAGAGACCCGCCGCAGCCCCTGCACCTTCCGGCGTGCTGCGCGCAGCTCGCCAGGTGCCCTCAGGGAGGCCGCCAGTGCAGCAACCGGCAGCGGGCTACGGCCCGCTCGCCGGCCGGGCGGACGGAGCAGGGCGAGCAGGGACTCAGCAATGGCGACCGCGACCGCTACCGGTGCCACCATGAGGAGCGTGGTCGCGCTGTAGCAGGTCCAAAGGGCCCGAAAACGGTCCCGTTCTTCGGCGTCGCGATCGCGCTGGCAGGCTTCCAGGTGACGGGCAACCGCACGCGGGGCAACCACGACCCTTGCGCCGGCAAGCTGCGCCCGCCAGGAGAGATCCAGGCCCTCGCTGCCCCATAGCCCTCCGAGTGCCTCCCAGAGGTCGGTGCGCACCAGGACTGCGGCACCGGGGGCAACGAACACTTCACGTACCGCGTCGTGCTGGCCCTGGTCGAGCTCCCCACGATCGACGAGCGGGTGGACGATGCCCAGGTGGTCGGCGCCCATCCCAACACAGACCAGGTGGTCGGGAGCTTCCCAGGAGACGAACTTGGGGCAGGTGAGGCCGGCGTTGCTCCGGTAGGCCTCTTCCACGAGCAAGCGCACCGCCCCCGGCAGGAAGGCAACGTCATCGTGGCAAAGGAGCACGTGCGCGGCACCCTTGACCATCTCCATGCCGTTGTTGGCGGCCTCGGCGAAGGTCCCGTCCACCTGCGCGAAGTGGGCGTCGGGCAGGCAGGCACCCACCCGCTCGGCCAGCGAGGGCGCGGCGCCGGCAGCCACAACGAGGATGGACAAGTTCGGGTAGTCCTGGCGCGAGAGCGACTCGAGGGCCTCCTCCAACCATGTCCCTGGTCGGCGGGCCACCACCAGTGCCACCACAGCTGGTGCGTCCATCAGTGGAATGAAGCGTAGCAAGCGGCCGGGCGGCCCAGAGAAGTGGGCCCGCATGGTGGCGCTCCCATTGGGGAAACCGTGCTGGTTCGGAGTGCTATGAGCGCTGGTACCTTGGTTCTCATGTTCCGCTTGCCGTTGGACCGCCTGCCGCTGGACCGCCTGGCGTTGGACCGCTTGCCAGTGGCCCACTTGCCGAGGGTCTTAGAAGACGGGGCGTACGTGGCCATCGGAGCGGCCGTCCTCGGCTTCCAGCGTGCGCAAGTCGCACGGCGGGAGGTCGAAAAGCGGCTTCCTCCACTCGTGCGCGACCTAGAGCGCGACTTGCCGGGGGAAGCGCTCTCCGTGGCCAAAGAAGCGGTTGCCTTTGGCCGCTTCGCCCTCCACGTGCTGCGAGCCCCCGCCAGCAGGCCCAATTACCCCTGAGCCCTCGTCTCCCCTAGAAGACCGGCTCGGCAGCGCCGAGCCTCCGACGGGCTAGCCCTCGAGGCTTTGGCCCCGCTGGGCCTTCACTGAAGCCAACACGTCGGCCAGGGTCTGGTCGAGCGGCACCAGAGAGTGCCAGCCCGTCAGCGCCACCAGCCGGCTCGGGTCGCCTACGTGCTCCAAGACGTCTGCGGGCCGGTAGCGGCTCGGGTCACGACGGACGGGGACCTCGACGCCCTCCAGCTCCATGAGCCGCTCGAGGAGCGACGAGATGGCGACGGCTTCACCACGGCAGATGTTGTAAGCCTGCCCTGGCTCACCCTGGACGAGCAGCATGCGGTAGGCCCTGACAACATCGCGTACGTCGGAGAGGTCGCGCCGCACCGAGATGTTCCCGGTTGATATGCAATCGACTTCCCCCCTCGCGGCCCGCACCACTTGATGGGCGAGGTCAGGGACGACGAAACCCTCCATCTGGCCCGGGCCCGTGTGGTTGAACGGCCTTGCCCGCACCACTTCCAGGCCTCGCCCCAACCAGGCCTGGAGCCCGGCCATCTCCGCCGCCACCTTGCTGGCCGCGTACGGGTTGACCGGGGCGAACGGCTCGTCTTCGGCGACCGGCATGTGCTCGGGCCGGACGCGCCCGTAGACCTCGGAGGTGCTCACGAGGAGCACCTTCGGCGTCCGCTCGAGGGCTGAAGCCGCCACGCAGAGGTTGAGGGTGCCGAGCGCGTTGACAGAGAAGGTCTTGGCAGGGTCGCGCCATGAAGCGCTCACATTGGCCTGAGCAGCCAAGTGGCAGATGGCGTCCGGTGATGCCTCGGCTAGCGCCTGGGAAAGCTCGGCGGCGTTGCGGATATCCAGGGTCGCCGGGAACTCGAGGACCTCATCGCCAGAGCTTTCGAGGTGCCGGCACATCCACCGGCCTACAAAGCCACTGCTCCCAGTCACCAAGACTCGCACTTAAGCGACCCTACATGAGCACCTCGAAGCTCCCGCACCAACGGGCCGCGTCGCCCTGAATGCCGCCTCACGATCACGGCTCGCCAGCGCCACCCAAGGCTTCTACATAGATCGCTCTCGTGGCCCGCGCGCAGTCCTCCCAGCCGAACTCGGCAGCCCTTTCTCGTCCCGCTGCCGCCAAGCGCTGCCGGCGGGAGGGGTCACCGAGCAGCTCACCGAGAACGACGGCCCATGCGTCGAGGTCGGCTGGCGCGACGTACTCCGCGCCCTGGCTGGCCACCTCTCGCAGGGCCGGCAGGTCGGAGCACACGACCGCCGTCCCCTGCACCATCGCCTCCAGCACGGTCAGGCCGAAACCCTCGTGCAGGCTCGGCAAGCAGAACAGCTCGGCCCCTGCGTACAGCGCGCGCAGCTCCCAATCGGGAACCTGCCCCACCGTACGCAGCCGGTCGCCCAGCAACGCCCGGTCGCTATCGTCAACCTGCCCCTGCGTGAGCCAGCCCTCTGGACCTGCGAGGACAAGCCTGTGCGGCACGGCCCCCCGCCGGGAGAGCCTCGCGAACGCCCGGACGAGAGTGCCGACATTTTTCCTCGGCTCAAGCGTCCCAACCCAAAGCACGTAGGGAACGTCGCCGAGACGGTGCTTGGCACGCGCTTCGGCTACTTCTTGCGGGCTGGCGACTATATGGTCGACGCCGTCTGGGATGACGCGCAGGCGTTCGGCCGGGATTGGCGTGTGGGCGGCGATCTCGGCAGCGGCCGCTCGGCTCGCTGTGATGACGAGGTCGGCACGCCGCGCGGCAGCTGCGACGCCCTGGCGGTGGAAGCGCAGCCCTCGTTTCGTGTACGCCTCAGGGAATAGCTCGAAGGCCGCGTCATGGAGCGTCACGACGAGGGGGCGCCCGCCGGCCGGTGGCACCGCCGGCGAAGGTGCGTGGAGCAAGTCACAAGAAGCGAGCGAGGGCGAGTGCTTCGCTGGCGAAGGCACGCCCAGCATGTGCCAGACGTCATAGAGGAGCGGCCGCGGCCACGGGAGGACTACCGGGGCGGCGACGCCTGGGCCGCCAAGGCCGAAGCGCTCGAACGCCGCGGCCACCTGAGCGGCGCGGTGGAAAGCAACGAAGGGCACCATTTCGTCGCCCGCGCAGAGCGCCGGCAATAGCGCAGCCAGTCTCGCCACATAGCGCCCCGTACCGCCAGGTACCGGCTGGAGCAGCTGCTCGACGTTGAGCGCGATGCGCACTGGCAGTCAGTCGCGGCGAGCCATCGCGCCGGTTTCGCGAATGGTCTCAGGTGAGCGAAGTGACCGCGACATTTTCAACGCCAAGAACGCTACCCGCGCCGACGCTACGGTTTCCCAGGTGGCCAAGGCAGTCCTTTGCGTGCAACCGGTTGCCGAACGGGGTGGCTCTGACCAGGCGCTCTTGCGCTTGGCGCGCCAGCTCGCCGGCGCCGGCTGGGAGGTCCATGTCGCCGTCCCTGGGCCGCCTCTGCTCGACTTCTCGTTCGCCACTGTCCACATAGTCCCGATGAGGCGGATCAGCACGAGCCACAGCCTCAGGGCCTGGCTCGCCTACGCGTGGGGCTGGCCCGGCAGCGTGGCACGGCTCTGGCGCCTGGCACGGCGCGTTGACCTGGTGCAGAGCAATTCTCTCCACTCCTGGTACGGCTGGGCTGCCGCTTGGCTCGCCGGCAAGCCGCACTTATGGCATGCACGCGAGATCGTCACCCAGTCCTCGGCAGCCCTCCGGCTCGAGCGCTTCTTGGTGCGCCACTTTGCCGTCCAGGTCCTGGCGGTGTCGTCAGCGGTGGCGGCACAGTTCCCCGGCGCAAACGTGAAGGTCGTGCGCGAGGAGGCGGACGCTTCGGAGTACTCCCCCGCCCGGGCCGGGCGGGCAAGGGCGCGCTTCGGCCTTGAAGACAGCGCCCTCACCGTGGGCTACGTGGGGCGGATCGACACCTGGAAGGGGATCGACGTCTTCCTCGACGCGTACACCGATCTTGCAAGACGGCACCCCGGCGTCGCGGCGGTAATCGCGGGCGGCAACGTCGCCGGCAAGGAGGGCTACGCCCGCGACCTGGCCGGCCGGGCCTCCGAGATCGGCGTCCGCTGGCTCGGTGCTCTCTCTGGCTCTGACGCCGCCGACCTGCTGGCAGACCTCGACTGCCTCGCCTACCCCTCCACCGAGCCCGAACCCTGGGGCCTCTCGGTCGTGGAAGCGCTCGCTTGCGGCACCCCAGTAGTGGCTACTGAGGCTGGCGGCCTGAGCGAGATCCTGGCCGGGCTACCCCCAACAGCGGGGGCGCTCGTGGCGCCGGCAGACCCCGCCGCGCTCTCCGCAGCCCTCGAAGGACTGCTACCACCCTCGACCAACGCGGCGGCAAGGCGCGCCAGGCCGGTCCTTCGTTCCGGTGCAGCGCCGCCCTACCCGGAGATCTTCGAGACCGCAGCCGCTAGCTTGGCCCGGTGCCCAAGATCACCGAGTCGGAGACCATAAAAGACGTCCTGGTCGTGGAGCCAGACCGCCACGGGGACGAGCGCGGTGTGTTCATCGAAACCTACCGGAGGAGCTGGTTCCCCTTGGGCCGCGAGATGGTCCAGGGCAACCGCGCCGACCGGGCCGCCGGGGCGATCGTGGGCCTCCACTTCCACCTCCACCAGGCGGATTACTGGACCGTGCCGAGGGGCAAGGCACGCGTCGTCCTGCACGACCTCCGCTCCGGTTCGCCTACCCCCGGAGCCACGCTCTGCATGGACCTGGACGAGACCAACGCCCTCGGCGTCTGGATACCACCCGGCGTCGCCCACGGCTTCGCCACGCTTACCGACATCACCATCTCCTACATGGTCGACAGCTACTACAACCCCGACGACGAGCTCGGCCTTGCCTGGGACGACCCTGACGTAGCCGCCGACTGGGGCGTTCCCGACCCGGTGCTCTCCAAGCGCGACCAAGCCAACCCCCGCCGGGCCGGCATACCGGCCGAAATCCGCCCGCACATCGGCCTCCGCCGGTGAGCACGGACACTCCCTCAGGCGGCGAGGCGCCGGCGCGCCCAGCGGCCTCGCCGGCGCTCGCCCCGACGACCTCGCTTGCTCCAGCGGGGTCGGCGCCGGGGTCGGCGCCGGCGCCCACCGTCGTCTCTCCGGCGCGCCCAGCGGCCTCGCTTGCTTCGGCGGGGTCGGCGCCGGCGGTGACGGCTCTCGCCGGCGGGGTCGGCGCCGCTCGAATGCTCGCGGGTCTCGCCGCGGTGCTCGGGCAGCCCTCTATCGCCGCCGTCATCAATACCGGAGACGACACTGTCTTGCACGGGCTCCACGTGAGCCCCGACATCGACACGGTTACCTACACCCTGGCCGGTGTCTCCAACCGTGAAATGGGATGGGGACTCGCCGGCGAGACCTGGACGGTGATGGAGGCGCTCGGGTCCTTCGATGGGGTAGCCGGCAGGAGCCTGACGTGGTTCAGCCTCGGCGACAAGGACCTCGCTACGCACCTCTACCGAACAGGCCGCCTGGCGGAAGGGGCAACCCTGTCTCAGGTCACAGCGGACGTCGCGCAGCGCTTCGGCGTCGGGGCACAGCTCCTGCCCATGAGCGACGACAGGGTCGAGACCCGCGTGACACTGCGAGACGGACACGAAGCGTACGGACACGAAGCGTACGGACACGAAGCGTACGGACACGAAGCGTACGGACACGAAGCGTACGGACACGAAGCGCAAACCAAGGGCCAACCGGCGAGGATGCCGGCAGGCTCGCCCGCCGGCGCCGTAGTCAGCTTCCAGGAGTACTTCGTGGGGCTCGCCCACGCCGTACCCGTAGCAGCCGTGGACTTCGCCGGCATCGAGGCGGCCCGGCCGGCACCTGGCGTCATAGAGGCAGTAGAAACGGCAGACCTCCTCGTCATCTGCCCTTCGAACCCTGTCGTCTCGATCGGGCCCGTCCTCGGGGTTCCCGGCGTGGCGCAGGCAGTCACGCGCCGGCGTGAGACAACCGTGGCCGTCTCCCCCATCATCGCCGGCAGGGCCCTGAAGGGCCCCGCCGACCACATGCTGGCCGAGCTCGGCTACGAACCCACGGCCGCCGGCGTGGCAGAGATGTGGGCGCCTTACGCTGCGACGATCGTGATCGATAACGCTGACGCGGCTCTCGCAGGGCGCATCGAGACGCTCGGGGTGCGCTGCGTGGTGGCGCCTTCTGTCATGTCCGGGCCGGCGGAAGCCGCCAAGCTGGCCGAGGCCGTCCTCGGGGTCGCCCCATGAGCGTGGCCGGCGTGGCCGGCCCCAGCCGCCTTCTTGCAGACGTAAGTGGCGTAATGCGCCGTTTTCGTCGACAGGAACGGCAGGCGGAGGCCCCGTGAGCCAGCGAGCCCGGCCGAGACGGCCGAGAGGGCCGAGAGGGCCGAGAGGAAGGCGAACCAAGTGATCACGCTCATACCAGTCGAGGGCATCGGGGAGATCTCTCCAGGCGATGAAATAGCGGATCTACTTTTGGCCCACGCCGAGCTAGCGGACTTTGACGTCCTAGTCATCACACAGAAGGCCGTCTCCAAGGCAGAGGGACGTCTGGTTCCCGTGGCGGCGAGCCCTAATACTGGCCAAGACGAGCGTGACAGCTCAGCCCAAGACGCCGGCCACGACGCCGGCCATGGGGCCGGCCACGACGAGAGCGCCGGCCACGACGAGAGCGCCGGCGCCCCCCATGGGGAATGCCCGGACCAAAGCGCCACCGCCCAGTTCGACGACGTGCCCGACCGCCGGACCATCGTCCTCTCCGAAAGTGCCCGCGTGCTTCGCGAGAGGGGCGAACTGATCATCAGCGAGACCCACCACGGCTTCATTTGCGCCAACGCCGGCGTTGACTTGTCCAATGTCGCCGAGGGGTGGGCCAGCCTCCTACCGGTCGACCCCGACCGGAGCGCCCGTTACATCCGTGACGCGCTACGCGCACGCGGGGGGGTCGAGGTCGGCGTGATCGTCTCGGACACCTTCGGCCGGCCGTGGCGCCACGGGCTCACCGACGTCGCCATCGGGTGTGCCGGCATAGCCGCCGTGGTCGACCTGCGTGGTACCGCCGACGCCGGTGGCCGGCCGCTGGCCGCCACCGAGGTCTGCGTGGCAGACGAGCTCTCCGGAGCGGCGGAACTGGCCAAGGGCAAGGCCTCGGGCATACCCGCTGTAATAGTGCGAGGTGTGGACCGGGGCTGGTTCCGCGAGTCGTCAGTGCGTGGGGAGGTTGTGCGGCCTCACTCGCTCGACTTGTTCCGCTGAAACCAGTCGAGGACGGCTGCTGTGCCCTGATCGAGCGTCGTCCAGGGCTTCCAGCCGAGGTGGATGGAGGCCCGGGTCGCGTCCAGGCAATTGCGCTGAAGCTCGCCGGAACGAGCGGGCGCGTATATGGGCGGTTGGCTCACCCCTGCATTTTTGGCCATGGCCCAGTACAGGTCGTTGACGCTCGTCTCTTGCCCGGTACCGATGTTGCAGAGGAGACCGCTCCCCCTTTCCCCGGCGCGGGAAAAGGCGTCGACGACATCGTCCACGAACACAAAATCGCGCGTCTGCTTGCCATCCCCGTAGATCACGCAAGGTTCGCCGGCTAGGAACCGACCCGCAAAGATCGCCACGACGCCAGCCTCCCCGTGTGGGTCCTGGCGCGGCCCGAAGACATTGGACAGCGCGAGCGCCGTGTACTCGAGACCGTGGAGCTCACGGTAGGCGAAAAGGTAGTCCCCTACCGCCTTTTTTGCGACCCCGTAGGGGGAGAGAGGGTGCTGAGGCGATGACTCCTTGATGGGCAGCTCGTCTACGCCACCGTATATAGTCCCGCCGCTCGACGCGAAGACCACCTTGCGGGCGCCGGCGGCGCGAGCGCCCTCCAGTACCCTGAGGGACCCGACGACGTTGGTCTCGGCATCGAGCACGGGATCAGCCACCGACACCCTGACGTCCACCTGCGCAGCCAGGTGGTATACGACCTCAGGCTTGCGCCGCTCCATCAGGCCGATCAGGTCTGGCGAGCGGACGTCCACCTGGTGGAAATGGAAACGCCCTGATCCCGCAGAGCGCGCCTCTGCCAGATTGCCCAGCGAGCCGTTAGAGAGATTGTCCACGACATCTACGGTGTGGCCTTCCGCAAGAAGGCGGTCAACCAGGGTAGAGCCGATGAATCCAGCCCCACCCGTGACGAGAGCGTGGTAGGTCACTTAGCCCTTGACCTTCGCGCCGGACTTGGCCTTCGCGCCGGACTTGGCCTTCGCGGCCGTGGTCGTTGAGACCGAGGGGGTGGTCTTCGTCTTGCTTGACCTGGCGGCCGTGGTGGCGGTGGTCGAGACCGAAGGCGTCCTGCTGGTCTTACCCGCCGCCGTCGTAGCCGTCGTGGGGCCCTTGGACTTTGTCGTCGTCTTGGGAGCCGTGACCGGAACGGTAGTCGGCGGAAGTGTCGGGACGGTGGTCGTAGCGGCGGACGCGATGGTCTGGCTCAGCTTGGAGATCGTGGACGCGGAAGGCTGCAGGATCGAGGGCGTCTTGCCCTTGGGTGGCGCCGGGAGGAAGGCGATGGTCACTAGCTGGTTGTTCTCGAGCAGGACGCCAGAGGCGCAGTCAGGGTTGCAGGTGTCAACGTAGCCCTTCGCCACGTCGATCTTCTTGGTGTCCTGCAGGACGCCGTCACTCTGCGGCGCCTGCGGCGACGTCCAGACCATCACGTAAACGTTGCCGGGCTTGCCTTCGCAAAGGTTGCCCCGCTGGTAGAGCCGCCCCCCCGGGAGCTGGATCTCCGAGGCGTTGAGCGTCATGCCGATGGCGTTGGCGAATGCCCCTAGCGTGGCGTTGTGGCCCGCCACCGCCTTCTTCGTGGGGGAGATCGAGATGATCCCGTTGCTCTTCGTCGTGATCCCGTAGGGGTCCCTGCGAGATGTGATAGGCGGAAGGATCTTGCCACACGCGTCAACGGCGAAGCCTTCGTACCAGGGCGGGCTCTGGCCAACCTTGGGCGCCCCAGTGCCCTGGGCGTTGATCTTGCTGTTGGCGTACTCACGGCTGTTGTAGACGCCGATCACCCCGAGCACTACCAGCACGACGATCGCGAAGTAGTACACGTAGGGTGGCCGGGCGCCATAAGCCCGGCTCCCACCGAGCCCAGCGGCGCGTGCGACTTTCTTTGCGGAAGAAGCTTTGCCCATACCGGCGTACCAGGTTACTGTGCCGCTCGCCCGCCCGTGGGCCGGGCCTCCGTGGGCCGGGCCTCCGTGGGCCGGGCCTCCGTGGGCCGGGCCTCCGTGGGCCGGGCCTCCGTGGGCCGGGCCCCGGATCCAGTGCTGCGGGCTCCGGCGACCCACCGCCTGAGGACGGTGATCCCAAGGCGCACGGCAAGGCCGGGCAGTACCAGGGAGAGCAGCCAGCGGGCCTGGCCCTCGGTCGTGCGCCAGGCGAAACGCCACATCGACACGTGGTGAGCGAGGAGCATCCGGTAGGGGTGGCGGTCTGCCGAGACACCTTGAATGTGTGTCACCCGCGCCAGTGGCTCGTAGGCCACCTCCCATCCCGCCTTACGGAGGCGCCAGCAGAGGTCGACGTCCTCCATGTACATGAAGTAAGAGCTGTCGAAGCCGCCGACGGCTTCCCACGCCTCGCGCCGAACGAGGAAGCACGAACCGGACACCCAGTCGACCTCCCGCGCCCGACCGTGGTCCCATTCGGCCATCGTGTAGCGGCGAGAGAACGGGTTACCCGGCCAAAACTGGCCCACTATCGCGTGCCCGACCGCCTCGGCCAGGTTCGGGAAGCGCCGTGCAGAGGGGTAGAGCCGGCCTGTGGCATCCACGATGAGGGGGCCCACCGCTGCGACGTCGTCTCGCCGTTCAAGCAGCGCAACGAGTGCTTCGACGGCCCCGGGGTCGACGACGACGTCAGGGTTGGACACGAGCAGGTACTTGGCGCCGGCAACGGCTGCACCTTGGTTAGCGGCCGCCCCGTAGCCAATGTTCGCCCCCATGGGGATCCACTTCACGCCAGGGAAGTCTTGGGAGAGGGCCGCCTCGGAACCGTCGGTGGAACCATTGTCCACCACCACGACGGGCTCGACCCTCTCCTCGATGAGGCTGGCGACGCAGCGCAGAAGGTGTTGCTTGGTGTTGAAGTTGACGATTATGCCGGCGACGGCGGCGTTCATGGGGCCGAGCCGCTGGAGAGGTGCTTGACCGTGCGTTCGAGCGCCTCGTGGTAGTCGGGGAGCATGGGGAGCCCTAGGAGGCGCAACGCCGAGTTGTCGAGGACGGAGTTGGCGGGCCGGGGTGCCGGCCTCGGCGGCGACAGTTCGGACGTCCTGATCGCAACGACTCTCGACGGGTCAGCCCCAGCGGCGGAGAGGACGTCCCGGACGAAGCCGTACCACGTCGTCTCGCCCTGGTTGGTGACGTGGAAAATCCCCGGCAGGCGCGCAATGGCGAGCTGGACGACCATGCCTGCCAAGTCGTCGGCAAAGCTCGGGCAGCCCCGCTGGTCGTCGACAAAGCGGAGCTCCCCCGGCTTTTCCGCCAGCCTGAGGGCTGTTTTCACCATGTTGGAGCCATGGCGGCTGCATACCCACGACGTCCGCACGACGGTCGCCCCGGGCAGGCCGCTCGCCACCTCCCCCTCGCCGCCCAGCTTGGAACGCCCGTAGGCAGACAGCGGGTGAGGGGCGTCCCATTCCCGGTAGGGCACGGGCGACGTGCCGTCGAAGACGTAGTCGGTCGAGATATGGACCAGGTGCGCGCCCGCCATACGCGCCCCCTCGGCCAGGTTGCGCGGGCCGATGGCGTTCGCTGCGAAAGCCTTGTCGAGCTCGCTCTCGCACGCGTCGACGGCGGTGAAGGCGGCCGCGTTGATGACGGCCTCGGGGCGCCAATCCCCACAGACCTGGAGGACCCGCTCGCGGTCGGCGATGTCAAGCTCCGCGCGCGAAAGGGCGAGGACTTCGTGGTGGCGGCTACTGCGGAGGAGAGCCTCGACCTCGCGGCCGAGCTGGCCGTTGGCGCCCGTCACGAGCGCCCTCACTTGAGCGGCTCCCACCACCAGCGATTGTCGCGGTACCAGGCGAAGGTCAGCTCGAGCGCCTCGTCGAGGTCGTGCGCGGGCTCCCAGCCGAGCGCAGCGACCTTGGACGGGTCGACGCTGTAGCGCCGGTCGTGGCCAAGGCGGTCAGTGACGTAGTCGATACGCGACGGGCCCACGCCGGCCAGCGCCAAGAGCTTGTCCACCAGCACCCGGTTGGGCATCTCCATCCCAACCCCGATGTTGTAGATCTCTCCAGGTTTGCCCGAACGCAGCACGAGGTCCACAGCGGCGCAGTTGTCCTCGACAAAGAGCCAGTCCCTCTGGTTGAGCCCGTCGCCGTAAAGCGGGACGTTCTTGCCATCGAGCAGGTTCGTCACCGAAAGGGGCACCAATTTCTCCGGGTACTGCCATGGCCCGAAGTTGTTGGACGAACGGGTCACGACGACAGGGAGCTCGTAAGTCGTGAAGTACGAGAGCGCGATCAGGTCAGAGCCGGCCTTGGACGCCGAATAAGGCGAGCGCGGGACAAGGCGCTCGTTTTCGTTGGAGCTGCCCTCTTCGACGGAGCCGTAGACCTCGTCGGTCGAAATGTGCACCACCCGGCCGACGCCAGCTCGCCGGGCGGCGTGCATGACGAGGTTGGTGCCCACGCAGTTGGTCATAGCGAAGTCCTCGGGGCCCGCGATGGAGCGGTCCACGTGGCTCTCGGCAGCAAAATGCACCACTGCGTCGTGGCCCTTGATGGCCTCCTCTAGCGCGGGAAGGTCGCAGATGTTCGCATGGACGAAGTGGTACCTGTTGGCGTAGCGCTCCGCCACGTCCTTGAGCGTCGTCAGGTTGCCGGCATAAGTAAGAGCGTCGTAGACGGTGACCTCGTCGTCGGTGTTCGAGAGCACAAAGCGCACGTAGTTGGACCCGATAAAGCCGGCACCGCCGGTCACAAAGAGCTTCACGACAGGTCCACCTGGCAGTGGTCGCCCACCATCAGGCGGGTAGCTCGGGGCCGTCTGGCGCTGCGTGTGACCTCGACGTCATAGCCGAGCAGCGAATCCTCGATCCGCCCGGCGTCTATGACCCGTGATGTGCCGCAGAGGACCGAGTGCTCGACCTCGGAATGGCGGATCACACAACCTCGCCCGATCGCACTGAAGGGGCCGATAAAGGAGTCTGCGACCTCCGACCCAGCGCCGATGATAGCGGGGCCGCGCACGTGGCTTCGGACCACCCGCGCTCCCTCTTCCACGATCACGCGGCCTTCGAGCTCGCTGTCTTCGACTTGGCCTTCGATCCGGCGTTCGATGCCCTCGAGCAGGAGACGGTTGGCTTCGAGGAGCGGCGTGAGCTTGCCCGTGTCTATCCACCACCCCTGGAGGATCTCCGCCAGGACGACCTGGCCTGCGTCGACCAGCCACTGGATGGCGTCTGTGATCTCGAGCTCACCTCGCGCCGATGGCTTGATCGAACTGACAGCCTCGTGGATCCGGTGGTCGAAGAGGTAGATGCCAGCCAGCGCCAGGTCCGAGGGCGGGACCTCGGGCTTTTCGACCAGCCTCACCACCCTGCCCGCCGCGTCGAGCTCGGCGACCCCAAAGCGCTGGGGGTCATCTACGTGGGCGAGGAGGATCTGCGCCGCGGGCACCACGGGGTCTTCTCCCAGGCGGGGGGAGACTGCCTTGGCCCGCTCGGCTTCGAAACGCCGTACCAGCTCGCTCAAATCCTGTTGCAACAGGTTGTCCCCGAGGTACATGACGAACTCGTCGCCGCCAAGGAAGTCACGAGCTATAAGCACGGCGTGGGCGAGGCCGAGCGGCACGTCCTGTTGTACGTAGGTGACCTCGAGGCCGAACGCCGACCCGTCGCCAACCGCCGCTTCGACCTCCGCCGCGGTTTCGCCGACCACGATGCCCACTTCCCTTATGCCGGCACTGGCGATCGCCTCCAGTCCGTAGAAAAGGATCGGCTTGTTGGCCACGGGCACGAGCTGCTTCGCCCGGGTGTGGGTTATTGGACGCAGGCGCGTCCCCGCGCCTCCACTTAGCACCAAGGCCTTCATCGCCCGCCAGCCTATGGCGCGCCTTTGGAGTGGCCGCTAAAGCCCTGTTGGGGAACCCATACGGGCGTGGTCCACGTCACCGGCCGCTACTTCTACTAGCCCGGTGGCCGTGTGCACCAAGAGCCTCCCGGCGCTGTCGACGCCGACCGCCTGGCCGCGGATCCCTGCCTCATCACCCGGCCCTGTGCCGCTGGCCAGGTGCACCACGACTTGCCTCCCCAAGGTGGCAAGTCGCTCGCGGTAAAGCTCTGCCACTTCGTCCCAGCGGCCGTAAAGTTCCCGGAGGGAGCCGAGTGCCTCGTTGAGCAGCTCGTCCTTGTTGACGGGCCGCCCGGCGAGAGCGTCGAGGCAGCTCGCCCCCTCAGGTGCCCAGCTGACGTTGAGCCCGACGCCGACCACGACGGCCCAATCAGCAGCGGCCCGCTCCGTGGAGGCCCGCTCCGTGGAGGCCAGCTCCGTGGAGGCCAGCTCCGTGGAGGCCAGCTCCGTTGAGGCCCGCCCGGCAGCGGCCCCGATCGCCACCTCGGCCAACACGCCGGCCACCTTGCGGCCGTCTGGAGCGAGCAGGTCGTTGGGCCATTTGAGAGAGAGCCGCACGCCGGCGACCGCATCGGCGGCGCGGGCCACGGCAAGGGAAACGGCTGCGACCACGAGGTGCCCGCGTTCCAGTGCCAGGGCGCCCGATGCGGCCAACCCTGGCCGGAGGAGGACCGAGAAGAGCAAGCCGGAGCCGGGCGGCGCCTCCCAGCGCCTGTCGAAGCGCCCGCGGCCGGCACTTTGATAATCGGCGGTCACGACGAGGCCCTCCGCGACCCCCTTGCGGGCCTCGCCGGCCACGACCGCGTTGGTCGAGGTCGTAGCCCCGAGCCGCGCCACCCGGTACCCGTGCACTTCCGAAACGACCAACTGGCCTTCGGCCGGCGTCACGGCTCTCCTCTCGGCCCTCTCGGCCCTGCCAGCCCAAGGCGGCGGCCCGGCGTGTCGACTTCCACGTCCCCAGCCTGGCAGACTGCCCGAACATGCCGGCGTCTACGGCCCAGGCCGGGCTCCCCCCCACGCTCCCCCGGAAGCTGCCGTCGAGGGTACTTATTGCAAACCGGGGCGAGATCGCCGTCCGGATCGCAAGGGCCTGTCGGGCACTCGGGATTGCTTCTATCGCCGTGTACTCCGAGGCGGACCGGGGCTCCATGCACGTCAGGGCGGCGGACGAGGCCTACCTGCTGGGGCCCGCCGTGGCGTCCGAGAGCTACCTCTCGATAGAGCGGATCCTCGGGGTTCTTTCTCGCTCGGGCGCGGATGCCGTTCACCCCGGGTACGGCTTCCTGGCCGAGAACGCCGCCTTCGCCCGGGCCGTAGTCGCAGCAGGTGTCACCTGGGTCGGCCCTCCCCCAGCCGCCATTCAGGTTATGGGGGACAAAATAAGCAGCCGGGCTGCGGCCCGTCGTGCAGGTGTGACACCGGTACCGGGGACAGACCAACCGCTCGCGGGTCCCGACGAAGTCGTGTCCTTCGGCGAGGAGCACGGCTGGCCCGTAGCGATCAAGGCCGCGTTCGGCGGGGGTGGGCGCGGCATGCGTGTCGTGAACGCCGCGAGCGAAGCCGCCCAGGCCCTCGAGTCGGCGAAGCGGGAGTCCGAGAAGGCCTTCGGGCGTGCCGAGTGCTACCTGGAGAAGTACCTTCCGTGGCCACGCCACGTAGAAGTCCAGGTGGCAGCCGACTCACACGGCAACGTCGTACACCTCGGCACTCGCGACTGCTCCGTCCAACGCCGGCACCAAAAGCTCGTCGAAGAAGCGCCGGCACCCAGCCTGCCCCCCGGGATCGCCGAAGCAATGGGCGAGGCGGCGACGCGTGTAGCCCGCGCCTGCGGGTATGAGAGCGTCGGGACGGTTGAGCTCATCTACCAAGACGGTGAGTTCTACTTCCTCGAGATGAACACCCGCCTCCAAGTCGAGCACCCCGTCACCGAGCTGGTCACCGGCATCGACCTGGTGGCGCTCCAGCTCGCCGTCGCGGCCGGTTCGCCCCTTCCCATCTCCCAGGACGAAGTGCACATCCGCGGGCACGCGATCGAGGTGAGGGTCAACGCCGAGGACCCAGCCGGCGGGCGCTTCGTCCCCACTCCGGGCCCAGTGGCCCGCTTTCACCTGCCAGGCGGCCCCTGGGTGAGGGCCGACGCCGGGTACGAGGCCGGCGACAATGTCAGCCAGTACTACGACAACCTCCTCGCGAAAATCGTCGCCTGGGGACCTGACCGCGACGCCGCCCGCACCAGGCTCTTGGCAGCACTCGGCGAGACCGAGGTCGAGGGCGTCCCAACGACGATCCCTGCCCACGAGGTCGTGCTTTCCCACCCCGACTTCGTCGCTGTGTCCCACTCGACCACGTGGCTCACCGACAGGGTCGAGCTTCCCCAACCCACACCCACAGCGAAGCCAGCCGGGCAGGCGGCACATGGCACGGTCGATGACCAGCGCAAGGACTTGGACGTCGAAGTGGGCGGGCGCCTCTACCAGGTGAGCGTCTGGCTCCCTGCCAGCCTCGGCACGCCTAGCACCCAGCACGCGCCGGGTGCGGGTAGCAACGAGCGTGGCAGCGATGCCGACGGCGCGACCCTCGACGTGCGCGAAGACCGGCCGGGCGGGACGGCTCCAGGCGGCACCGGCGCAGGCACCCGCACCGGCGCAGGCACCGGCACCGGCACCGGCGCAGGCGCAAGCGCCGTCGAAGTGAGCATCCCGATGCAAGGAACGATCGTCAAGGTGCTCGTCCAGGAGGGGGACCACGTGGACGAGGGCCAGGCCGTATGTGTCCTCGAGGCCATGAAGATGGAGAACTACATTGTCTCCGACACCTCGGGCACAGTCGTCGAGGTCCGCGTCGAGGCGGGGGCATCAGTCGGCGCCGGCGACGTCGTCGCCGTCATCGTTTAGCCGCCCCTCCCCTGCCGGCGTGAAGGCCGCCCCGGCATCCTGGGATGTTCCTTTTCCCGGCCAGGGCTTTTTGGGCCCACCGCGTGCTCCCCCCGCGCGTCGCCGAAGCTACCATACCGACCTGTGGCCGACGTAGAAACCAGGGGGGACCTGCTCCCAGCCGAGCCCTCGCGACCCCGTGGCAAGCACCTGGCCTTCGCAAACCCCGACGAGCACCGGCGTCTCTCGGGCCTCCATGAGCTCTACCACCGGCTACCGGCCGTCCCCCCTACCTGGGCCGCATTGGGTCGGGTCATGGGCCTCTATGCCGTGGTTCGCTGCGCGCTCTTGCTCCTCGATGTGCTGGCGGCCCACATTGCCGACGGCGGCAACCTTGCCGGTCCGTTGCTGGCTTGGGACGGCCAGCACTACGTGCAAGTGGCGGAGTCCGGCTACCCGCCGCTCGGCACGGCGGCTGTTGACCAGAGCTTCGGGCCAGCCGGGTTCTCGCCATTGTTCCCGATCTTCATACGCCTGTTCGCCCTAACCGGGATGTCCTACGTCCTCGCCGGCCTGGTCGTCTCGCTCATAGCTGGCGGCGTGGCGACGATCTTGCTCTGGCGCCTGGCGGTGGCCCTCACCGGAGAGGAGACGGGCTACCACGCCACCGTCCTGTTCGTCACCTTCCCGTGCCTCGCCATACCCTGGGGTTCCCTCTACTCCGAGTGCCTCGGGCTCGCCTTGGTCGCCGCCTCATTGCTCTTGATGGTCGAGCGCCGCTGGCCCTGGGCCGGCTTGGCGGCACTGCTCGCCGGCGCCACCAACCCATTAGGCCTGGCGCTCACCCCCGTTGCGCTCGTGCCGGCGTGGCGGCAGCTTCGCAACCGGGAAGCCCCGCGCGCACTCGCGACCGTTTTCATGGCGCCCCTCGGCTTCTTGGGGTTTGCAGCATGGCTTGCGGTGCGCTACCACGACGCCTTTTTTTGGTGGCACTACCAAGACAAAGAGTGGGGCGCAAGGATCGACTTCGGCAAGTCGCTCATCCTCCAATTGCCCCACCTTTGGGCGGGAGGTTATGCCGGGCGCACCTGGATGCTCTGGCCCGCACTGCTAGGGATCGCCCTCGCCAGCGTGGCCCTTTGGAAAGCACGCCTACCGGGCGTCATCAACGCTTACTACATAGCCCTCATGGCGTTGTTGTTGCTGAGCAACCAAGGGCCCAAGCCCCGCCTACTCGCTTGGGCTTTCCCGGCCCTTATCGCGATAGCAAAAGTCCTAAAGGACCATGGCCGTCAGGTGCTCCTGATAACATTTACTTTCCTGATGCCCGTTATCTTCATCGCGTTTACCACGCTCGGAAACATAACCAGCCAGCCTTAGCGCTTCCACGCCTACAAGTGCTCCCAGTCGAGCCCGATGTCGAGCGCTCGCGCAGAATGGGTGAGGGCGCCGGCCGCGATGAAATCCACGCCGCACTCAGCTACAGCACGGGCGTTTGCAAGTGTTATGCCACCCGAGGCCTCGACCTTGGCGCCGGCACCCCTCGCGCGCCTCACGGCCTCCCTCGTCTCTTCGAGGGACATGTTGTCCACCAATACGAGGTGCGCGCCCGCGGCCAGTGCTTCGTCTAGTTCAGAAAGGCTGTCCACTTCGACCTCTACCGGGAGCGCCGGCCCGCTCGCCCGGAGCGCCGCCTCCACCGCCCCCCTTACCCCTCCGAAGGCCGCCACGTGATTATCTTTCACCAATATCGCGTCGGAAAGGCCTAGGCGGTGGTTGGTCCCTCCGCCGCAGCGGACGGCGTACTTTTCGACGGCCCGCAACCCCGGCAGGGTCTTACGGGTGTCACGGACCACTGTCAGCGTGCCGGCGACCGCGGAAACAAAAGCGGCGGTCGCAGTCGCCACCCCGGAGAGGTGTGTCACCAGGTTGAGGATGCTGCGCTCGGCCGCAAGCAGCGTGTCGGCCGGCCCGCTCAACCCGCAAAGGACTTGACCGGCCTCCGCCCGGGCGCCGTCTTCGACGCCCGGACGCGCCTCGGCCGGTCCCGTGCCCAAGCGCTCGCTCACTTGGTCGAGGACTATCTGAGCGGCCACCAATCCCGCCAGCGTCCCGGCCTCGCGCGCTACGAGCCGAGCCGCTGCCGGGCGCGCTCCGACAAGCGCCCCCGTCGGGTCGCCGTGTGGCATGTCCTCTATGACGGCCCGCCTCACGACCTCGCGGAAATCGTCCCAGGGGGGTTGGAAAGGGCTCACAGCGCGGCTGCCGCCGCTCGCGGGCGGCCCACGCCACGACCTTCAACGGCCTCACCCTCCACTTCCGCGGAGCTAGCCCCGTCTGGAGTTTCTGAACGGGGCGGAGCGACACCCGCTCCCAGCCCGACCACAGGGACTTCGCCGACGGCGAGCTTCCCGCTAGGCAGTAGCTGGGCTACCTGCCGCACGAGCCAACGGGGCTCACTTTCGCGGAAATCGACCCTCCGGTGAGCCCCCCTGGACTCTCGCCGGCGCAGGGCAAGAGCGGCCACGGAACGACCGACGAGGAGCATGTTCGCCAGCTCTCTTTCCGCCAGCTCCCCTTCCGCGACCACCCGGTCGGCAACCTCACCGCTCCCGAGGCCCACAGCCTGCCCCGTAGGCGAGTTGTCGAGGAGGCCGGCTAAGTGCACCAAGCCCTCCACGTCACGAGTGACGCCCGCGAAGGCCTGCATCGCTTCTCGGAAATTTTCGCGACCAAGGGGCACGCCGTTCCCCGAGCCCGCTCCTCCTCCAAGCACGCCGTCCAGTTCGACCGCTTCGCGCGGAGCCACCGGACCGTGGCTCTCAAGCACGGCTCGGGCAGCCCGCCGCCCTACCACCGCCCCCTCGAGGAGCGAGTTGGAAGCGAGCCTGTTGGCTCCGTGAAGCCCGCTGCAACCAACCTCGCCCACTGCCATCAGGCCTTCAATGGTCGTACGCCCGTCCGCGTCGGTCAGCACGCCTCCCATCGTGTAATGGGTGGTCGGTGAGACAGGGACCCATTCGCGGCTCGGTTCGATCCCCGCGGCGCGACAAGCCGCCACGAAGGTCGGGAAGTGCCCTTCGAGCAAGGCGGGGTCGAGCAACGTCGCGTCGAGGTAGCAGTGGTCGGCACCGAGCTCCGCCATGCGTCGCGCCATCGAGGCGCTGACCACGTCGCGCGGAGCTAGGTCGCCGGTGCCAGGCTCCGTCAGGGTATGGAGCAACTCGCCCGCCGAGTCTCGTAGGCGCGCCCCCGCTCCCCGCAAGGCCTCGGACGCAAGGGGGCGGGGGTCGCGCCCGAGCGCCATCCCCGTCGGGTGGAACTGCACAAACTCGAGGTCCGCCACCTGTGCTCCCGCCCTGAGCGCCGCCGCAAGGCCGTCGCCGCTGCACGCCGGCGGGCTCGTCGTGCTCGCCCAGAGGTGCCCGTAGCCGCCGGTCGCCAAGATCACGGTGCCTGCCAGGACAGCCCTCACGATGCCGGAGCTTTGGTCCGAGACAAGGGCGCCGACGACGCGATGACCCCCCGCAGGAACGGGCTCGGTCACCAGGTCGAGCAGCAACATCCCCGCCAAGACGGGCACACCCTGGCTGCGAGCGGCCTCCATCAAGCCCCGCGAAATTTCCGCGCCCGTGGCGTCCCCCCGTGCGTGGACGACCCGGGCTGCGCTGTGGCCCCCTTCGCGAGCCGGCGCGCCAGGGTCGAACCGCACGCCGAGGTCAACTAGGACCTGGATGGCCTCTTTAGCCTCGGCCGTCACGGCGAGAGCCACTTCCGCGTCACCGAGGCCAGCCGAAGCGACCACGGTGTCCCGGGCGTGCGCCTCGGCGCTGTCGGGCGGGCCGAGCACTGCGGCGACGCCGCCTTGGGCGAGCTCCGTGCTCCCACCGCCCCCGGCTTCTTTGGATATCACGGCCACCCGTCGCTTGCCGGACAGAGCGACGGCGGCAGAAAGGCCTGCGATCCCCGAACCTATGACAAGGACGTCGAGGCCATCGAGGTCGTCATGGAGGGCTGGCAAGTCACTCGCCCCCGCCAGGCTGCCCGATTGCAATCATCCGTTCCACGGCCCGGCGCGCCCGACGGGCTATTTCCCCGTCTACTTCGACCTCGTAAACGCCGTTACGCAGGCAGTCGAGCAGGCGCTGCGGAGTGGTCATCTTCATGTAACGGCACTCCGCCGCGGGGGAAACGGCCTCGAAGGTGGCACGGGGGTTGGCGTTCCTCAGCTGATGGAGGATCCCGGTCTCGGTGGCGACGAGGGCGTGGCCGTCCCCCAGCTCGCGGGCCGCCTTCACCATGCCCGAGGTCGAGACGATGTGGGTGCGCCCGGCAGGCAAGTCGCCGGTCCCGGAGAGCCAAAGAGCAGACGTCGTGCACCCGCACTCGGGGTGCACGAGGAGCTGAGCGTCCGGGTTTTCCGCCACCTTGTCCCTGAGCTCGGCCGGCGATATCGCGGCATGGACGTGGCACTCGCCCATCCAGATGTCGAGGCGCCGGCCCGTCATGCGGGCGGCGTGCTGGCCGAGGAAGGTGTCCGGCAGGAACAAAACGTCGGGCCCTTCCGGCAACGACTCGACCACCTCGACGGCGTTGGAGGACGTGCAGCAAACGTCAGACTCGGCCTTCACGGCGGCCGACGTATTCACGTACGCGACGACAAGCCCGTCAGGGTGCTCCGTGCGCCACTTGCGGACGTCCTCCGCCGTCACCGTGTCTGCGAGGGAGCAACCGGCTCGCAGGTCGGGCAGCAGGACCGTGCGGTCGGGGGCGAGAAGCTTGGCCGTTTCTGCCATGAAGTGCACCCCGCAGAAAACGATCGTCCGGGCATCGCCCCGGGCGGCGAGGCGGGAGAGGGCGAGCGAGTCCCCGACGTAGTCGGCGACATCTTGGATCCAGGGCAGCTGGTAGTTGTGGGCGAGCAGCACGGCGTCGCGTTCACGTGCCAACCGGCGCACCTCCGCCGCCCACTCGTCGAAGCTGGCGGGCCTTTCGGCCTCCTCCACCCGACTTATACTCTGTGTGAGCATATGCCTACTATAGCCGCAACACCCCCCGAACATGCCAGCCACCCTCTTTAGCGAGCGCCCCGGTACGGATTTTCTTGCTCTTCGGCAACCACCTGCCCTAGAGCACGCCGGGCCGGATTGATGACATCCGGAGGCAACGGTCCCGGCCTAACGCAGGGCGGGTTCTGGGGGCGCGAGCGCACAAGGGCAGAGGCCAGGGCCGCTTACAAGCCGCCTAGGCGCCGGAGGCCGAGCCCTGGCGCCGGCCGCTCCCTCAGTACCTCTCGTCGGAAACGGTAGAGCTCGGCTGGCCTCCCCCCAGTGCGCACATGGGCCTCGCCCGTCGGTTCGACGAGGTTGGCCGTGGCGACGAGGCGGCGAAAGTTCTGCTTGTGGAGCTGCTGGCCAGCGAAGGCCTCCACGACCTGCTGGAGGGTAGAAAGGGTGAACGTCTCGGGTAGCACCTCGAACACGACGGGACGGTAAGCGAGCTTTCCCCGCAGGCGCTCCAGGGCGGCGGCGGCGATGCGGCGGTGGTCGAAGGCCAGGGGGGCGCCGAGGCTGGCCCCAGGAGCGCCGGCCGCAGGAGCGCCGGCCGCAGGAGCGCCGGCCGCAGGAGCGCCGGCCCCAGGAGCGCCGGCCACAGTGGGTGGAGCGCCACCGGCCCTCCTGGTCACGACTGGGCCACCCTTCGAGGCTTCACCCGCTTCTGCTACGAGGCCGAGCTCGTAAAGGACCTCGTAGCGGTCGAGCGCGCGCACCGGGTCCCATCGCGCCTGGCCGGTCCCGAAGGTGAGCTCGGCTCGTTCCGTACGGACGGCCAGAAGGTCAGCCGGCGAGCCCTCGAGCCATCGCCCGAGAGCCGGGACAACGACCGAGTCGATCTCGCTCGGGCGGCCGACCCTCCAGTCCTCCCATGGGAAGAGGTCATAGCAGCTCCTCCACTCCGGGTGCCCGGGCCCGTGGACCGGCTGGTGGTGCGCCAGCGCCAGGTAGGCGACAGCAAGCGCCCGGCGGCCAAGGACCCGCTCACGGTTGCCGAAGGTGTACAACTGCTCGAAGTAGCGCACTGGGATACCGACTTCGTTGCCCACGATGCGCCGCACCGCCTGCTCGAGCGTTCGGTCGAGAGCGTCGTCCAGGTACCCGGAGGGCAGCGCCGGGCCGGCGGCACTACGGACCGTGAGCACCTTTGGAGTCGTCGCGTCGACTGAGACGATGACCGGGACAAGCTCGACCGCAGCGCAAGCGCTCGACGCTGGGCCCTCGTGGCCCTCAATTGCAGTCACAGCCGATCGTACTCAGGGGCCCGGCGCGCGTCACCAAAGTGACGAGTGTGACGGTGGTGTGCCCTGCCGGTTGGCTTCGGCGCCTCTGGCGCTTAGAAACGAGCCAACGACCGACCCGACGGCCGGCTCACTCAGGTGCCCTCCCTCGGGCCGTCCCGAGGTGACCTGGCCTACGCCGGCACGGGCTCCAAGGTCACCGGCGCCTCGATCGGGTGGGGCAGGCAGAGCTGGTCATACTCGGCAATGACAAGCTGCTCCTTGGGAACAGAGCAGGCTGGGCACTCGGGGTCACGGTTGAGGCGGAACGTACGGAACGTCCCCTCGAGCGCGTCGTACGCGAGCAGCCTGCCGGCAAGGGGCTCGCCGATACCCAAGAGCACCTTGATCGCCTCCATGGCCTGCAAGGAGCCGATGATGCCCGGCAGCACGCCAAGAACGCCGGCCTCCGCGCACGAAGGCGCCAGCTCGGGCGGCGGCGGCTCGGGGACCTGGCAGCGGTAGCAAGGCCCTTCGTGGGGGAGGTACACGCTCACCTGGCCTTCGAAGCGGAAGATCGAGCCGTGCACGACGGGGATGTCGAGCTTCAAGGACGCGTCGTTTACCAGGTAGCGGGTCGGGAAGTTGTCGGTCCCGTCAACGATCAGGTCGTAGCCGGAAAAGACCTCCAAGACGTTGTCCGCCCCGAGGCGCGTGTCGTAGGTCACCACCTGGACGTCAGGGTTGAGGGCGGTAATGGCCTTCCTGGCGGACTCAACCTTGCGCTCACCTACCCGGTCGAGGTTGTGCAGGATCTGGCGCTGGAGGTTGGAGGCGTCAACCACGTCCATGTCCACGATGCCGAGGGTGCCCACGCCTGCGGCAGCCAGGTACAGGGCCGCCGGCGAGCCGAGACCGCCCGCCCCGAGGAGGAGGACCTTGGAACGCAAGAGCTTCACCTGGCCCTCCACGTCCACCTCCGGAAGGAGCAGGTGCCTCTGGTAACGGTTGCGCTGATCGGGGTTGAGGACGGCCGGCATGTCCCACGGCAGGCCCTCGTCCTTCCAGCGGTTGAAACCGCCCGCGACGCTCACCACGTCGGTGTAGCCGAGCTGGGAAAGCGTGTCGGCCGCAAGCGCGCTCCGCACGCCGCCGGCGCAGTAGACGATGACCGGCACGTGGCGTTCCGGCAAACGGCCCGCTGCTTGCATCTCGAGGAACCCCCTCGGGATGTGCACGGCACCCCGGAGTGCCCCTTGCTCGAACTCGTCTGCCTCGCGCACGTCGAGAGCGACGGCACCAGGCGTCTTTAGCCGCTCGGCCGCCTCGGCAGGCGAGACCTCGACGATGCGGGAACGGGCTGACGACAGCAGATCGCGGAACGTAGGCATACCAACCAAAACCCTACCAGAAAGGTCGACATTCCCGGCGGGGCCCGCAACCCCGGTGAACGCAGTGTAATTTAGCGCCGTTGGAGCTAGATGAGGTGGTCGCACGCCGGCGAATGTGCCGTAGTTTCTCTGACCGCCCTGTCCCACCCGAGGCGCTCGACCGAGCGCTCTCGCTCGCAACTCGTGCCCCTTCCGCCGGGAACACCCAGGGTTGGGCCTTCTTGGTGCTGGAAGGGGCTGAGACCGAGAAGTTCTGGCGGCACACGGCACAACCCTCCTGGCTGGAAAACCCGGACCACCCCGGCTTGCTCCGGGCTCCGGCGATCGTGGTGCCTCTCGCGAGCCGGGCGAGCTACGTAGAGCGCTACTCGGAGCCAGACAAGGCGCGGGCCGGCGAAGGCCGAGTGGGGGAATGGCAGGTGCCCTACTGGTTGGTGGACACGGGGTTCGCCACCATGCTTTTCCTGCTCGGCCTCCGCCAGGAGGGCCTAGGTGCCTCGTTCTTCGCCCTGCACCGCCCAGCCAGCGCTTTCCTGGAAGAGCTGGGCGTGCCAGCCGGCTGGGAGCCTCTAGGCGCCATCGCGCTTGGCTGGCCTGCCCCAGACGACAAGGCCGGGTCCTCGGCTTCCCGGCCGAGGAAGCAGCTAAGCGAAGTCGTTCACCGCGGCTGCTGGCACGCGCCTTGAAAGGCGCTCCGGGCCTACTACGCGTAGCCCTCGAGTCCGGCCAACCATGCTCGCCGGGGCCGAGCACCCTCCGGCGCCTGGTCGGTGCCGCAGGGCCTCCGGCGCTCGCCCTGGCCGCGTGCCTCCTCTGCTACGCAGCCGGCTGGCGCGGCACTGACTGGTCCGCCCAGATCTACCGGGCGGACCAGGCTGGGCGCTACGGGGTCGTCGTCTGGGACCCCGGTTGGTTCAGCGGCAACTACCCGCTCAACTACAGCCTGGTGTTCCCTCTCGCCGGCGGCTACCTGGGGCTATGGCCCCTCACCGCCCTGTCCGCGATGGCTTCGGCGGCGGGCTTCGACCGCCTCCTCATCAACGCCACCGGGCGGCGGCCGGCGGCATCTTGGTACTTCGCCCTGACGACCTTCATCGAGGTGGCGATTGGCCAGTTGCCTACCCTGGTGGGCGAGGCATTCGCCCTCGGCTGCGTCCTCATCCTCGCTGGCCCCGGCCGAGCTGGCCCCGGCCGAGCTGGCCCCGGCCGAGCTGGCCCCGGCCCATCTTGCCCCGGCCCGGTAGCACCAAGCCCGCCCAGGTGGCGGGCCGGGCAACGCCGCGCGCTCCGCCGGCCCGCGCTCCGCCGGCCCGCAGCTCTCTGCCTTGGCGTCCTGGCCGGAC
>JAJYMM010000116.1 GCA_021787035.1 Actinomycetes bacterium
GCATGGTTACGTCGGGTGAGGTTGATGTGGCAGTTGTGTTGACGCGACCCGAGATTCGCGAGGCGGTGATTCTTCCTGCACTTGAACACGGTGTACCTATCCTAGTAGAGAAGCCGTTCGGGCAGTCGTTCTCGGAGGCGGCGAGGTATGTTGAGGCGGCCGATCAGGCGGGTGTGCCGCTGGCGGTGAGCCAGAACTTTCGATGGTTTCCGGAATATCAATGGATGGCTGGGCATCTGGCTGACGGGCGGTTAGGTGACCTGCGGTTTATTGAGCACCACGTCTTCCAGGATCGTCGGCAGCCGCCGGGGGCTTGGCGCGCGGAGCAGAAGCGGCTTGAGATGGCGATTTTCTCGGTCCACCTCATAGACAGGATGCAATGGCTTGCGGTGGTTGTGCCACTATCAGTGGCGGCTATTACGAGGCGCGACGAGGCCAGCGAGCTGCCTGGAGAGCAGTTCACGACGCTTATTGTTCAGTTCGAGGGCGGCTTGGTAGGACAGATGACGTCAAGCTGGATGGCTAGGGGACTCGCGACGAATGCGGCACGGGTGGATGCGGAGAGGGGAAGCGTGACAGTCGAGCGGTCTGGCCCGATGGCAGGTAATGCGACTGGGAGGCTGCAGGTTCACGAGGAGTCGGTAGAAATTGAAGCGTTTGTTGATAATGAAGTGGTTCGTGACGGGCCTCGGAGTTACGGTTACAGTCTTCTATCATTTTTGGATGCTATCGAGAAAGGGAAGGAAGCACCGCATTCGGGCCGTGATAATCTGCGGACTATGGCGATCATGGACGCGGCGTATGTTTCTGCGTCCCGCGGGGGTGCAATGGTGCAGGTTGACGAAGTGACGGGTGGAGTTAGGCTGACTCAAGGATCTAGGGCGTCATCGTGAGGGGGACGCGGGTGCGAACTGGTCTTATTGGCCTTGGGAACAGCGGGTATTTTTATCATTGCCGGCCACATCTTGAAGCGTCGGATTCGTTTGATCTCGTGGCTGTTTGTGCGAGGGATAAGGCGCGGGTACTTGAAGTCGCTGAGAGGACGGCTGCTCGCGCCGTAACGGACTGGCGTGAAGTGGTGGCTGATTCTCGTATTGAGCTCGTTGTGATTAGTACCCCCCACTCGCTTCACTACGAGATGGCGCGGGCTGCTGTTGTGGCGGGCAAGCATGTGTTGGTCGAGAAGCCGATGACCATCAGTACAGCTGAGGCTGATGACCTGATCGACCGGGCGCGCAGAGCAGGTGTTGTGTTGGCGGTCCATCAGCAGAGACGGTTCGAGCACGACTTCGTCGTGCTTTGCCAACTCGTGGGGGGTGGTGTGGTTGGTGACCTATGGAAGGTGGATGTGGTCCGGACGCATCGGGGTAGGTACAGGAGGGCGTCAGCGGATCGCCCGCATGCAGGTGAGAGTGTTTTGTCCTGGCCCCATGAACGGGAGTTCGGAGGTGGGATTTCTTGGCTCGTCGGGCCACATCCTGTGGACCAGGTCCTGGAGCTCGTCGGCGGCTGCAGTTGCGTGGTCAGGGGACATGTACACGTGGCGGGAGGGGACGAGGTGGAGGACTTTATTGGCATCGACATGGAGTGTGACTCGGGAGTTCTTGGTAGGGTTGAGGTCTATCGGCATGCGGGGATCGCTCCAGCTCGCTTCGCGGTCTATGGGAGCGAGGGGACGATCGTGGGGCGGACTGGACGGGAGCTGGAGGTCAGCCCGATCGGGCGTGAGCCGTTTACAGTCAGTGGATTTGCGCCCCCGTCGATATTGGGTGATGAGATTTATGATGGCGTTTATGCTGCGATACGCGGGGGTCGTGAGCTGGCGGTGAAGCCTGAGGAGGCCCGCGACGCGGTGGAAGTGCTAGAGCTCGCGTTGGCGTCGGCCTTAGAGGGCGGAAAGGCGATGGTCACGTCCCCTCGAGCACGGGATCGGTATCGACAAAGGGAGGGTGCATAGTTATGGCGACTGTATTAGTACTCGGGACCCTCGACACCAAGGGTCCCGAATATGAATTTTTGTGTGATCGGTTGCGATCAGATGGCCTGACGCCGCTTGTCGTAGATGTGGGTGTGCTGGGGGAGCCCGCGTTCTCTGCAGATGTGGCTCGCGAGGAGGTAGCACGTGCGGCAGGTGAGGGCCTCCAGGCAGATGTGTTGCGAGGGGACCGTGGCGGGGCAGTTTCCGCGATGGCGCGGGGTGCGGAGGTGATAGTGCGGACGCTGCTGGAAGAGGGCGCGATTAGTGGCGCCATCGCGCTTGGCGGTACGGGCGGGACCGCAATTGCGTCGAGGGCGTTTCGTGTGCTGCCCGTCGGTATGCCAAAGGTAATTGTATCTACCGCGGCCTCGGGAAATACACAGATGTATGTTGGCGAGAGCGACCTAGTACTGATGCCGAGCGTGACTGATATTGCAGGAATCAATCGTCTGTCAGCGCGGATTATCGCGAACGGAGCAGCGGCTCTTGCCGGGATGGTGGTCTCGAAGCCGCCAAACGTGGACGCGTCGAAGCGGGTTGTGGGTGCTTCGATGTTCGGAGTTACGACGCCGTGCGTGACGGCCGCACGCGCATGGTTAGAGGAGCGGAGCTACGAGGTGCTCGTTTTCCACATGACGGGGACAGGAGGTCGAACGCTTGAAGCGCTCGCCAGTCAAGGATGGCTATCTGGGGTGCTGGACGTAACGACTACGGAGCTTGCGGATGAGCTTGTCGGTGGCGTATTCTCGGCCGGCCCAGGTCGTATGGTGGCTGCTCGCGCGGTGGGGCTGCCGCAGGTTGTCTCGGTGGGAGCGCTCGACATGGTCAACTTTGGGCCACCCGATACAGTGCCGGAGAAGTTTAAGGGGAGGCTCTTTTACGAGCATAATCCGAGCGTGACGCTGATGCGGACGACGCCGGAAGAGTCAGCCGAGCTTGGTCGTCGACTGGCAATGAGGCTCTCCGCTGGGAGGGGTAGGTGTGCCGTGTTCCTTCCGCTGCGTGGTGTGTCGGCGTTGTCTGTGACAGGAGGTCCATTTGAGTCTCGGGCGGCGGATGAGGCGCTGTTTGGTGCGATTCGTGAGTACCTAGATCGCGAGCAAGTCGATCTCGTAGAATGCGACACTGATATCAACGATCCGGTCTTCGCCACGGCAATGGCCGGTGAACTAGACCGCTATATATGCGACGAGAGCGACTGCTTGACGATGGGAAGGACGGAATAGACATGGCACGTATCGCGCGCGAGGAGATCCTCGCGAGAATGAGGCAGAAGATCGATCGGGGTGAACCTATAATCGGGGGTGGAGCGGGCACGGGGCTGTCGGCGAAGTGCGAGGAGGACGGTGGGATCGATGTCATCGTGCTTTATAACTCTGGTCGGTACCGCATGGCTGGACGCGGTTCATTAGCTGGGCTCCTTGCATTTGGGAACGCAAATGAGATTGTCTTGGAGATGGCGAGGGAGATTGTGTCGGTTGTGAGGGACACGCCGGTCCTTGCCGGGGTTAACGCAACCGATCCATTTGTTGACCTTCCGAGTCTATTGGAACGTTGTATCGCAGCGGGCTTTTCGGGGGTGCAGAACTTTCCAACCGTTGGGCTGATCGATGGCGTCTTTAGGGCCAACCTAGAGGAGACGGGAATGGGATACGGACATGAGGTAGAGCTTGTGCGCGTGGCCCACAACGCGAACCTGTTTACGACACCATATGTGTTCTCTGCTTCGGACGCTGAGGCGATGGTGAACGCGGGGGCGGATGTCGTCGTCTGTCATATGGGACTCACGACCGGTGGCAAGATCGGGGCCCAGACAGCGCGGACGCTCGATGACTGTGTGCGGGATATTTCGTTGTGGGCAGGGGCCGCGCGGAACGTTCGCAACGACGTAATAGTACTGTGCCATGGGGGGCCGATTGCGGAGCCGGCAGACGCTCTCTATGTGCTTGATAGAGTCGCAACTATTGACGGGTTCTACGGGGCGTCGTCCTTGGAGCGCCTGCCCGTAGAAGAGGCGCTTTCTGCTAGAACGCGAGAGTTCGTTGAGCTGCGGAGAAAGGGGTCGGTGGTCGGCGAAACACCTAGGGTAAGTTCTGACGGAGCGCGCGTGGTTGAACTGGGGAGCTAATCATGCCGAGGGGATTTGGACCTCGGCGGTGGCGAGGGTCCCTGGCAGAGCGCGCGTGGGTCACTATGTTAACTATCCGGCGCCGCGAGGGGCCAGGCGCGTAGCCCGTACGCGCCGTAAGGAGGCGTTCTGCTCGGCTTGAAGCGCTGTCGCCTCGCGGTGTTGACCACCATAGGCGTGACCGGCACGTTCGAGCTTCGCTCGGCCGCCGAGCGGGTCACCTTGGGCATTGGTCGAGGCCGACGTTTGCTCTTGCTTGACCTTCAAGTTGGTCGAAGCTGTTTGCTGGTGGCGTGGACCACCTCCTGACCATTGGGGCGTTCGCCCAGCGCTGCGGGCTGTCGCGCAGCGCGCTGCGCTTCTATGACGAGTGCGGGCTCCTCGTACCCGCTGCTGTTGACGATTCGACCGGTTACCGGTACTACGCCGTCGCACAGGTACGTGACGCCGTGCTGGTGAAAAGGCTGAGGGCCGCCGAGATGCCGGTGGGTGATGTGCGGCGGTTCCTGGTCGCAGAGGGCGCTGAGCGAAAGGAGATGTTGGCAGAGCATGCCAACCGGCTCGAAAAGCGGGCCGGCGTGCTGAGGCGCGCCGTGGACGAGCTGGTCGATGAGGTCGAGATGCCGCCACGAGACGAGGGGCTGAGCTGGTGCACTGTCACGGCGGGCGCGCTTGCTGCCGCGATCGGCCAGGTCCTTTTTGCTGCCGCTAGGGGAGGGGAACGGCCGGAGCTGTCTGGGATCTGGGTTGAGGCGGCCGAGGGTTCGCTCCGCCTGGTCGCCACGGACAGCTACCGCATTGCAGTCCGCGACCTGGTCTTGGACGATGGGCAGGAGTCAGCTCACTTAGCAGGCTTTCTCCCCCTCTGGAAGGCCGAGGAACTACGCTCGTCCCTTGCCGGCGCCAACGCCGTCAAGCTTTCAGGGCAACCAGGCGGTCCCCTCTACCTGGCTGCTGACGGCCTGGCAGTTGCCGTGGAGGCGTACAACGGGAGTTTCCCCGACTACCGGGCCGTCCTCGTGGGCAACCCGAGGGGCAACAAGGCCGTGGCCGGCGTACGCGCCTTGGCTGGTGCGCTGCGCGCCGTGCCCGACGAAATGGCGACCGTGGGCTTCACCGCTGGTGCCCTCGTTGTCAGGTCGCCTGGAACGCAGACGCCAGTGGAAGCCTCTTGGGACGGCCCCCCGCTCTCGATGACCCTCAACGCGGGCTTCGTCGCCGAAGCCCTCGAGGTAATGGTGGGCCCGGACGTGGTCGTAGAGGCCAGCGATGCGCTCCGGCCGCTGACTCTGCGCTCCGCCGACACCGGCACGCTGACCGTCCTTACGATGCCTGTGAGGCCCAGGCAGTGAGGGCCGAAGATGGTGCGAGGCGGGCCACGCGCCGAGCAGGCGTGCTGCGGGACCGCAAGTTCCGGCTCTACTGGGTGGGCCAGACGCTTTCGGGCGCCGGGAACGCCATGTCCTCGGTCGCCCTTGCCTTCGCGGTCTTGGCCCTCACCCATGATGCGTCGAGCCTCGGTCTGGTGTTGCTGGCCGCCCAACTCCCTGTCATCGCCTTCACCGTGTTCGGGGGCGTGGCAGGTGACCGCTACCCGCGACGCCTGGTCATGCTCGCAACAGACTCGGCTCGGGCTGCCGTCCAGGCCGTCACGGCAGTGTTGCTCATTACAGGGCACGCGAGCGTGCTAGGCCTCGGCCTCCTCCAAGCTTGTGCCGGCTTGGGGTCGGCGATGTTCACTCCGGCAGCGAGCGGCCTCGTTGCCAACCTCGCCCCCGAGGGGCGGGTCCGCCAGGCAAATTCCCTCCTTTCGATGTCCCAGGCTGTAGCGCAGGTCGCGGCCCTTGCTACCGCCGGGGCAGTGGTCGCGGCTCTCAGCCCTGGAGCGGCCTTTGCGGTCGATTCGCTCAGTTTCCTGGCCAGCACCCTCAGCCTCGCCTTGGTCCGCTCCCCCGCTCTGTCAGCCCCGCCTGGCAAGCGTCGGCGCCTGCTCGGCGAACTCGGCGAAGGCTGGCAAGCGGTACGCCAGCGCCCATGGCTCGCCTCCTACGTGGCCCATGTGTCCCTTTTCAACACCATCGCCCTCTCCTCGTTCTTCGTCCTCGGGCCTCTGGTGGCCAAAAGGTACCTGGGAGGGGCGCCGGCATGGTCCGCGATCGGGATCAGCTATGGGGTCGGGGCCTTCGCCGGCAGCTGGGTGTCGCTCCGCTGGCGCCCAGCCAGGCCCATGCTGGCCACGTTCGCTGTCAGCATGGCCATGGCACCTTTACTGGCGCTGCTGGCAGTGCCGACGACGCTCTGGCTGGTACTGCCGGCAGGGGTAGCTGCGGGTGCTCAGGCCTCTGTCTACAACACGCTTGCCACGACGTGCCGCCAAGTCAACGTGCCAGACCATCTGTTGTCCCGCGCGTCCTCGTTCGTGAGCCTCGGCGGGCTCGTCGGGGTCCCAGTGGGGATGGGCCTTGCTGGTGTTGCGGCGGACACGTTCGGTACTCACGTTGTGCTCTTGGTTGCTGGCGGTTGGGTAGTGGCAAGTGCTGTCGGAGCGATGGCGGTTCCCTCGGCCCGGGGGCGGCACCCGCTTGCCATCGCCGACCCCGTTGGGGCGTCGTGAGCCCTCCGGTCCAAGCACTAGGAGTACTTTGCCTCGGCCCAACCGTAAGGGCATGAGGCCGTTATGTCATGTGTCGGAGCCGGTTCGTGCCGCATGCACCGCCGTCGCTCTGTCGTTTTCCTTTGAAGGAGAGGGACCTTATTGCAGCCCGCAGCACGGGCCGATTTGCGCGCGAGAACACCCAGCCTTCCACGAGCGTGACAGACGGCTTTCAATGGACGAAGCTGAGCACGGCCTCGGTGAGGGAGCGAAACCCTTCCAGGGTCGCCCTTACGTCCCCCGGGACTTCGAGACAGTGGTTGGCTCGGGACAAGACCAGCGAGGAGGCCCCTAAGGCCTTCGCGACATAGCCGTGGTGCTCGGGCTTGTGGTAATTGTCGGCCCCTCCGGCCACTAGCAGCGACGGCCAGCCCTTTCCAATGGCACCCGTCCTCACGTCCTCGCGTCCGAACAGCGGGGTCAGCCAGATCGCCCTTACAAGGGGCGGCAGTGGCACCGAGGGCGGCAGCCCAGCCAGGACCACCGTGCCCAGGGACTTGGCGATGAAGGTGACGCGGTCGGGAGCAGATCCTGTCAGGAACGAACTGACCTGACTTGAAACGGCGTCTTGGAACTCCTGCTGCCGTACCTGCCCATCTGGTGCAGGGGGCGCAGGGTACTCCACCTCAACTACCTCCGCCCCAGCTTCTTCAGCAGCCAAGCGGGGAAGCCGTAGCGCCGGGCCCAGCGTGCCATAACCGGCTCCCGGCAGCATGATGGCGAGGTGAACAGCCACCAGACAAGTATGGCTTGTTCGCTCTGTGTGCCTGGCGCCGCCCGTGGTCCGCCGAGAGGTGTTGCAAGGCCAGCCCCGACGTTGCGTGCTCCTTCGCCATCATGCATAAGAGCCATTCTCTGGCTCACAGGGTCCTATTTGGGGAGGAGGTGGGCGGCCAGGTCCACGCGGTCGCCGGTCGCGTCGTAGAGCGCTGCGGCGTTGCGATCGTCGGCGTAGAGCTTGATTGTTTCGCCGTCCCACAGTGGGGACCGCTCGGGCAGGGAGCCCTCCTGGTCGTAGCGGTCGGTGAGCTGGCCTTGGCTTCTTCGACGTCGACCTGGTCGAAGGGGTCGGTGCCGATGATCGAGCCCGTTACCGCGGTGGCGAGCTCCGTAGCTGCTCTCCTCGAAGTCTCCCGCACCCGCGAAAGTCAGGCGGGTCTTGGTGGACGGTGCCAGGTCGGCCGATCCCCCGATCAGCCAGGGGACACGGGGGGCGATGGCGTTGAGGACCTCCCCCGAGGAGTCCCGCGTGGCCACACCGGCGGGGTCAGGGTCGAAGGTGGGAATGTCGGCGTCCCATCCTTCTGGCAGCTCGCGGCGTTGCATGGCCAACAGCTCGGCCGCCAGGTCAGGGTGCTCATGTTGATAGTCAGACAACAGCGACATCCACGCCTCGCGGAGCCCCGCCCCGCGGGTCCCGACGCCTTCGGCGAAGTGCTCGTAGACCCCGTCGGGGATCAAGAACTTGGCGTCCTCGGGCCAGCCGTAGCTGGCCTTGGCCTTTTTCACCTCTGCCGTACCCAACGGCTCGCCGTGGGCGGCGCTGGTATCGACGATGTCGGGCGCGCCGTAGCCGATGTGGCTGTCGACGATGACGAGGGTTGGTCGCTCCCTCTCGTCCCGGAACACCTGGAACGCCGCGGAGAGCGAACCGAGGTCGTTGGCGTCAGAGACCCGTGTTACGTTCCAGCCGTAGCCGGAGAAGACCGTCCCCACGTCCTCGCTGAAGGCGAGTGCGGTGTTGCCTTCGATGGTGACGTGGTTGTTGTCGTAGATCCAGCACAGCTTGGAGAGCCCAAGGTGCCCCGCGAGCGACGCCGCCTCGTCGCGGATATGCCCTCCATCATGCAGCCGGCGCCCATGAGGGCGTAAACGTCGAAGTCGAACAGCTCGAAGTCGGGTCGGTTGTAGCGCTCGGCGAGCCAGCGGGAGGCGATGGCCATGCCCACCGAGTTGGCGACCCCTTGGCCGAGGGGGCCCGTCGTTGCTTCCACTCCCGAGGTCCAGCGGTACTCGGGATGGCCCGGGCAGCGCGACCCGAGCTCACGGAAGGACTTCAAGTCGTCCAGGGTCACCGACACTCGGCCGACGGTCTCATAGGCGGGGTCGAAGCGAAGCTGGCGCTGCCAGAGCTGGTAGCCGACCGGCGCCATGCCCATCGGCGTCCCCGGATGCCCCGAGTTGGCCTTCTCCACCGCGTCGATGGCGAGGGTGCGGATCGTGTTGACACAAATGGTGTCGAGATCGCCGGAGGGGCGAGATTTGGGGGTCATCGTGGTCAGCTTCGTAGTCTTGGTCGTTGGGGCCATCTCACTCCTTCTTCTCGTCGTGGCCGCCGAAGCCCTTGCGCATGGCTGAGACCGGGCTCTTCGCATCGGGGAGCCATGGCAGCTGCCACGGCGGATGGCCTCTCAGGAGCTCGTCGGCCTGAGACGGGCCCCACGACCCCCGCGGGTAGGGCAGGGGTGCGGGTGGATGGTCCACCAGTGGCTGAAGCACCCGCCAGGTCTCCTCCACCGAGTCCTCTCTGGTGAACAGGGAGTGGTCGCCGATGAGCGCGTCGTGCAACAGCCGCTCGTAGGGCTCGGGAGGGCGGCCGAGCTCGGCGGCGAAGGGGAGGTCCATGTGCACGTCTCTCGATGCTGTGCCTTCGGGGCCTTTGGAGAGCATCACCAGGCGCAGGCCGGGGTCGGGGTCGATCCGGATGATCAGCTGGTTGGGGTTGCTGTGGCGTGGCTCGTCCAAGAAGGACAGCCGTGGTGGGCGGCGGAAGATCACTCTCACCTCGGTGGCGCGGGCCGCGAGCGCTTTTCCGGCCCGGATGAACAACGGCACGCCGGCCCAGCGCCAGCTCTGCACCTCGAGGCGCAGCGCAACGTAGGTCTCGGTCGTCGAGCCCTTGTGCACTCCGGGGACCTTCGAGTAGCCGGTGTACTGTCCTCGCACGCAGCGGGCCGGGTCGACGTCGGCCATGGCCCGGAAGATGTCAGCTTTCCTGTCCCACAGCGCCCGGTGCCCAGGCCCGACCGGTGCTTCCATGGTGACGAGGGCCAGGACCTGGAGGAGGTGGTTCTGGAGCACGTCGCGAAGCGCCCCGACCGGGTCGTAGAACGCGCCCCGGTCCTCCACCCCGAAGTCCTCGGCCATCGTGACCTGTACGGCGGCCACGTGGTCGCGGTCCCATACCGGTTCTAAGAGCGCGTTCGCGAAACGCAGGAAGGAGATGTCCAGGACGGGCTGTTTGCCCAAGAAGTGGTCGATGCGAAGGATCTGTTCCTCTTCGAGCACTTGGTGCAGTTCCTTGTTGAGGGCGCGGGCGGAGGCGAGGTCGTGGCCGAAGGGCTTCTCGACCATCACCGTGGCCCCCCCGGTGAGGTTCGCCTGTCCAAGGGACGCCACGACCGGCGCGAACAATGCGGGTGGGATCTCCAGGTAGAACAGCGGCCGGGAGGTCGCCTCCAGCTTCTTGGCTACCGCCTCGTAGGTGGCGGGGTCTGCGAAGTCGCCCTGCACGTAGCTGAGACGGTGCGCGAGCCGCTCGAAGATCTCGTCTTCCACGGCCTGCCCAGTCTCCTCGACCGCCTCTCTGGCTGATGCGCGTAGATGATCTTCGGACCATGGCTCCTTGGCCACGCCGATGACCGGGCAGTCGAGGCGGCCGGCTGCTTCGAGGCGGTAGAGCGCCCGAAAGGTCATCTTCCTGGCGAGGTCCCCAGTGACCCCAAAGATGACCAGGACGTCGGCTGGTGTCGGCGTGGTCTCGCTCATGTGAGACGCGCCCCCCATGCCCTGGGCACGCTCTGAGCGGGCCCCAACCTGGTCAGCCCGTTGGTGATCTCGACCCGGCGGCCCGGTGGGAAGGTGTCCAACGTTGCTCCTTTGCTCCTGGACGTCTTTTGAGCACAACGCTCAGGGCCAGCGCCGCCCTTGGTCCAGCGTTGTCTGTTCGCTGCTCCTGGTGACCCCAGTGACTACAACGGTCCCGGCTGAGCTCCCGGCCCCGTTTTTGCACTCTCGGCCGGCGGGGACGTACCTCCCCTTGCGTGACCCTGGGACGTCGAGCGGTAGGTGCGGTAGTAGTCCTTCCACACGAGACGATGGACCGGGATCCACCGGGGGAGGTCCCGGATGCCAGGGATGAAAGGAACGAGGACCAGCCCGAGGGAGAGGGCGGTCATTATGGCGATGACCTCCACATCCCCGTTGTGGGAGGTGGACATGGGGGGGATCTGGTACCACATGACATACAGCCACAACCAAGGCTGTCCGGGCCACGACCCCGTCTCGTTCATCATGCCCCACTGATGGCTTTGCATCTTTTGGGCCGTGACGATCTTGTTCCAGTAGCTCGATGGCTGGGCCACCGCCGAGTCGCCGATGAAGAGGAGAGGGTTGGTGTAGTTGGTCGTGTAGAAGCCCGAGTGGGCGACCAGCTGAGCGTCGAGGCCACCGGAGCGGGCCATCGACAGGAAGCTCGCGAGCATGGTCCCGACCGGGCCGTAACTGCCCGGCGGTACTTCCAGTTGCGAATTGACGATCTTCGCCTTGGACAGTGCACGCCCATAGGCCTGCTCCCACGATCGACGCGTCAGTTGGTCCGCGCTTTTGTAGCGCACGAGGGCTGCCTTCAGCGCCGGTTGGCCCGAGACGGTGACCAGCGGGTCGACGACGAAGTCCTTGGCCGGGTCTATCGGGTCGGTCACCCCGATGGCCCGCTGGATCGACACCCCGAAGATATCCTGCACTGAGCCCGACCCGTGGTTGTAGGGCGGCCCGTAGGTGGCAGACGTGCTGGTGCCCTCGAGCTCGGACAGGGCGATATGGGTGAACCCGATCGGCTGCGCCGACGACCACGCCTGCAGGGTGACCGGCGGCACGTCGGGCGAGGAGAACAAGATGGCCAGGACCGCCACGAGGAGCACCACCACCACCAGGGCCATGGTGCCCTCCTTCAAGATGTCGTACCGGCGGTGGGGCCCTTTCCATGGGGCAGCCTCGGCCTCGCTGTGTAATGCACGTCGTTGGCGGGGGCTCAGTGGGCCAGTCGTGCCCTCGAGCTGTCCTGAGCTTGAGCTCGACACGCTCATGACTGCTCCCTCGAGGTCGCCGCGTCCTCCATGGCCAATCCCGCGTCCGACAAGCCTGGAGAAGCAGGTGATGACCTTGCTGTGCTCGAAGCGGTGATGCTCGAAGCAGCCCCATCGGGTTCGCCGAGATGCTCGGGCAGAGCTTCGATAGGGGGCGCCACCCCTCGCAACCGCACCATAACGATGTGTATGACCACGACGAGGCCGATCACCAGCGGCATGACGACGATGTGGAGCATCAGCGCCTGGCCGAAGTTCATCGTGTTGAAGAAGGCCCCGATCCCTGCTCCGTTCATCGCGTCCTTGGCCTCGAAGGCGATCCATTGGGAATCGAAGTTGGTCTGCGAAATGTACCCGGTGAAGCCCTCGAAGATCGAGACGAGGAAGGCGATCGCCCCGGTCATCCAAGTGAGTTGACGCTTCCCCCGCCACGAGGCCATCCAGAACTTTCCCCACAGGTGGATGGCCATGAAGCCGAAGAAGCACTCCACGCTCCACAGGTGCAGCGAGTTGACGAAGAGACCTACCGAGCTGATGTGCCACCACACCGGGCCTTCGAGGGCCAGCACCGTTCCCGAGGCGATCACGACGGTGAGGGACATGAGCGTGAGCACCCCGAAGACGTAGATCCACGACGCCACGTAGGCCGGTTGGCTGTCCGGCAGCATCTTGTCTGGGGGGAGATACCGAAGCCAGGCTTTGCGGATCTTCGCCGTCCATAGACCGGGCTCGTCTTCGTCTAACACGCCATGCCCGACACCACCAGACGCGGTCCCAACAGTGGGAGACGCCGTAGCCAGACCGGCGACGGGAGCGCGGTCGGTAGCGATATTGGTGGCTCGGCCGCGTTGGGTGCGCCGGGTGTGGACGAACGGCAGGGTCAGCGCTAGGACGAACACGATCAACATGGCGACGATGACCAGAAGGTTCGCCAGCGAAAGGAGGACAAACCCCCAGTGGATGTAGTGACCGGGAAAGTTCAGATTGACGACGGAACCGAGAAGTGGAGCGACGCCTTTATGGGGGCTCACTGGTCCACCATTACAAGGACCAGCTGATCAGCAGATGTCGCTTTCCGAGGAGGCGAGCACGTTCTACCGACCACCAGGTGTGCTGCGCCCGGGCAATGTCCTCGGGCTTTACCCCGAACCCAGTCAAGTCCCGAGTGGTGACGTACGAGCCGCGGACCGTGACGGTCAGCGCACCAACCTGAGTGGGTCTCTTGGGCGATGACCAAATGCGGCCAGGGTCGTCGGCGTAGGGCTCCATGTCCGGGCAGCCATCCTCCGCCAAGACGTCGGCCGCTCGTCGATCGGTCCGCCCGAGGGGGCCCGGTCCCGGTCGTGTGCGTCCCGGCCGAGGCCGCTGAAGGCCAAGTCCAGTGGCGTCGCCGCGAGGAGGCGTGACTCTCGCAAGTCGTTTGTAGGTGATCTCGACCTGGTGGCCTGAAGGGCAGGTGTACAACGTTGCTCCTTTGCTCGGTGGGCGTCTATCGAGCAAAACGCTCGGGGCCAGAGCCGCCAGGGTCTGGAGCAACGATTTGTCGACCGGGCCACAAAGCTCAGCCGTAACTACGTCCACCGTCCTACTACCGGTGGCGGTGTTGCGCAAGCCGGTCCGGGGGCTCGTCTCGGAATCACTGCGCGCATCTTTTCTTGCCTCCTCTTTTCTGCCTCCTCTTTTCTGCCTCCTCTTTTCTGCCTCCTCGGGCGTGGCTGCTTCGCGGGCGCCGATGGCTGCCAGGTCCGACTCGTCCACCGTCTCGCGCTCGAGCAGACCGGAGGCGTCGTCGCCGAGGCGCTCGTGCCCTAGCCTCGCAGCCGCCCGGGCTGTCGTCGCTGAACTCAGGCCAGGCCGGCGGGCATGCCGTCCGCCTAAAGCGCTCGATCCGACTTTGCGCCCGCCTTGTGGGGCCACGGGGATGGTGGTAAAACAGTACCCAGCAGGTGCGGTTGGGACCCGGTGGTCCTAGCCGTGACACCGTTGCTCCAGACCCTGGCGACACAGACCCGAGCGGTGTGCTCGGAGGGCGCCCCGGAGGAAGGGAGCAACGAAGATGGCAGGATCAAGCGACGTTGTACCGCCGTTAGAGCGGCCAGAGCGCGGCTCGCAGACGAAGGTTGCCAGGCCCGCTCTCTCCGATGTCGAGCGTTGGCCGGGAGCGAGGCGGCAGCTTCTCGGCGCACAGTCTCGCAGCGCCGGCGCAGTCCCGGAGCTCCAAGCTGGGCTCATCATGGACGGGCTCACGGTCGCCGGGCAAGCCAGCGGGCCCGTCGGGACCGATGTAGCGAGCCTGGGCCTCACCGAGTGGACGATGGGCTCGTCGGTGATCGTGTCGGTCACCGGGGAAGTCGACATCGCCACCGCCGTCCAACTTTCCCAGGCGCTCGGTGCTGCTCTGCGCCGCGGGCCCGAGGGGCTCATCTGCGACCTGAGCGGTGTGGGCTTCTTGGGGGCGGCTGGCCTGACGGTGCTGCTGGTCGCCCGACGGCGGGCCATCGCCTGCCACGCCAGGTTCGACCTCGTGTGCCCGCAGCCGCTGCCGCGCAGGGCCATCTCGCTGGTCGGCCTGGACGCCGTGTTCAGCCTCCACGACTATGTGCCCGAAGCAGCTGCCGCCCAAGCACGGCGCGAGGGCCGTCCCGTATTGGCCACCGCAGCGAGGGCCAAATGACCTAGCTCCTGGCACCTAAAGGTGGCCTGCCCGGCACGGACCGGGACCGGCCCGCCGAGGGGGAGCTGGCACGAAATTTCTCGTTCCGGCCCGCATCCGACCCGCCTCACATTCAATGGCCAGCAGTTCAATGGCCAGCAGTTCAATGGCTGGCGAGGCTTTCGGGCAAGCCGCCTAACACATATGATCGCCGCCTTGTAGGGGCCGTCGCCCTCGCTATCTATCTGCGGTTCGCATCCGAGCTCTTGGCGAAGCTGCTGGCCGAGAGCCAGGAGGACGACGAGCAGCCGAGGCGGATGCCGTGACCTCCACCTGCTTTGCCGAGATTGAGCCCTTGCTCGGCACCAAGGTGGCCTGTAGCGCGGTCGGCAGGCCCCGGGCCACCCACTACCGCCGGCTCCGCCCCGTTCGGGCCACCCCGCCCAAGTGCCGCCCCTCCCCGCCCAACAAGCTCTCCGAGGCGGAGGCGGAGCTCGTGCTCGCCACGCTCAACTCGCCCCGTTTCGTCGGTACTTCACCCGTCCAGGCCTACTACGTGCTCCTGGACGAGGGGGCCTACATCGCCTCGGTCTCGACCTTCTACAGGTCACTATCTGGGAGGGCAGAGGTGCCCTGAGTGCAACCTTTTCTGCACGGCCGTAGAACATCGGGGGCCGCTGTCCAGCTTGCGAGAGCCCGTCGCCTACTGCGAGCTCACCGCTCCATGAGCCTGTTCGGGTCCATGAGCCTGTTCGGGCACAGGTCCAAAAAACCTCCCGCGGGGGTTGACTTCCGTAGGAAATCATTCGCACAGGTCGTCTTGCGCTGGCACCTCGAGCACGGCGTCGTCGTCATGCCGCGCTCGGTGCGCCGGGAGCGGATCGAGGAGAACTTCGACCTGTTCGACTTCGCGCTGAGCCCCGCCGAGATGGGATGCATCGACGCGCTCGCGAGCTGACCGCCGGTTCGCTGGTGCGCTCGTCGCCTCGGTGCTATTGCCGGGGCCGTCGCGAGAGGTGAAGAATAAGCCGGTGCCCAACATGATGCAGGCAGTGGTCGTCCACGGACCAATGGACTACCGCCTCGAGGAGGTGCCAAGGCCAGAGCCCAGGGCGGGCGAGGTCCTCGTCAAGGTGGAGGCGGTCGGCATCTGCGCTAGTGACGTGAAGGCCTACCATGGAGCAGCCAAGTTCTGGGGCGACGAGCACCGGCCAGCCTGGACAGAGACCGACGTCATCCCCGGCCACGAGATCGTCGGTGTGGTCGCGGAGCTCGACGACGCGGCTCGCCGGCACTTCGGCATCGAAGTCGGTGACCGTGTCGTGCCGGAGCAGATCGTGCCGGACTGGACTTGCCGCTACTGCCTGCGCGGCGATTACCACATGTGCAAGACCCACAACATGTTCGGCTTCAAGCGGGTCACTCCGGGGGGCATGGCGCAGTACATGGTCTTTCCCGTCGAGGCACTCGTCCACAAGATCTCGAAAGACCTCCGTCCTGCGTGGGCTGCGTTCGCCGAGCCGCTGTCCTGCTCGCTGCACGGGGTCGAGCGAGCGGGCCTGCGCTTCGAAGACGTCGTCGTCGTCGCAGGAGCGGGACCGATCGGTCTCGGCATGGTCGCCGGCGCGAAGGCGAAGTCTCCGGCTCTTGTCGTCGCGATCGACACGATCGATGCGAAGCTCGAGATCGCAAAGCTCTGCGGTGCGGATGTCACGATCAACCCCATGCACGAGAACGCGCTCCAGGTTGTGCTCGGGCTCACAGGAGGTGACGGAGCTGACGTCTATATCGACGGGACGGGCAACCCGGCTGCGGTGCTGCAAGGCCTCACCATGCTCCGCAAGCTCGGCACCTTCGTCGAGTACAGCGTGTTCAAAGACCCGGTGTCGGTCGACTGGAGCATCTTGAGCGACGACAAGGAGCTCGACGTGCGCGGCGCCCACCTCGGCCCTCACACCTGGCCGGCTGCGATCGCGATGATCGAGTCGGGACGCCTGCCGATGGACAAGATCTGCAGCACTCAGCTGCCGCTCGCGTCGTTCCAAGAGGGGATCGACCTCGTTGCCGATGCCAAGCGCTCGGTGAAGGTCAGCCTGATCCCGTAGTGACCCGGCTCTATGATGACCCGAGCAGTTTTGCACAGGACGCGCTCGCGGGCTTTCTCGACGCGAATGCCTCCTACGTCTCGGGCGTGCCAGGGGGAGCCGTTCGCGCGCGTGTCCCACGCGCCGGCAAGCCCGCCGTCGTCGTTGGGGGTGGCTCGGGGCACTACCCGTCCTTCGCCGGCCTCGTCGGCACGGGGCTCGCGGACGGCGCCGTCGTCGGCAACATCTTCACCTCGCCGTCGAGCGACGCGGTCTACAGCGTCGCGACGGCAGCCTCTGTCGGCGGTGGAGTGCTGCTCAGCAGCGGGAACTACACCGGTGACGTGATGAACTTCACCCAGGCGGCGGAGCGGCTCCGCGACGACGGTATCGACACCCGGCTCGTGTTCGTGACCGACGACGTCGCGAGCGCGCCGGTGCACGAGGCTGGGAGGCGACGCGGGATCGCCGGGGACTTCGTCGTATTCAAGGTCGCCGGGGCCGCAGCCGAGGCGGGGTACGTCCTTCACGAGGTGGAGCGGGCTGCGCGTCTCGCGAACGACCGCACCCGCACGTTCGGGGTCGCGTTCGCGGGCTGCACACTTCCTGGACAAGATCATCCGCTGTTCAGCATCGCTCGTCACAAGATGGGTGTCGGGCTCGGCATCCACGGCGAGCCGGGGGTGTCCGAGGACGACGTGCCGAGAGCGGCCGAGCTCGCGCGGCTCCTCGTCGACAAGGTGCTGCGCGAGCTCCCCGCGGACCAAGATCGTGTCGCAGCTATTTTGAACGGGCTCGGCTCGACCAAGTACGAGGAGCTGTTCGTGCTCTGGCGCAGCGTCTCCTCGCTGCTCACGAGAGCAGGTCTAAAGGTCATCGAGCCCGAGGTCGGTGAGTTCGTCACGAGTCTCGACATGGCCGGTTGTTCGCTCACCCTCGTCGCGCTCGACGAAGAGCTCGAGGCGCTGTGGCGCGCTCCTGCAGATGCCCCCGGCTACAAGAAGGGTTCTCTGCCCGTGGTGGGTGCAGGCACGCCGCGCCGTGGTCAGGACCGGCGGGTGACAGAGCTGCCCGGCTCGAGCGCCGCCCAGTCGGTTCCTTCGGTGAGCAGGGAATCCCAGCGGGCCGCGCGTACCGTTCTCGCCGCGCTCGAGGCGATGGCCGCTGCACTAAAGGGTGCCGAGGACGAGCTCGGTCGCATCGACGCGGTTGCGGGTGACGGTGACCACGGCCGTGGCATGTCAAGTGGCGTCCGCGGCGCGTGCGCGGCCGTCGCGCTCGTCGTCGATCAAGGGGGCGGGCTTCGTGCCGCTCTCGAGGCGGCCGGCGACGCGTGGGCCTCGACGGCCGGCGGGACCTCCGGTGCGCTCTGGGGAGCAGCGCTTCGCGCAGCGGGGGAGCACCTCGACGACGAACGCGAGGTCCAAGCGATGGCCGTAACGGCCGAGGACGTCGCTGAGGACGCGCCAGACGGCAAAGCCGTGGGCGCAGCACCCGCTGCGGTCGCCGCCTTCCGTGCAGCGATCGCAGCGATCACCAGGCTCGGCCATGCCGAGGTCGGGGACAAGACGATGCTCGATGCTCTCGTCCCTTTCGTCGATGCCTTCGAGTCCGAGGTCGCGAGGGGCGTGGAATGGGTAGAGGCGTGGCGTGCCGCTGCAGCTGTCGCGACGACAACAGCACAGGCGACCGCTGCACTGCGGCCGCTGGTCGGCCGGGCCCGCCCCCTTGCCGATCGCAGTCTCGGCACACCCGACCCTGGTGCGGTCTCGCTCGCGCTCTGCCTCGGCGTCGTCGCCGAGGTCCTGAGGCGCAGCGTCAATGGTCCGAGCTCGCGATGAGCTCACGTGCGTGCAGCGCTCCTTTGCTGATCGGCTCACCGCCCTGGTCACCTGCGAGCCGATGACCCCCGGCCTGATGGACGAGGAGGACATGGGCGAGCGGTGGCGGATCGTCATCGGGTCCGACGACGCTGGCGTCGAGTACAAAGAGGCGCTGAAAGCTGACCTCGACGCTGACCGGCGCGTCGCCGAGGTCGTCGACGTCGGGGTCGCTCGAGGTGAGTCGTGCAGCTATCCACTCATCGCCATCGCGGCAGCGCGCCTTGTCGTCGAGGGACGAGCGGACCGAGCTCTGCTCATATGTGGGACGGGGCTCGGCGTTGCGATCAGCGCGAACAAAGTCCCAGGAATCCGCGCCGTCACCGCGCACGACAGCTACTCCGTCGAGCGCTCCGTGCTGAGCAACGACGCGCAGGTGCTGTGCATGGGCCAGCGTGTCATCGGTCTCGAGCTCGCGCGACGTCTCGTCCGGGAATGGCTCGGCTACCACTTCGACAAAGGCTCCGCGTCGGCCGCGAAGCTCGAGGCGATCGCGAGCTACGAGGACGAGCTTGGGCCGAGAGGTCCGGCGGCGGGCACACCTGGTCGCGGCCTCGTCACATGACCGCGCCGAGCTGCCAGGGGACCGTCTCCTCGATGCTCGCCTCGCCTTCGAGGAGCGCGCCGCAGTCGACATCCATGTCTTGTTCCATGTGGCCGCACATGGTGCGGTTCGTCGCGAGCCCGGGGTGTCCATGAATACGAGCCCCTTTGCTGACGGGTGCCTCCGCGTAGCCGGCGACCTTCATCTGACCTCTCTTGCCGGGGTTGCTTGCTGGTTCATCGTCGACATCTGGTCGGTTCCTCCCCGCGTGTCCTGCGAGATCCGCTAGCGCATCCCGAGTGCGCCGAGCTCGCGCTCGATCGCCGCCATCGCCTCGCTCGGAAGCGGACCGTAGTCGATAGCTCGGGCGTTCTCCTTGGCTTGGGCGACGGTGCGGATACCCGGGATGGGGACGAAGGAGGCGCTGCGGGCGAGCAGCCAGCAGAGGGATCCTTGTGCGAGGCTGCGACCGTCGGAACATAGGATCCCCCGGATCTTCGCTAGCGCGTCCAGGGTCTTGGCCTCCTTGCCGGCCTCGAAGTCGAAACGGCTGCGCACGTCGTCGGCGGAGAAGGTCGTCGAGCGGTCGAACTTGCCCGTGAGCGTCCCCATCGCGAGTGGGCCGCGGTTGATTCCCGCGATCCCGTGGCCCTCGATCGCCTCGACGATTGCCGCGTTGTCGTCGATGACGTTGTAGTGCACCTGGGCTGAGGCACAGTACGGGCTCGCTGCGAAGACGGCGATGCGCTCGGGGTCGTCGGTGCTCCAGCCGAAGCACCGGATCTTGCCGGCCTCGACGAGCTCCTCGAGCGTCGCGACAACCTCGAGAGCCTGCACGGGGTCGAAGCTTCCGAGATGGAACTGATAGAGGTCGATCGTGTCGATGCCGAGCCGGGCAAGGCTCGCGTCGCACTGCGCGCGGATGCCCGCCGGAGAGGCGTCGGTGCCTGTCGCCTGCCGAGTCGTCTCGTCGAAGACGTTGCCGAACTTTGTCGCGATCACGAGTTCGTCGCGTCGCCCCGCGATGGCTCGGCCAACGACCCGCTCGCTGTGACCCGCTCCGTAGACATTAGCGGTGTCGACGAAGGTGATCCCCGCGTCGAATGCGGCATGGAGAGCTGCGATCGACTCGTCGTCGTTGACCTCGCCCCAACCGATGGGCTTTCCGTCCCGGTACGCGGGGCCACCGATTGCCCAGGCGCCGAAACCGATCGGACTGACGGTGATGCCACTTCGACCAAGGGTGCGTACAGTCCGGCCGGAGTCAAAAGCTTTAGTCATTACCTGATCCTAGCTCCCATTTTCGCGTTCCTAGGGGCATGGGGGATTTCCTGTTCGCCGAGACCTTTGCCGACAATGCGAACATCCTCCCGGCCGGCATCAACATTTACAATCTTGTCGGCAACATCAATGATGTCGTCAGCTGGCCGGAGGTCATGGCTGGTTGCTTAGTTCTCGCTGCACCTGCCCTGCTTGCTGTCATGATCGCCCAGCGCTACGTACGGACCGGCATCAGTGCCGGCGCTGTAAAGGGCTAAAGTGCGCTCCGTGGCTGTAGCCAACGGAAGGGGGCGCAGACAATGAAGGTCCTCTTGGTGGAAGGACCCGGTCGAGCTGCTGTGATGGAGGTCGAGGACCCTGTCGGTGATGATTACGAGGCCGAGGTCGAGATGGTCGTTTGCGGGATTTGTAACAGCACGGACCGGATGTTGCGGAAAGGGACCTTCGCCCCTGGGGTGGCCTACCCGAGCGTCCTCGGCCATGAGAGCGTCGGCAGGATCACTTCAACCGGTGCCCGGGTCCGTTACCTGAGGTCCGGACAGCTGGTAACTCGCTGCAGCGCCTATGGTTGGGCAGAGCCTCCGATGAAGACGTACTGGGGTGGGTTCGCGGAGGGCGGAGTAGTGCGCGATTTGGTCTCCTCCGACTTCCTCGAAGCCCATCACAGACGGCTCCGGACGGTGTTCCCTTGTAACGACGGGTTCTGGCCCTGCCGCCGGGCGTCCCTGCCGCCGGCCGCCTCGGGCGCCATGACGTGGGCCGAGGTCGTCACGCATCGCCTCTCGCACCGCGAATCGCCCGAGTTCTACACTGACATCTTCAACCACAAAGGCCCAAGCGTCGTCGGCTCCGTCATCGATCGCCCAGTACTCCGTGCTCTTGTAGCGAGCCGAGAACAGGAAGCTCCGTGCTTTGGCCGGGATCACAAAGGTTCTCATGTCCAGCCGTCTGCTTTATGAGGTAAGTCTCAAGTCCTATTGGATTGTGTAACCACCGTCTACCAATATGTCCGCGCCGTTTATCATGTCCGTCATCTCCGACGCTAAGAATAGAGCAACCGCCGCGATCTCTTCAGGCTCCGCGAACCGGCCCGTCGGTATCAGGGCCTTCAAAGTGTCGCCCTTGGGCCCCTCCCATGCTTTCCGGCCAAGTTCGGTCATCACTACCGTGGGTGAGATAGCATTTACTGTCACGCCTCGGCCACCCCACTCGTAGGCAAGTGCCCTCGTTAGCCCAAGCACTCCGGCCTTTGACGCGCAGTAAGCTGCATGGCCGTCGAGGGCCACCGTGGCAGCCTGAGACGCGATGTTTATTATCTTGCCGCGCCGGGCCTCAAGCATGTGCCTCCCCACTGCGCGGGACATCAGGAAAGTACCCCTGAGGTTGACCCGCAACGTATCGTCCCAGGCCTTCGTGGCAAGTTCCTCCGCAGGTCCTAGGAAGATTACACCCGCATTGTTCACTAGGATGTCCACCCTTCCGAACATCGCGATGATCTCGGCAACGGCGGAAGTCACCGACTCTTCGTCCGCCACGTTGCATGTGAACGCCGCGGCATCCGTGCCGAGAGCTGCCGCCTTCTTAATTGCCTCGTCGCCTCTCACGTCTAGGACGCCGACTGTGGCCCCCGATTTCGCGAAGCTGTCCGCGATCACAGCACCGATCCCTGCAGCACCGCCCGTAACTATTGCCACCTTACCCTCAAAACGAAACGACAATTCTTGAACCTCCTCTTTCATACCTCTAGTTTCCACAAGTTACTCAAGCTTTGTCCCTCCAACGTCAACGGGCGCACCAAAACGGGGTGAACGTTGTGGGACAGATCGTACCTGACGCCATGCCGCTTTCCCACTTGTCCGCCTGACCATAATCGTCGCGCCGCCACCAGGGCTGCGGCGTCTTGGGCCGCGGCGAGGCGGGGCACACGGCCGACTGGGAGTCGCCAAAGGGGCCTCCACGAGCCCTGATCGTAGGTCGTTCGGCAAAGAGTCGGTGTTCAAAGCCCAGGATCTCCTAGGCGCTCTCCCAGGGCAGCACCGCGAGCGTGGGCCACGGTTGCGCCACTGAGAAAATGGCGTTGACAAGGCCCTCGTAAGGCGAACTCTACAGGTAACGCCCACGCTTGAGCCGCCCGTGGACCACGTCCCCTGCGTCGCGCACGTCAAAAGATCCGTGAGCTCACGGATGTCCCGCCCGGCCTCACCTGCTATACATACATGCTCATGACAATGCGTTGGCCACCCATGGCTCCGTCAGAGCGAAGTACCGGGCCCGGCCCGGTTGTTGGGCTGCGGATCGACGACTGTAGGGGCTAGTTGAGCCGGGCTTTCTGGCACCGGGGTTTGGCCGCGCCCCTGAGGCACCGCGACTTCCGCCTCTTGGCCGGCGCCTATTCTGTCTCGGCCGCAGGATCCTGGGCCTACAACGTCGCGCTCGCCGTGTACGTGTACGACCAGACCCATTCTGCAGCCTGGGTCGGGGCCGTGACCCTCGGCAGGTTCCTTCCCTCGGTCGTCTTGGGCACCTATGGGGGCGTGCTCGCCGAGCGCTTCGAGCGCACGCGGCTCATGGTGACCCTGGACCTGACGTCAAGCGGCCTCATGGGAAGTCTCACCGTCCTCGCCGCTTTCCACGGCGCCGTAGTGGCGGCCATAGCCATTGGCGCGGCCAACGGGGTCATCGCCATGGCCTACCAGCCAGCGGTGGCAGCCCTGACCCCCGAACTCGTCCCCGAGGACGAGCTTGCCGCGGCCAACATGCTCAACAACACCGTGGGCAACCTTGCCATCGTGGCCGGGCCGGCTGTCGGCGCGGCACTGCTCGCCGCGGGCAGCCCAACCCTTGCTTTTGCAGCCAACGCGGTGAGCTTCTTGTGGTCCGCGGCATTTGTGGCCCGCATTTCCGCTCGCAGCACGCCGGTCGACGTAACGGCGGGCGGCTCGGTCGGCCCCCTCCGCCAGATGCTGGTGGGCGCGCAGGCCATCCTCAGTTCGAGTAGCGCCACGGTCCTGGCCGCCTACAGCGTGGTGGCGAGCTTCGTGTACGGGGTTGACACCGTCCTTTTCGTCGAAGTGTCGGAAAGGCGCCTCGGGACCGGTGCCGGCGGCTACAGTTACCTGCTCGCCGGGCTAGGTGTGGGGGGCTTGCTGGCCGCAGGGCTGGTGCGGCGCATCTCGGAATGGCCCAAGCTCGGTACTGCGATCATCACGGCCATGGCCGTCTACTGCGCGCCCACTTTGGTGCTCGTCGCCGTCCGCCAGCCCGTGGTTGCCTTCGTCGTGGAGGTTGTACGGGGCGGGGGTACTCTGGTCGTGGACGTGCTCGCCATGACGGCCCTGCAACGCTCGCTGCCGAAGGAGAAATTGGCCCGTGTCTTCGGTGCCTTTTTCACCTTCGTCCTGCTTGCCATCGTGTGTGGTGCTGTCCTCACGCCGGTGGCCCTGCGCACCACCGACCTTGTCACCACTTTGTGGCTGGCAGGGGGCATGGTCCCGGCGCTCGGCTTGCTCGGCTGGCCCTGGCTTCGCCGCATGGACCAGGCGAACGTGGCACGCCTGGCCGAAATAGCCCCTCGTGTGGCGCTTCTGCAGCGCGCCGCCATCTTCGCCGAGGCCCCTCGCCCCGTCCTCGAAAGCCTTGCACGCGCCTCGGCGACCCAGGAGGTCGTGACAGGAAAGGAAGTGGTGAAAGAAGGCGAACCAGCCGACGCGCTGTACATAGTCGAGTCTGGGGCGCTGACGGTGACATCGAAGGGTGCCGGGGGTGACCAAGGCCCTCTCAATTCCCTGGGGCCGGGCGATTATTTCGGGGAGATCGGGCTGCTCCACCGCATGGCGCGCACTGCGACCGTGGCAGCCCTTTCCCCTTGCCGCCTCCTGCGAGTGGACGGCGCGGCCTTTCTTGACGCGCTATCGTCTGGTGTCGCCTCACCGTCGTTGCTGGAGGGAGCCCAAGTTCGTCTGGCGCGTACGCCCCTGTATTGTGCGCGCCAAGGCGAGGTGCCGGGAGCAGCGAGCGCTGCGACGACCTTAGCTTAAGCGTGTTTTCACGAAAAGTGCGCGTGAGGTTACACAGCGTAACGCCCTTACTTCTGGGTACAGAAGAGCCTCTATGGGAGTGTTGGTGGTACTAACATCCAGTCTTCGGACCGTCCCACTAAGCCGGCCCGAGGAGCTGAAGGGAGTATACCTTGCAGTGGGATAAGTCCCGCTTTATGAAAGCTTTGTTGCCTCCCGTAGCCGCGGCTCTGGTCGGAGCAGCCTGGGCGCCCGTAGCCAGCGCCGCCACCAGCACGAAGTACTATGAGGCGAGCCTGGGTGACCAGCCGACCGAGGACGTACCCGTCCTCACGCCCTCCGTCGTCACGGTAACGCTCACAAACGACCCATCGAGCAACCAGACCTTTGGCTCAGCGCAGCTCACTTTCCCCAACCTGACGTCGGCTGAGCTTAACGTCACGGCCGTGCCGTCCGGTTGGACTGCGCAGCTCGTCCAGACGACAGCTCCTGCGGTGCTCCAGCTCACCAGCGCCGGCCCTGCCTACGCGATATCCCCGGGTGAGTCCCTTGACATCGCGGTCCAAGTGGACGAGCCGTACGTGGGCTCGTTGGTCTTCACCACGCAAGTCAAGCAGTCCAACGACTTCCTCGGCCACAACAACGCCTTCACGCTGCTGGGGGGCGACCCCAGCATCGTCGTCTACCCTTACCTGAGTTTTTCCACCCAACCGCCCCCCGATGTCCTGCTCTCGGTGCCGGCGAGCAATAGTTACATCTACATGTGCCAGCCTTCGGTGGACCCCCAAGCGGTCACCGTGCAGGTGGACGGCCCGAATAATGTCCCGTTGGACCAATCGAACGTCCCAGTCACGATCACGGGCTCCCAGGGCCTCGGCCTTTATAACAACGCCGCCCCAACGGGGACTCCGGAGCCGGTCGGGCCAGGGGGTATTACCGTCTACACCGATGGCTCGGGCCAAGCCGTCTTTGGCCCGTCGACGGGCGCGTGCACTTATGGGTTGGCTTCCAATACCCCAGGTAACGACTTCACACTGGGCGCCTCTTCTTTTGGTGCGACTACGAGCTCTGACCCGTTCAGCGTCATACAGTACAAGCTGAGCTTCTCTCAGCAGCCACCTGCCGACCTTCAGGCGTCGCTCCAGAAGTCCGTCCAGCCGGCATACAGCTATATGTGCCCGCCCGTCAAGGTGCAGGTCGAGTCCGTGCCCACCACCTCGGATGGCACCCCAACCCCAATTTACGCCCCAGGTGTACCGGTCACTATTGGCGTTTCCCCCAATGGTACGCCCAACCCGGGCCTCTACTACGGCACTACCTCTGTGACGAGCGAGACCGTGAGCACCAACAGCAGCGGTGTGGCCGTGTTCAGCGGGTCCGGTTCGTGCACAGCCGGCTTCGCTGCCACCAACCTGGGCGCTGGTTACAAACTGGCCGCGAGTTCTCCAGGAGCGGTGGCGGCTGCTGACTCCAACGCGTTCAACGTTGACCAGTACGTGAACACATCGTGCAGCGGGGACTGCAACACGGGTACTCTCAAAAGCTCGAGCACTGGCACCACCGCCGACGTAAGTGCCACCAACGGGCCGAGCGATTACGAGCTGGCGGGCTCGTTCGGCCAAGACCTGTCGCTTTCTTATTGCAGCAGTGCGGTAGGCAACAATGACGTCTTCAACACCAGTGCCACCGACCAGCCAGTGGGCGAGATTACATTCGTTTTCCCCAAGTCCGTCGTCAACGAGGTGCCCAACAACGGCACGCCCCTGATGCCGATATGTGCCGGCGCCAACGCACAGTTCCCTGGCTCCACAAATGTAAGTACCACGTACCCGGGCGAGGCCCCCTGGCAAGGGCTACTCGAGAACTGTGACAACCTCACTAGTTCGACCCCGCTCGTGATGTGCGTGGTGTCGCGGTCCAAACAGGCGGCTAACGAGCAGGTCGTCGTCTACACGAGCTCGCTCACAGATCCTATGTACGATGGCTGATAGGGGACTGACCGACAAGGGATAACGCACTTCGGGCAGCCGGGAGGACACCCAATTGCTCGAGCAAGGCGTCCTTCGTCGCCGTCAGCCCGTCGGTTAGGGCTTCGGGCCAGAGGCTGGCCATAGCCTGCAGGGAAAGAGCCAGTTCGTAAGGGTGTTCCCGGGTGCGGGCGACGTCGATGCTGCGCTCCAAGTGCTGGCGAGCCAAAGCTCGGTCACCGCGCGCCGAGACCTCGGCAACGGCCAGGACGCGCAACAGCAACGGCAGGACGAGGTCACGCCCCGCCAACTTGGCCGCGTCGGACAGGGTCTCCGAAGCCAGGGAGCGGGCAGCTT
>JAJYMM010000013.1 GCA_021787035.1 Actinomycetes bacterium
CTTCTCTCGTCTACAACCGGGAGCTAGGGCTCATTACCTCCAACCCTGCTGTGGTGAAGCCAGTAGCACGGGCCTGGGGTCGTTGGTGGGCGGGAGCCCCAACGACGTATTAGCCCTTATCTGCGCCGGTGTGGCGGCGCGGGTCCCAGTGGTAGAACTTTGAGGCAATGGCGCGTCCGATCATTTCACTGGGGCCCACGGTGGCGCCGCTCGGTGTCCACGTGGTGGCCAGTACTGTCACTTTGCGGGAGGATCCCAAAGGGATCCAGGTGGCCGGCCAACGGAGGAGAGATCGCGTGCCCCAAGTGGAGCGACGCTCGGGCGGGCCCCACCCGAGCGCTCGGGGTAAAAGTGCTCGGGGCAATTGGACGGCCGGCGTGGTGCGGCCGGCTTGGCAGGCCGGGCCCTGGTGATGTCCGTGGAGCGGCTTCGGCTCGTGACCAAAGTTGCCCGCTTGTACTATGAGCAAGGGCGGCGACAGCCAGAGATTGCACGCGAGCTCTGCATCTCTCAGGCAATGGTGTCGCGGCTTTTGGCTGTCGCCCACAAGGAAGGCATCGTTCGCACTACCGTGATGGCTCCGCTAGGGGTACACGGTGAGCTCGAAGACGAGCTTAAAGCACGCTTTAAGTTGAAGGACTCAATTGTCGCGGACTGCGCCGGCGACAGTGGCGATCAGGTGCTCGGAGCACTTGGGCAAGCCGCGGCGAGTTACCTCCACGCAACGCTTAGGCCCAACGAGGTGGTGGGAATATCCTTTTGGAGCGAGACGCTCCTGCGAACTATTGGCTCAATGCGTCCCAAGGCCAGGCCTGGTGGCGGACACGTGGTGCAAATTTCTGGTGGGACTGGAAGCCCGGCGGCGCAAGCGCATGCCGCAAGGTGTACCAAGCAGGTTGCGTCGCTCCTTAAGGCGGAGGCGCATTTCCTGAGCAGTCCGGGCGCGCCGGAAACGCGTGGCTCCGATTTGGGCGAGCACCTTGCGCGGCCGGAAACTGAGCATACAACCTCTTACTTCAATCGGTTGACGGTTGCGCTCGTCGGTATTGGTACCGTACGCGGAGCGGGGCTTCTCGGCGAGAAGCGTAATATTTTTTCCGTCGGGGAGCTGAGGGAGTTTGAAGAGCTTGGTGCTGTGGGCGACGTGTGCTTGCGATTTTTCGATAGGCGAGGCAGGAGCGTTGCGAGCTCGCTCAACGACCGGCCGACCGGCGTAACGCTGGACCAGCTTCGCCGAGTGCCGCGGACGGTGGGTATTGCAGGAGGCGCGGCCAAGCTCGAGGCTATAAGTGGGGCCCTCGCGGGAGGGCTGATCAACGTGCTCGTCACGGACAGGATGACCGCTGAGCGTTTGGTTGCAGGCTCATCAAGCTCGGCTGGAGGAGGCGACGTGAGCTTCAAGGGGAGTCACGGGCCCCACGAAGAGCCTCGCGAGTAGTCCGTAACCAACAAGTCACCGCTCCCCAGGGTTCGAGCGAGGCCCCGGTCGTGCACCCAAAGCTCCAGGGCTTGGCGGGTTCGCCGGCCTAAAGGTAAAGGCACGCGGGGGCCGCGCCTCCTTGGCTAGACGGTTGAAACGTAAAACTATCGGAAAACCTTTTCCTAAACGTAGCTAGACAAAGTCGGCGTGCTGTGTTAGCGTGCACATTTGGATGGGACGGACTGATAGCGCAGTCGGGTTCGAACGGGCACGCACCGCCTGGGCTGGTTGTTTGACCGACCTAACGTTCGTGTGTTGCCCTTCAATGCGGCCCGTAACGTTAAGGGTCGGGCATTGCGCTCTGGGTGGTGCCGCATGGTCGGCCTCCCAAGCGAAGCGCTTCCAGCAGGCACGACTTGTTGTGAGCGGTACCAATAGATAGTCTTGTAACTGTTCTGGCAATGGGGGAGGGAGTTTTAAGGATATGGGATGTGCGACTGTCTTTTGCCATTGTTGAAATGACTGCCAATGCCACTTCTTCTAGTGCGTAACAAGGGTTTGCGCTCCCAGGGTCCCGCGGCCACCCGGGGGCACCCGGACCGGGCGTCCGGCGGCGACGTAGATCGGCGGCCTCGCGTCGGGACGCCTCGCGTCGGGACGCGTTACGAAGGACGCTCGTTGACTAAGTCCTTCGATGGAGCGACCGTGTTGTCGCAGGTGGACATTACCTTCGCCCCCGGAGAGGTCCACTCGGTCGTTGGTGAGAACGGCGCCGGCAAGTCCACCCTGCTCAAGATCATGGCCGGCATTTACCAGCCAGATTCGGGGCAGCTGGTGCTAGGTGAGGAGCGAGTAGGTGGGCTTTCGCCGCGCTCTGCGCAGCAATTGGGGGTGTACCTGGTCCCCCAGGAGCCGGCCCTTATGCAGTCGCTCTCAGTCACGGAGAACCTCTTTGTCGGCATCCTCCGGCGTGGGAGGTTGCACTTCAACGTCGACTGGCGGTCGATGAAGCAGGAGGCCTCGGCGTATCTCGACCGGGTGGGTTTGGACGTGGACCCTGAGGTGAGGGCCGAGGAGCTGAGCATTGCGCAGCAGCAGCTCGTGGAGTGTGCGCGCGCCCTCGTCCACCGGTGCACGGTGATCTATTTCGACGAACCGACGTCGCCCCTGACGGCCAAGGAGGCGGGGACGCTCTTTGAAGTCATGAAGAACCTGCGCGCCGATGGCTACACGCTCGGTTTTATCAGCCATCGTTTAGATGAGGTCCTTGCGATCAGCGACCGAGTGACGGTGCTGCGGGACGGCAAGAGGGTATCGACGGCGCTCCGCTCCGAAGTTGAGGGCCCCTCGCTTGTAAAAGCGATGGTTGGGCGGGAACTGACCGGCAGGGAACGCGTGCGGCCCCCCTTTGACGCAACGGGCCGCAAAGAGATGCTGGCCGTGGAGGACTTGACGTCTGAACCGTCTTTCGCGGGGGTCAGCTTCAGTGTGCGCGAGGGAGAAGTCCTCGGCCTCGCAGGCCTCGTGGGAAGCGGGCGCACGGAGATCGCGGAGACGATCTTTGGCTTGCGGCCGTCGGACCGCGGGACAGTGCGCCTGGAAGGCAGGAGACTTGAGCACCGTAGCCCGCGGGCTTGCATCGACGCCGGCTTGGTTTACCTACCCGAAGACCGCGCCCGCCACGGTATCTTCGCCGACGTCGAAGTGGAGCGAAACGTCACGGCGGGCGTGATCCCTCACCTTGCCCGCTATGGGCCATTGGTCAAGCCTGTCGCAGAGCGAGATCTGGCGAAGCAAGCGACCGACCGCACCGGCGTGCGCATGGCGTCGCTTGACACCTTAATCAAGGCGCTTTCGGGCGGCAATCAGCAGCGGGCAATGCTTTCGCGCTGGTTGCTGGCGGCGCCCAAGGTGGCGATCTTCGACGAACCCACACGCGGTGTGGACGTTGGTGCCAAGGACGACATCTACCATCTAGTGGCGCAGCTGGCAGAAGGCGGCCTTGCCTGCGTCTTCATATCCTCCGAGCTCAGTGAGCTCGCCATCACCTGCGACCGAGTCATTGCGATGTACGAGGGCCACGTGGTAGGTGAACTGTCCGGTGCCGAGGTCACCGACGCGAACCTCGGGTCCCTGATCGTTGGAGCACACACCATATGACGACGCTGCCCACACCCGCAGCGGCACCAGCTTCATCGGGTGGCCCCATCGCGCTCGCGGGGAGGTTCGGAGACATCGTGCTTGGGCTGTTACGCCGCCGCGAGGTCCAGCTCATCGTCGCGATCCTTGGTCTTTTCGCGATATGCAGTGCTTTGCACCCACAGTTCGGGGTGCCGAGCAATATCGCGTTCATATTGGCTGACTCCGTGACGATCATGCTGGTCTCGGTCGGGCAGACGATAGTGGTGCTCGGGCGGGGGATCGACCTGTCAGTGTCGCCGATATTGGGGATAGCAGCGGTCAGCATCGGGTTCCCGGCCACGGCCAGCCACCTCAACATCTGGTTGGCTCTGCTGATCGCGTTGGTGATCGGCGTAGGCCTCGGGATCGGCAACGGCGTCTTGGTGTCAGTAATCGGAATACCGCCGATCATCGCCACCTTGGCGACGCTTACGATCTACGGTGGCGTCCAGTTCATAATCTGTGGCGGTTATTCGGTGATCAATGTTCCAGCCGTGTACACCAATTTCGGTATTGCCACTCTCTTGCCCGGCATTCCTTGGCTGATCGTCATCGGCATTGGTATCGTGGTGCTGGCATACCTCTTTTTGACGAGGACCGTCACCGGCCGCTCGGTTTACGCCGTTGGCAACAACGCCGAGGCCGCTTTTAGGGCGGGCATACCGGTCCGGCGCATCCTCTTTACGACCTACGTCATCTGCGGGCTCCTGGCTGGCCTGGCAGGGTTCATCTACCTTTGCCAGATAGGTTCGGCCACCTCCACTTCGGGGAGCGACGGGAACACCAACTTGTACTCGATAGCGGCAGCGCTGATCGGTGGCACTACGCTGATCGGTGGTCGGGGCGGTCCGATCGGCAGCGCCCTTGGGGCGGTGTTCCTGTCTGAAGCCCTGCAGGCGATGATCAGCTTCCGTGTCAACGAGCTCTGGGACCCGGCTGGCGTCGGAGTATTGATCCTGATCGCAGTCGTGGCGGACCGCCAGGGTTCGCCGGTCCGCCACGTGCTCCGCCGTCCCTTCCGCCAGCCCGCCGAGGTGGCCAAATGAGCCTGAGCGCCACGAGCCCGCTGGGCACCGGGCCGGCTGCGAAGGCTCCCCGCGCCCAAACGGCAGGACGCCAGGAGGCGAGGTGGGTGGCCACGGTCGCCGTATTGCTCGTCGCCCTCCTCGCCTATTTTTGCATTGCTGTCCCGGACTTCAGGGACTTGGGCGTCTCGGGGATACTCGGCCTGTCTGAGCAGTTCCTCTTTACGGGGTTGATCGCCTTGGGCGAGGCGCTCGTGATATTGACCGGCGAAATTGACCTTTCCACGGGGGCGATGTCGAGCCTCTCGGGCATCGTGATGGCCGCGCTGTGGCAACAAGGCATTAATATTTGGCTGGCGGTCGTGCTGGCGCTCATCATCTCGGCCCTTGGTGGCGCGATAAACGGGCTTTTCGTCACTAGGTTCGGTATCGCTTCCCTGCTGGTAACGCTTGGGACGCAGTTTATCTTCGGCAGCGTCGCAACGGCGGTGGGAGGCAACGCCCCGCCCTACAACTTTCCCAAGGCCTTCGTCAGGTTGGCCGGCACTGGCTCCGTCGGGCCGATCCCAAACGAGTTGATCAGCTTTGCTGTTATCGCCGTCGTCGTGTGGTTGCTCGTGGCCCGCACCCGCTACGGGCGCGGGCTCGTCCTGATCGGGTACAACCGTGCCGCCGCCCGCTACGCGGGAGTGAACGTGCAGCGCACGCTATTCAGCTCGTTCGTTATCTGTGGAGTGTTGGCTGGGGCGGCTGGGATCTTCGTCTCTGGTTACTACAACGCCGCCCGCGACGACATCGGCAACTCGCTCTTGCTGCCGGCGATCACCGTGGTCGTTCTCGGCGGCGTCGACATCTTTGGGGGTAAGGGCCGGATGAGCGGGGTTATCCTCGCCGTCTTCCTGCTCGGGTTCCTGGACCAAGGTTTGCTCATCAGGGGCAATAGTTCGCTGACGGCCACCATGGTGGAGGGCATCGTGCTTGTTTTGTGCCTCATGTTGAAGATCGCACTCGATCGTCGGGCTGGAGTGCGCCTGAAAGAAAGTTTACAGCGTCGTTTCGGCAGCGCGCGACGGGCTGCCGTGCTACCAGATACTTGAGGCGGCGGGCTCTCCAAGGCCTTTGACCTCCGACATGGCCTCGTCTGTGGCCTCCGCCATGGGCGCCAGATTGGGGGAGAAAAGGGGAAACCGCCTCGTAAAAGAGGCATGGAAACAGGAGGAAGGCATACTTGAAGCGAACCAAAACAGCCCAGCGTAGGCTGGTCGGAAAGATCGGTGCTGCCGTCGCGTGCTTGGCAATGAGCGCGACAACGGCGATTGCTGTGGCGCCTGCTTCCGCTAGTGCGACGAGCAGGCTGCCCACGATCAAGGTCTCGATGGTCCCCAAGCTGCTCGGCTTGGCAGTCTTCGAGGCCAACGACCAGGGAGCGAAGCAGGTTGCCAAGAAGCTCGGTATTGACCTGACTTACACGGCGCCTGCGACGGCGTCGGCCGAAGGGCAGGTCGCGATCTTCAAGGCTGAGATCGCACAGCACTACAACGTCATCACGACGTCGTCCAACGACCCGACAGTCCCGGCGCCAGTACTCCAGGAGGCTATGAAAGCTGGCATCCAGGTCGTGACATATGACTCCGACGTGCCGAGCGCGCGTGACTTCTTCATGCAGGATACCGCTTACAACACGATCGGCTCCGCGCTGATCGACGCGGTGGAGAAGTTCACCGGTCCGAAGGCGCAGATCGCCATCATGTCGTCCACCGCCGACGCCACGATCCAGAATGCGTGGATAACGGCCATGAAGACCTATATTGCCCAAAAGTACCCGGGCTTGAAGATCGTCACGATCGGCTATGGGCAGTCGATCGAGTCGGTTTCTCTATCCGTAGCTGAGGGCATTATCCACGCGTACCCCCACTTGAAGGCCATCATCCCGATCGACAGCAATGCCGTCCCGGGCACCGCGGCAGCCTTGACGGACCTGCACATGGCAGGCAAGATCGGCGACTTCGGCATCGGGCCCCCAAAGGAGAGCAGAGCCTACTTCGCCAACGGCTCCCTGCAAGCGCTGTTCCTCTGGGACGAGATTGGCCAAGGCAAGCTCGACATGCTGATGGCGAGGCTTGCCTATGAGGGCGCACATGGGGCTCCGGAATGCACGGCGAAGACGCCGCCGGCCAACCCAACGCCCTCGCAGTGGTGTGGGATCAGGACCAACTACGCTAAGGTGCAAAGCTTCAGTGGCGCGTCCGTGGGGCTCCCCGGCACCTATACCGTGTCTGCGGCACCCAACAAGGTGACCGGGGCCACGAAGAACACGGTCATCTACTCGACTCCTTTGGAGTTCACGAAGGCCAACTATTTGAGGTACAACTTCTAACCAGGTCCTCGCAGTTCGGAACTGCCGTCGGCTCGTCGGGGCCCTTCCTTTGGAGGGCCAGGGACGGTCGAGGTAGGAGGACCTGATTGGCACCAGCGGGCGAACGGTCCTGTCTCCCCCTCCGGGCCGTTCGCCCCTGGCATGTGGCAGGCGTACCAGGGAGACATCGACCGTGCGGGCCCATCGGGGTACCTGGAGCGCCTAGGCTCGGCCGCCAGCCGGAGGGCTCACGGTGGTCACGGCTGGCGGCTGCCAGGGCCCCGCGGGGATGTGCTTGCCTCGGAGCTTGGGAGGTCTTGGGTCCCGTACTGCGAGAGCCCACCGGCTAACTTCTCGATGCCCTCGGCGACCGTTCCGTTTAGGACTTCGGCTGCCTCGTCCGCTCGTCCGGCCTCGAGCATCCATCGAGCCGCTGCGACCTGCTGGACGATGGAATCGCTCACCGTCAGCGCTGCACGTTGGGCTTCGCGAACCTCTTCGAGATACCTGCCGTGCTCGGTATGCGCGCGTACGAGCCCCTCAAGGCGTGCTGCCAGGTAGCCGACCAACGCCATGGAAAGTGGCGGGGCCGACCACCCGGTCAGGTCGAGGTCCCCCCGCCCGTGGACGAGTGCCATCACTACGAAGCTCAGCGTGCCAAGCGCCGCGGCGCCGGCCGCTCCTCTCCGGCCGAAGCGGAGCGCACCGAGGGTGATCGGCAATACATAGAGGAGCGCGGCCGCCTGGCCGCTGCGGTCGATGAACCAGCGCAGCACCGTCACGCCGGCAAAGAGCCCGGCCACCAGGGAGAAAGATACGGGGGCGGAGCGCCAGGTGTCGCGCAACTTTTCGGCGACGGCCGCTCTCGCCTTGAGTAGTACCATGTCGTCAGTTCTCCGTCTCTCCTGGCCCCACCTTCGTTCGTTCACTAAAAGTGTGCACGAGCTAGACAGCCTTGCGTTAGGGACCTTGGCCCTTGTCTGGTCTCCGGAAGTCACGGCGGGCACAGGACCGGCGAAAAAGGGAACATAGGTTCACCTGAGGCAAGCCCTGACAGATGAGTAGGAGGGCCTGAACCGCTATCACGTGGACGAAAGGCCAGGGTGAGGGGCCAGCAACGAAGCCGGATGGGTGGACCTAAGGGCTCCTCAGACGTCCTGGCGCCAACGCAGCTGTAGTTTTACCTCCCCGGTCTGGACGTCGTAGAGCATGCCAGCTACCTCGCCGATCGGGTTGAGGACTTCGCTGGCCGTGAGCTTGTTGACGTCGTCGCGCAGTGCCACCGCGTGGTCGGCGATTGGGTAAAAGTCGATGTTGGCACCTGTGCGAACGTGCAAGTCGTCATTGGTGACATGAGCGAGGCCGCAGCGGGTGTGCTGCATGACGACCACCGTGCGCACACCGAGCACGTGGACGGACAACGCCAAGCTTCGAAGCACGTCATCGGTGACGCGCCCGCCGGCGTTGCGGAGCACGTGAGCCTCACCCACCCCCAGCCCGAGTGCCGCAAGCGGGTCGATGCGGGTGTCCATGCATGTGAGCACGGCCAGCCGGCGGGCGGGCTCTGCGTTGTCCGGGCGCGCTCTGGTGCCAGAGACATAGCTCTCGTTGCCTGCGAGGAGTCGGTCCACCTCGGTCACAGACAATCTCCGGGCTCGTCTAGTGGAACCACGAAGGCGGACGCTACCAGGTACGGTCGCCCTTACGTCGTCGTAGCGGTAGAGGGGAAAGGGGACGCTGCTGGCAGCATCGGGTTGGGTCCCGCACCCCCGGCGGCCTGCTGCCGTTGTGCGTTCCAGCTCGGGTCCGACGTTGTCAACCGCCGGTAGTTCCAGGGCCCAAAGCTCACTTGGCCGGGATCGCAAGCGCGATCAGCGGGGCACCCAGACACTTGGCACAATTCGGTACTGTGGTGACGCTGCACTCCGCCCCTGTTCCTGCTGCCCGCCGTTTTGCCTTGGTCGCTCTAGGCGTGATCTCCCCTGCGGTCTGCCTAGCCGCGTGCGGGTCAAGTTCCGTTCGCCACGACGCCCTGCCGACCACCACCGCTCGGGCGAAGACCACGACCACCGCTCGGGCGAAGACCACGACCACCGCTCGGGCGAAGACCACGACCACCGCTCGGGCGAAGACCACGACCACCGCTCGGGCGAAGACCACATCTTCTGCCCCTCCCAACCCGCAGCCGACCGCTGAAGGAGCCGCCAACCTGTTTATGCAGAGCTGGATCGACGGCAACAGGGCTGGTTCGGCTTCGGTCGCCGTGGGGTCCGCCGTGGCGACCCTCTACGCGACTCATTATGCCAACCAGCCGCTCAACGACCGGGGCTGCACCTCGGCGTTCCCCCCGTTGATCTGCACGTGGGGCCCCTATGCCGGCGGCAAGGGGAGCATCTACCAGGTGTCGGTGAAGCCCATAGGGGCCAATTGGTACGTGAGCGCCGTGACGATCGAATCATGACTGGCCGCGCACTAGCTGGAAGAGCACCTCCTTCGTATCTTCCTCCGTCGTTACATCGAGGGTCTCGTCCTCGAGTAAGGGAGCGACTCTGTCTTCGAGGAACACTTGTGCCCCATTGTCCTTCACCGTTGCGTCGGTGTCAGCCGGCGAGCTCACGATGGAGAGAGTTAGGTCGACCACGCCGCCGTGTGGCTTATTGACCCGAGACGAGATCCTTAGCCCGGCACCAGGGTGGCCCGCAGTGAGCGAATTGATGGCTTGTGCCGCTTGTGACGTGATGTTCAAAGTAAACGCCTCCTCCTTCGTAGGGGTGCGGTCGCGCTGGTACCCACCTACAAGACAGCCAAAACTGAGAACTGGGGCAGCCAGTCGCGAGAGGTCCTCGTGTGCGCGCGTTTTTTGTGGCGGTCACGGGGTACCAACCATGGGTGCCAGCACACCCCGAGCACCGGCACCAGTCACAGGCGTGCAGCCGCGCCGCACCTGGAGGTTAGGGCGCCGAAAGGAGAACAAACATTATGGCTACAGTCGGGTACTTCCTCTCGTCGGAGGAGCACGGGCCTCGCGCCCTCTTGAACTACGCGGTCATGGGAGAGGAGTCGGGGTTCCACGACGTCTTCATATCTGACCACTACCATCCGTGGCTGGGATCGCAAGGCCAAAGTCCCTTTGTGTGGAGCGTAGTTGGGGCAATCGGGGCTAGGACGAGGTTGAGGGTGACCACGGGGGTCACCTGCCCAACTGTGCGGGTACACCCTGCCGTGCTTGCTCAAGCGGCCGCCACGAGCCAGGTTCTCCTCGACGGCCGCTTTCGCCTCGGCGTCGGTAGCGGCGAAGCGCTGAATGAGCACATAACGGGTGTCCGTTGGCCGCCGGCGCCAGTGCGCCTGGAGATGCTGCAAGAGGCGGTGGCGGTTATGAGGAAGCTGTGGGAAGGAGGCGAGGTGACCCACTATGGTCCCCACTACGTGGTGGAAAACGCCCGGCTCTATACACTGCCCGAGGAACCTCCGCCGGTGCTCATGTCTGGGTTCGGGCCGCGCGCGGTCGAGATGGCGGCTAATGACGGCGATGGTTACGTGACGGTGGTGCCTGACACCGGCAGCTTGGAGCGGTGGCGTGAGGCTGGGGGCAGGGGGCCTGCCGTGGCGGCGACGAAGGTGTGCTGGGGCCAGGACGAGGCTAAATGCAGGCACCTGGCCTTCGACAAGTGGCGCGTCAACGTGCTGCCGGGTGAACTCAACCAGGATCTCCCAGTGCCGGCACACTTCGAGCAGGCAAGTGAGTTGGTGACAGAGGACATGGTGGCTGAGGCGATCCCGTGTGGGCCTGACCCCGAGCGCCACGCCAAATCGATCGCAAGTTACTTGGAGGCGGGCTTCGATGAGGTGCACGTGAGCCAGGTCGGTGACGACCAGGCGGGTTTCCTCCGGTTCTTTTGGAAAGAGGTCGTGCCCCGCGTCGGCCTGTAAGGCAAAAAGCGCGGGCTAGGACCGAGAATGCTGCTGCTGGGCTGTGGCTCAGCGGGTTTGGTCTCGTGGCCGTTTGGGAAACAACTGATAGTGCAGCAGCACGCGCAGGTGCGGGCGGCGAACTGGGGGCGTGGTGCCTGATGGCTCAGCAAGTGGCCGTAGACGTCCTTCTTGGCTTGGCCGTGTTGCTGGCCGGTGCCTCGTCGCTCGGTGTGCTCCTGATGCCCGACGTGGTGCGCAAGCTCCACTACATGGCGCCCGTCGGCATTGTGGCTCCGGTGATGGTGGCGCTTGCGGTTACGGTAAAGGTCGGTTGGGCGTCCAACACGACCGCCACCTGGCTGACGGTCCTTTTCCTGGCCATGACCGGCCCGGTCCTTACCCATGCCGCGGCGCGCGCTCGAAGCGCGGGGAGCTGGGCCGGTGAGGAAGGTAAGAACGGTTGCGCGACCGTCAATATAAAAGTTGAACATGGCTGGGAGAGCGCTATGGGCCAATATGGAGATCATGCCTGTAAGAACCAACGAAGGTTTGGGCTCGCGCGGCCCGGGGCAGGATCTGGAGCTGTACCAACATTATGGGAGGTGCAATTATGGCACAAACACTTGCTTACCGGCGCTGGCCGAGGCTCACAATCGCGCGCCCCGCTGGGCTCGGGTTCGTGGGTCTTGCCATTGTCCTACTGGGGGCTTGGGCAGCCATCGTCGGTTTTGTTGGACCGGAGTTTGGTTATAACGCAACGACCGCGGTTGCCTGGTCTTGGACGACTACCAACTGGCTATTGCACCTGCTCCCTGGGGCTGTAGCGTTTGTTGCGGGCCTGATGGTGCTCTCCGAGGCCCGGGCCTTGAGCGCGTCGCGTGGGTCGCTCGCCATAGCGGGCACGTTGACCATAGCGGCAGGGGCCTGGCTCGTGATAGGGCCTGTTGCCGCGCACGTCTTTCAGTCCGCGCCGGCTTATGGACCGAGCACGGAGTCACTGGCTGCGCTCGCCAACAAGGTGGGCGCCGACCTCGGGCCTGGCTTGTTGTTGGCGGCCTTCGGGGCGATGTCGCTCAAGTCATCTGTTCCGGAGCGAGAGGTCCAGCTTTCTCGCGTCCCCCCGGCCGGTCCGCAAACCGCGCCTACGGCGCTTCCAGGCCAAGAAGAGATCGTCGCCACGGCCCCTGATGCCACGTCCCCGGCTGAAACCTCGGCGCCGACTGGCGGGGCCACCGCTATGACGGCCCCCGCTGCGAGCGGGCCACCTTCCGGCGCGGCATCGCCTGGGGGGATCTTGCAGCCTCCTTCTTCCGACGCCCCGGCGTTAGAGAGGGACGCCTGGCCGCCGTCGTGAGGGGACCAGCTTGGAGGCCCTGCAGGTAGCGCTCCTGTTGTTCGTCGCCTCACCCTTGGGGTTACTGGGCCTGCGTCGAAGCCGAAGAGGAAGCCGCCCGGCGCGGGGAGTCCCGCTATCCATGCGACAAAGCGGTTCCGTGCTGGGTGAGTCGTCATCCCGGCCTCATTCCGGCCTCAGTCTGAGGATGTCGCGGTCAAGGTCACTTAAAGTCGGTGTACCGCATAAGGCCATAGTCGTACGCAGCTCGCTGGCAAGTATGTCTATGCAGTGGCGGACGCCCGCCTCGCCAGCGGCTGCGAGCCCGTAGAGGTGGGCTCGGCCGACCAGTACGGCCTTGGCGCCGAGCGCAAGCGCCGCGGCGATATCGCTCCCACGGCGGAAGCCCGAGTCGACCAGGACTTCGAGGCGGCCCCCCGCAGCGTCTACAATGTCTGGGAGCACGTCGATGGTAGCCGGGACGTGGTCGAGCTGGCGGCCCCCGTGATTGCTGACGACCACGCCATCCAGGCCTTCTTCGGCCGCTCGGATGGCCTCGTCGGGGCGCAAGACTCCCTTCAAGAGGATGGGGCCGTGCCAGAGCTTTCGGATCCACTCTAGGTCTTTCCAGGTGACGGTTCCGTCGAACATCCCCTTGATCTTTTCGCGCGAGCGATGGTCTGGAGGGCCAATATTCGGGAAGGAGATTTGTTCTGAGGTGAGGAAATGCCATGTCCAAGTAGGGTGGAGGACCCCTTCCAAGAAAGTAGTTATGGCGAGCTCGGGTGTCGGAAGGTCGAGACCCGTGTGTTGTTCTCGTTCCCTGGTCGCGCGGACATTTGTGTCGACGGAGAGGAGGAGGGCGCTGAAACCGGCATCCCGGGCGCGCTCCACCGCGCGTTGAGCATCACGACGGTCCCCCCACACGTAGAGCTGGAACCATAGGGGTGACTTGGAATTAGCGGCGATTTCTTCCACCGGTACGGTGGCGAGGGTAGAGACGCCGTAAGGGATGCCTGCGTGACAGGCAGCTCGCGCTACGGCGCGTTCGCCTTCGTGGTGAAAAAGGCGAGGGGCTCCCACCGGGGAGAGAACGATCGGGAGAGGGGCCCGCTGGCCGAGTATGGTCGTGGTTGTGTCGATCGAAGTGACTTCCCGGGGCTGGTGGGGCAGGAACTCGATGAGGTCCAGGGCAGACCTGTTGCGATGAAGGGTGTACTCACCTGCGCCACCGGTGTCGAGGTAGGCACGGGCCCCGAGGGGTAGCCGCCGGCGGGCGACCCGAGCGACGTCTTCGATGCTGTAGCACCGTGCCAGGCTGTAGGCGCCATAAGGTGGCGCCGGCCTCTTTATCCGTAGGAGCCGGACCGCCTCGGAGGGTTTCATGGGTGCCGCCCCCACGTTCGCCGGTAGCGACGCCCGGGGACGGTCGCGTTCCAGAGGTATTGGGTTGCTATCACAATGTGCCCATGGTGTTCGACTAGGCCGGAGCTAGGGCCAGGTCCTGGTCCCAATGGCGAAACTGGCGAAGTTGGGGCGAGGCAGGCGGGTGCGCGCTGCCAGTCCTGGCGGAAGGGGCTGGCTCGCGTGGCGTCGTAGAGGGGCTCGTAGTTTTCGAAGGAGCCGTGGGCCATGTCTCGGCATATACCCGCGACGTGAGAGGTTAACCGTCAATTCGGGCGCCGATCGATAAAGAGGGGAAGAGGCTGGCCTGCCTAGCGGCGAGTCGGCTAGCCGAGCGCTCCGTTTGGGATGTAGGGGGCCATCGGGCCCAGGTCACCTCGGAGGCATCGGCTCCCTCGGGGCCGTAGGGCGAGGTGTGCGTCGAGGACCACGTCGAGGGCCCATTGCTGGTTGGAGGTCAACCAAGCGACGGTTACTTCGTCTTCGGTGGTCTCGGCCAATGCGGTCCAAAGAAGCCGGGAGGCGGCCTCCTCGGTGGTGGCGCCTAGGAGGGAGGGCCCGGCGTCGCGGCAGAGCACGTAACCGCGGCCAGCGGGCGTGTCGGTCACATAGAGTGGCAGGCCCCCCTCCGCGTAGAAGTCCATGTCCGGGCCGTGGGGAGCTTTCCGCAACGCGGTGCCTACCTCCTCGACGAGGTCCCTGTCCCCATCGTAGGAACCCTCCCGGACCCCAGTGACGCGAGGGAGCCGGGAGCGGTCGAGCGCTCCTTTGGCCTCGTAGGTTGGCTGCAATGCGAACCCCGCCGAACGGTAGCGACGTAGCGCCTTCGGGTCATCGCTGGCGCAGATCGCGCCGGGCCCGCGGAGGGTTCCCATGGTTGCCTCGAGAAGTTGCCGGCCGGCGCCTTGCCCTTGCAGGGCGGTGCTGATGGTCAACAGCGAGAGGAACCACTGGTTGGTGCGCACCGTAGCTAGGCCAACGCCAACGACTTCACCTGCAACGTCGGCCACAAAGGCGCCATCTGGGTCGTGGGCGAGGCAGTGGCGGATCCTCTGTTCGCCTCGGGCACGGGTGACTTCGTCGAGCTCCGGCATCGTCCAGCCGTAACGCTTTCCAGCCTCCCGTAGGGCACTATGGGCAACCTCCTGGGCTGCGGGTACGTCGTCGTCCACAAGCGGCCTTACTTTCACCGGAGCGTTCACGGCATCCAAGCCTAGGTGCCACCTGCTGCACGGGAAGCCATCTGCGTCGCCAGCACTACTCATGGAGTTGGGCGCCGTGCGACGCTGTGCGTCGCCGTGCCAGGCGCTCGTGCAGGTGCGCCCGTGCGGGCGAGGAAGGTGGTCCCCCTTCGATGGGCGCGGCAGACTGGGGTGCATGTCGGACATGAGCGATCCGAAGACCGTGCTCCGCCACTACCTGCAGGAGGCCCGCGACGCGGTCGTGTGGAAGCTTGACGGGCTGAGCGAGCACGACGCGAGGATGCCCCGGACGCCGACAGGCAACAACCTCCTCGGAGTGGTCAAGCACTGTCTCAATGTGGAGGCTGGATATTTCGGGCCTACGTTCGGGCGCGAGTTCCCAATCCCATCGGAGCTGGTGGCTATGGATACATACACCCAGGACCCACAGGCCGACTGGTACGCAAGGGCAGACGAGACCAAAGACGGGCTGATCGACCTGTACCGCCGGGTGTGGGCTTTCGCCGACCAGACGATCGAGGAATTGTCCCTTGACGCCCGCGGGCGGGTGCCGTGGTGGCGACCTGGGCGACAGGAGGTTTCCCTCCACCGTGTCATCGTCCACGTGACTTACGACGTCGCGCGGCACGCCGGTCACGCCGACATCATGCGCGAGCAGCAGGACGCGTCCGTGGGCTACCGGCTGGGCAACACCAACTTGCCCGAGGGTTATGACTGGCCGGCATACGTTGCGAAGCTCACGGCGCTCGCCGGGCAGTTCGAGTAGCTCCCGAGGCACAAGCTGCCAGCGCGAGTCCAGCTGCGCTCCTTCGTCGGTTGCCCGGGCGCCTTCTCCCTCGGGTACAAAGCTAAACGCTTCGCCGTCATCATCGCATTACTCGGGTCCTCGTGGACGTGGCCGCTGGGGTCAGCCTTTTCGTAATGGCACTTTGCCCGCCGGCGAGCCCCGACCTCCTTTCCTCCGTCGCGGACGGCGCAAAACCCCAAAGCGAAGCGACCGAGTGCGAGAGATGGCAAGTTCGCGGTCCCCGAGGTGGTGGCCCCTAGACGGCCGAACCGTCTTAGGGGAGGTACGCAACCGGTAGTGGCCTGCAGCGCGTCATCGTAGCTCTGATACCATAGGGGGTATAGTGAAGGGCAGGACCTAGCGTAGAGAGGCTAAGGGACGGCAAGACGATGTGTTCGCTCGCACGACTGGCATTTCCTACGTTGGTGACTGGCCTCGTCGTGGCCACCCTCTCGGGCAGCGCCGCCGTGGGGTGGCTGGCTGCTCTGGCTGTTGCTGGAGCGCTCTTCCTGGTCAACCGCCGTCGGGCAGGTCCTGCATGTGGGTTGCCGCGGACGTCCGAGCCCCCGTTCGATGGACTGGCCCGACGCCACGGCGACGACGCCGGCACACTCGTCGGTGAATACCCAGCCCCACGGGGCGGGGTGGCGAACCCGCTCGAGAAGGGGGGCGGTGACGGCTAGGCCGGCCGGCGTGACCTGAGCGGGCCGCCTCGGTCAGGCCGAGGGCGCCCGGCGCGAGAAGAGCTTTCACGGCGGCACCGGTAGGCTGGTCGCCACATGGCAGTTGCAACCCCCTCGGCCGCGGGTCACCCAGGAGGTCGCCCGGGGTGAAGCCGATACCGGTCTCGTGGCACCTCGGGCCGCTCGTGTTCCATACCTACGGCCTCGGCCTCGCCGTCACCTTTTACTTCGCGTACTACTACTTGAGCCGGCGGCTTCGCCAGCACGGGTACCCCTACGAATGGGTGAAGCGTACGGCGGTCTACGTTGTCATTGCCGCGCTGATCGGAGCCCGGCTCATGCACGTCATAGCCAACGCCGGTTATTACGTGTCACAACCGGCACAGGTGTTCGAAGTGTGGAACGGTGGCCTGTCGTCCTTCGGTGGCCTCATACTGGGCGTCCCCACCGGCTTCCTGACGGCCAGGCGGAAAGCGCGCGAGGTGCCGACAGTTGTGCTCGCCGACCTCGTCGCCCCCGTGCTCCTCGCCTCTTGGGCAATGGGGCGCCTGCTCGGCCCGCAACTGATGTACGCGGGCGGGGGACACCCGACGCACCAGTGGTTCGGCATGTACTACGCGGGCCAGGTGGGCCGTCGCCTGCCGGTCCCGATTTTCCAGGCTGCGCTCACCTTCGCAGTCCTGCTCATCATCTGGCAAGTCGAGCGGTACGCGGCGAGGCGCGGAGGACCGAGAGGCCTTGTCATATCCGTAGCGGTCGGCTTCTGGGGCCTCGACCGCTTCATCGAGGAACACCTTTGGCTCGCCTACCCGGGCCACGTGGGAGCCATTGCCGTGCAGGTGGCAGGGCTTGCGTTGTGCTTTGTGGGCTTCGGTGCCGCGGTCGCCTTGCTGGCTCGGCGCTTTCCCAGGGGCCCGAGCCGTGAGACGGCATTGGCGGTGGCTTCACCTGAGCGCAGCATCGGCGTGGGCGGTAGCGCGGGCAGCCAGGCTCAGTCCGCCGACGCGTAGGCGCGCTGCTCGGCTAAGTGCGAGGGCTTCTCGGCCTTCTGGCGTCGGGTCCGCGCTTCTTGCACCAGTAGTGATAACTGCGGGCCCGGTGGTTGTCACTGCGGTGCTTCGGTGGGCAAGCGATGGTGCAGCCTGCGGAAGGGACCGACTTCCCAGGAGCTGTCCACCGTGAACGGAAGGCCAGCCAGAGTCTCAACACTTTCGCGGCCGAGGATCGTCAGAGTGTCGCCACCAGAGCCTCGCTCTCCTGAGGCCTGCCATTGGAACGCCGACCCTGTCTTCGCTCAGCCCGTCTACGGTGTCCGTTGGCGGGCAAGTCATCCCGAGCGGCAGCAACCTGGGTTCGAGCGTTGGCTGCCCACCGGGCCGGTCGTCTCCTTCCTACGCGACGAGTCGTCGGCAGAATATTGAGCGTGTAATTACACCGTGCGAACTGATGTTCGCCGCGCAAACCTTTCCGGGCAAAGCACTAGCCGGCGCTCGAGCGTGACCACAGGTTGATGTCGCCCTCAGTTGCCAGGCGGTCGATGTCCGCGAGTTCTTCGGGCGAGAACTCCAGGTTGTCCAGGGAGGCGACATTGTCCTCCAGTTGCACGAGGCTGCTCACGCCGACCAGTGCTGAGGTGACACGTGGGTCGCGCAGGACCCAAGCGATGGCCATCTGCGACAGATTTTGGCCTCGCCTAGAGGCGGCCTCGGCGAGGCCCCGCACCCTTGCCATGTTTTTGTCGTTCAACATTTCGGGGTTGAGTGACGAGGACTTCCCGCTCGCACGGGACCCCTCTGGCACGCCGCTAAGGTACCTGTCGGTAAGTAGGCCCTGAGCCAATGGAGAGAATGCGATGCAACCGGCGCCCTCCTCCCCGAGAGCATCTAGGAGGTCTGGCTCGATCCAGCGGTTGAGGAGGGAGTAGGAAGGTTGGTGGATGAGCATCGGCGTACCCAGCCGGCGTAAGATGGTCGCGGCCTCGCGCGTGCGCTGCGCCGAGTACGAGGAGATGCCCACGTAGAGTGCCTTGCCTTGGCGAACGGCGGTATCTAATGCGCCCATCGTCTCCTCGAGCGGCGTATCGGGGTCGAAGCGGTGAGAATAAAAGATGTCGACGTACTCCAAGCCCATGCGGCGCAGGCTCTGGTCGAGGCTAGCCAGAAGGTACTTCCGTGAGCCCCATTCTCCATAAGGGCCAGGCCACATGTCATAGCCGGCTTTGGTGGAAATGATGATCTCGTCGCGGTAGGCGCGGAAGTCCGTGGCTAGCACGCTCCCGAAGGTCTCCTCGGCTGAGCCATAGGGCGGCCCGTAGTTATTGGCCAAGTCGAAGTGGGTGACGCCCATGTCAAAGGCGCGGCGCAATATCGCTCGCGAAGTGTCGAGGGGGCGTGTCGCGCCGAAGTTTTGCCAGAGGCCGAGCGAGATTGCTGGAAGCAGCAACCCGCTGCGACCGCACCGGCGGTACTGCATGGTGTTGTAGCGTCCCGTGTCAGCGTCCCAGCTCATCGATGATACCCCCTGGTCCAAAAATGGCACACGGCTACCCAGCATAACCGGGGCCGTGCCATGGAGCCGTTTGCCCGTGAAGGCGATTTGGTGATCCCAGCGTGGAGGCAGAGCCGTTCCCCTGCCGTCCCGCACGACGAGGTAACCGTCCCCTCGGGAGTATCTCAAGGGCGAACCTGGGAAGGCGGTTGCTGGGCGGGTGACGCCTGCTAGCGGCTAACCGTCTGGGGAAGCGAGCCGCCGCGCTAGTTCGTCAGTAGGCAAACCCTCGAAGAGCACCCGCTTTTGCCGGGAGGCCCAGCCGGACACGAGTGACAAGGACGCAAGCGGGACCCCCAGCCGGCGGGCGAGGAGGGCGAGCAGGGCTTGGTTGGCGCGCCCGTCCTGTGCCGGCGCGCGCACCGAGATCTTGAGCGCATCGCCATGGACGCCTCCCGCCCCTTCGCTGCGAGAACCTGGTTGGAGGTGGACGCGCAGGATGGACCCCCGCCCAGCCGGAGCCAGCAAACGGGCAGCATCTTCCTCTGTGATCGCCACGGGCTGCACGCCCCTATCAGTGGCCCTCGTCGGGGGGCGGGGCACGTCTTCCCACCTTGCGCTCGCTAAGGAGGCGCTTTGCATGTAGCCGGCGTTCCCGTGACGCTTTGGTCGGCGCTGTGGCGTGGCGGGGCCGTTGCACTCGAAGTGCCTCCTCGATCCGCCCTGCGAGCCGCCCGAGAGCGATCTCGCGGTTGCGCGCCTGGGAGCGCTCTTCGCTTACCACGACGCGGACCTGGGAGCCGAGGCGCTCCATGAGGCGGGCGCGCTGGCGAGGCCCGAGCGCTTCGGAGGTCGAGACTTCGAAGACCAGTTCCACCCTCGTGTTAGACGTGTTCGCGTGTTGACCACCGGGCCCCCCGCTCGCGCTGAAGCGCCACGACAGTTCTGCCTCGGGGATCAGGAGGTGCCGGTTCACCCGGAGCCCGCCTTCGCTGCTCGCGCTGGTCATTTGTGCGAGGGTACCCGCCCCGGAGGGGTACTGCTGTCTCGGGGGAAAGGGGTGCCCAGTGGGGTTGCGGCGGCCGGGACGGCATGAAAACGCCTGGATGTGGTCCCCGGAAACGCCACCTTGTGGAATTTTCTGCACGGAAACGGGCATTTGGCTCATGGATGTGGTCTCGGGAGAACCAGATCCATGAGATTTCAGCGCCCGAGGCCGTGCAGGGCGTCGTTCGCCGCTGGCTGTTGGCCGCCATTGACGCCGGTTCTGGCACCGGCGCCCGCCGGCCCGGCCGCGCCGCCCGCCGGCCCGGCCCCCGTCGCCGTTGTCACATGCACGGGGCCCCCGTTGCCGGTGCCCATCGTGAGGGTGGGCTCGGGCTCGTCCGTGTGGTGGTACTTCCCGCCGCGGAACCAGGAGGCCACGCCGGCGACTGCACAGGCCGCAGCGGCGAAGTCGAACGCCACCCGCAGGCCGGTCATGAAGGGAGGCGAGATCAGCCCGGGGAAGAAAGTGCGCCCGGTCAGGTAGGCAGCCTTGGCCGAGCCGACGTGGGCGAGGGCACCGCCAAGGAGGGTCCTTATCGGGTTGTAACCCAGGAACGCCGCGAAAAGTGCGCTGGTGGGTGGCAGGTGCGAGACCCTCGAGGCGGTGGCCTTGGGTACCCCTTGGGCGACGAGCCCATGGTACATCGTGGTCGGGAGGTGGCCCGAGAGGCCGGCAATGATCAAAGTGAAGAAGATGCCGATCGACAGCACCATGGCTGAGTTTTGGAAGGTCGCAGTCATCCCGGCTCCGGCACCTCGTTGCCTCGCGGGCAGGCTGTTCATGATGCCGGCCCGGTTCGGGGATGAGAAGAGGCCCATGGCCAGGCCGTTGGCGAGGAGAAGGAGGGCGAACCAAACATAGTTGAAGTCGGCGGGCAATAACTCGAGGAGCACGAAGGTGATCGCTGCTGCCGCCATACCCCCGGTGGCGAAGGGCCTAGCGCCGAAGTTGTCCGAGAGATAGCCCGAGAACGGGCCAGCGAGCAAGAACCCAGCGGTCAAGGGCAGCATATAAATGCCGGCCCAGAGCGGCGTGTTCGCGAAGCTATAGCCATGGCGAGGGAGCCAGATCCCCTGGAGCCAGATGATAAGGATAAACATGAGGCCACCCCGGCCGACCGCAGATAGGAGCGTGGCCAGGTTGCCTGCGGTGAACGCCCGGATGCGGAAGAGCGGCAGGCGGAACATGGGGTCTTTCACCTTGGTTTCGATGAAGCCAAAGAGGGCGAGGATGGCCACGCCTCCGAGGATCATTGCCAACACCTTGGGGCTGGTCCAGCCCATTGTGTTGTGGCCGTAGGGCAGGATCCCATAAGTGATGCCGACGAGGAGCAGGACGAGGCCGGCGGCAAAGGTTACGTTTCCCAACCAGTCAATCTTGGCGGGCGTGCGGACACCTTTCTCGTGGAGGTTGAAGTAGGCCCAAAAGGTCCCCACCACTCCGATAGGCACGGAAACTAAGAAGACCAGTCGCCAGTCGACTGGTCCCAGCAAGCCGCCGAGGATGAGCCCTATAAAGCTGCCACCGATGGCGGCCACCTGGTTGACCCCGAGTGCGAGCCCGCGCTGGTCCGGGGGAAAGGCGTCAGTCAGTATGGCCGACGAGTTGGCGAACAAGAGGGCGCCGCCGACACCCTGGAAGATCCGCATGATAATCAACCACAGTGTTCCGGCGACGCCCGTCATCCAGTCGACCGACAAGAGGATGGAGAAGAAGGCGAACACCGCGAATCCGAGGTTGTACATGCGCACGCGGCCGAACATGTCGCCGAGGCGCCCGAAGCTCACCACGAGGACCGCGGTGACCACCATGTAGCCCATAAGTAACCAGAGGAACAGTTGGGTATTCGATGGAGTGAGCGGGTTGAGCTTCACCCCACGGAATATGTCGGGCAGCGCGATCAGGATAATCGAGGAATTGATCATCGCCATCAATACGCCGAGGGTCGTATTGGAAAGGGTGAGCCACTTTCCCCTATACGGATCTCCTCCATTAGTGCGTCCCCTTGTCGCTTTCGGATGCGCTTGTTCCATTTGCCTACTTCCTCCCGCTGTCATATGCCTGCACTTATCTAGGTCGCTAGGAGCGCAGCAGTGCCGATGGTGCCTGCGCGCTCGCGAGCTGTCGATCCTGCCTCCGCCGCAGTGGGAGCGCTCGCGAGGGTGGGCTGGCACCGCTGCCTGGTGCATCGGCGGCCAGGCGGGCTAGTGCCGGACGGGCTCCGAGGAGCGCCCTCAAGTCAGCCTCCGGAAGCGTGGCAATGAGAGACGCAAGCCGGCTGGCGCCGGCCTCCCGCCGGCGCTGCAAGTAGCGTGCTCCGTCGTTTGTGAGGGTCACGAGCACCGCTCGCCCGTCCCTCTCGTCCGCTCGGCGTTCGACTAGACCGTCGGCCTCGAGGCGGCTCACCACCGCCGTCATCGACGGTTGGGCGACGCTCTCGAGCGCGGCGAGGCGGGTGAGCCGAGTGGGACCCAGCCGCTCCAGGGTGCCGAGGGCGGCCACGGAAGTCGGGCTCATGTCCCTCGGGATGGTCTTGGCCACGGTGGCTACCAAGGAATACAGGGCGTATGCCAGTTCCCTTTCGCCGTCGCCTGCGGTTTGCTCCGGTCCTGTTCGCATAGTTTCATACGACAGCCTATATAGGGACGGCTATGTAATCGGCAGAGCTGTGCCTTATGTCACAGTTCTAAGAGGGCGGCCAAAGGGTGCAGCCTTCACGAGGTGACCGGCTGGGGAGCGTTTTTCGCTAAAGCCGGCCGTGCCGCGGCCCCTTGCTAGCTCCGTGGCGGCAGGACCGGGAGGGTCTTGGTGGGCCGCCCGTCAATGTCTGGCCGCACGAGGTGGTGGTGAGCTAGCGCTTCGGCGACAAGCTCGATGGCGCGATCTAGCTGTGGATCGCGCTCAGCCGCGTAGTCCTGTGGGGGATAGAGGACTTCTTCTTCTGGGAAGGCGCCCACATTTTCCACCCCCCAGCCGACGTCGTCGAACCAGAAGGCGTACTCGGGCTGCGTTGTGAGGCTCCCGTCGACCAAACGCTTGTTGGCCTCGATACCGATCACACCGCCCCAGGTCCTCGTACCTACGACCGGTCCAAGCCCGAGCATCCTCCACCCGTGGGTGAATATGTCCCCGTCGGAACCCGCCAGTTCGTTGGTGACGAGCACGAGCGGGCCGACGGGAGCCTCTTGTGGGTAGGGCACGGGAGCGCCTCGGCGGGGCACGTCCCAGCCGATACGGCGGCGAGCAAGCTTTTCCAAGATGAGGCCGGACACGTGACCGCCGCCATTGAAGCGGACGTCGACAACGAGCGCGTCGCGTTCAACCTCGGAAAGGTAAGAGCGGTGGAATTCTGACCAGCCGCGCGGCCCCATATCGGGGATGTGGAGGTAGCCGGACCGGCCTCCAGTGGCGTCAAGCACTTTTTCCCTGTTGGTGTCAACCCAGTCGCGGTAGCGGAGGGGTCTTTCGTCGGCGAGAGTGGGGACGACGACCCGCCGGGGAGCCTCCCGCCCCTTGACCCTCGCGGAGGTCGAAGTGGAGCCGGCCATCACTGTTGGGTCGGCAACGGTGAGCTCGACCGGGGTCCCAGCTTGATTGGCAAGTAGGGGGCCGAGACCTCTCTTTGGTTCGACGCGCTGTCCGTTTACTGCCAAGAGCGCAACCCCCGGCTGGATCTGGGCGCCGGGCGTGAGGAGGGGAGAGGCCTCCTTGGGTTCCCAGCTGGAGCCCGGGACGAGCCTGGTGACCACCCATCGCCCGGCCGAGTCCCTCGCGAAGTCTGCACCGAGGTGGCCCTGGCCCCATGGAGGGGCCTCGCGGTACTCGCCGCCTATCTCATAAGAGTGAGAAGTGCCGAGCTCACCTTGCATTTCCCAGATCAAGTCGGAAAGCTCGCTTCTGGTGGCGACCAGGTCCACGAGCGGCAGGTAGCGCTCCAGCACCCTTGGCCAATCGACACCGGAAAGGTCCTCGGTCCAGAAGTGATCGACTTGGAGCCGCCATGCCTCCTTTAGCATCTGCGCCCACTCCGCACCTGGGTCTACCAGCACGCGCACTCGCCCCAGGTCGACGAGCCCGCTCCTCCGCCCTGGCGCTTCCTTTGCGAGCTCGGGGTCGGGCTTCGCGCTGGTGCTGACAATGCGGAGCTGCCTGCCTTCTTGGCCGTCGTTGCTCGAGTTGATTGTCGTGTAGGCGAGGCGCGTCCGGTCCCCGCTCACTTCGATATCCGCTATGCCGGTGAGCCACGTCTCGTTGTGGTCCTCCACCAAGTCGTAACACTCGAGCGTCGCGTTCGCTGCGGTACCGGCGGTCCAATTCCTCCCGAGTGAACCTTCGGGCGGTCGGGAGAGAAGGAGGACCTTGTTCGTTAGGGCGACAAGGCACTCGTAGCGTGCTTCGGCCACGGGGACCACGACGGCTCTTTTGGTTATGCCGTGGAGGTCTATGCCTACTGTCGTTGTCGGGTTTAGCTTCGCCGCCTCTTTATTGCCGGCGCCTTCCGCGGTGCCGGTGCCCCGGTCGGCACCCGCGTTTTGGGCGTGGTCGCTGCCTGTTTTGGGGTTGGTTGCCGCCGAACCGTTGCTGGTGCCGATCGGCCCACGTTCTCCTGCCAGGTTTCGGGGTTGAGGGCGCACGAGGAACGGTGAGGGCGTATCCTCTTGCAGCGTCACCAAGTAGGGCTTGCTTCCGAGCGGGAACCCGAGGTCAAAGAACAAGCTGTCATAAACAGGGTCGAAAGTCCGTGTGGAGAGGAAATAAAGGTAAGTCCCAGTCGGGTCGAAGGATGGTGAGAAATCGCGGAACCTCGCTTCTGTTACGGGGAAGGTCTCGCTGGCGCCAATGCGGGCCAGCTTTATGTGAGACGTTTGGGCGCTCGCCTGGAAACTGTAGGCAACCCACTGGCTATCAGGCGACCACGCCAGGTCCTTAATCGGCCCGAAGGCCGACTCGTCGGCAACCCGGCTTTCGCCACCGGATGTCGGCACCAGCAGAAGCTGGTGCTTGTGGTCGCTGACCGCCAACCAGGCGCCATCGGGCGACGCTACGAGCTCGAGCGCGCGGCCGAGGGCGGGGACATCGACGCCTTGGACCGGAGGCAGGCCCTGGTCCATCACGGCGCTCCGGTGGATCTCAAGCGCCTCGGTCCCGCTGGCGTCACTCAGCACTACCATGCCAGTGTGGTTGCCGGCTCCGCCGGCGGCCCCGTCTTCGCCGGCGGCCCCGTCCTCGCCGGCGGCCGCACGGCCGGTCTCACCGAGGAAGCTCGCCAGCCGGTAGCGGACACCTTGGGTGTGCCCGTGCTGGATGGCCGGTCCGTCGAAGGAAGCGAAGCTGAACATCTTGCCCCGCGTGTCGATGACAACCTGCTCGCCGGTCTTGTCGAGCGCGTAGTTGCCGAGGTACCGGTCGGCGGGAACGAAGCGAGGCTGGCGTTGGGTGCGCGGGCTCCCGATCTCGACCTGCAGGCGCTCGGGGCTGCCGGAGGCGGGATCGTAAAGCCAAAGTTCTGCTGCGACTTGGAAGATGATGCGCCGGCCGTCGCTCGAGGCAAGTCGCGCGTAGTACTCGTCGAAGTCCGTATGCCGTTGGATGTCGGTGCCGGCGAGCGAGCAAGAGTAAAGGTTGCCGATGCCCTCGTGGTCTGAGAGGAAATAGATACGTTGCCCAACCCACATCGGCGAGGCGAGGTTTCCTCCCACTACTTCTGGCCGGAGCAGGATGTTGAAGTTACCGTTGCCTTCGAGGTCTATCCATAAAACGCCGGCAGTTCCGCCCCTGTACCTCTTCCATCTGGCCGGGTCGGCAGTGTTGCGGCCGACCACAACACCAGGCCTTTGACGGTCCGGGCTAGTCGGGGCGGTCTCACCAGCCGGGCCGGTCGGGCCGGTCGGGCCGGTCGGGCCAGTGGGGCCAGTGGGGCCAGTCAGGCCAGTGGGGCCAGTGGGGCCAGTGGGGCCAGCCTCACTGGGCGGGCCCGTTTCACTGGTCTCGCCGGTCGTGCTGGTCGTGCTGGTCGTGCTGGTCGCGCCGATCGGGCCGATCGGGCCGATCGGGCCAAAGGAGAGGTTGCCCACCGGCCCGTATGGGAGCGGCTCGGGTGGCTGGGCGCCGTCGGTACCGATGACATACGGCATCGTCAAGCCGGAGAAAGGCTGGCCGGCATCGCTGGCGAAGACGATCCGCCCATCAGGCGTCCAGCCGAGCACTTTGGTCATGTCGTGAGGACCACCGAGCCATGTGAGCCTGCTGGCCATCCCTCCGCCGGCTGGCACTACATAGACCTCGAGTTGGCCCTGCGAAGCGCTCGTGAATGCTATGAGCTCCCCGTCGGGGGAAAGAACCGGGCGTGTGATGCCGAGGAGGTCCGCCGTGACCCGCCTAGCCTGCCCTCCTTTAGCGGGCACCGTCCATAGGTCGTCTTCTGTAACGAAGGCCACGGTGTCGCCGGCGATCGTCCCGAAGCGCAGGTAGGCCGACAGGGTTGAAGGGGGGATCGGAGGAGAAGAAGCATTCCTTGGCATCGCGGCCAACGCTAACCAAACAGGTGGGCCTGCCGTCCACCGATATAAGGGACCGATGCGATTTTCCTGTAGTCGATAAGGCCGGCGAGCCGTACTTACGTGCTACAGGATTCCGGCGCCCGAGACGGCCGGCCCAGGGCTACCCGCCGGCCCAGGGCTACCCGCCGGCCCAGGGCTACCCGCCGGCGATGGCCCCCACCACGGTGAAGGGTTCTCTCCCCTCGCAGAC
>JAJYMM010000185.1 GCA_021787035.1 Actinomycetes bacterium
CGGCCCGAGCAGCTAGGCGACCTGCTTGGGGCGCTCGGAGTCGAGCTGACATCACAAGAAGTGGAGCAGCTCGAGGAGCCTTACGAGCCCCACTGGGTAGCCGGCCACTGATAGCGCTCGTCGGCGTGCAGTCGCAGGGCAGCGCTGGCGTGCTCACGTCAGGTCCCTTCGCTGAGAGTGGTGACGGGTTCGTCTCTGAGCGACGCCGGCGGACCTCGGCAAAGCCCGAGAGTTCTCGAAGAGATCCTCGCTCGCTAGCTATACCGGCCACGACATGAGAGATCTTGGGGACTGTGGCGCGCGCTCCCTCCGATCCGCTCTCTGGGCTGGACTAGCGCCACCCCGTGGCCCACGGTTAGCCCTTTGCGATGGCCGGCCCGCCGAGGCCAAGTGCTCCCCGCCAGGTACGCCCGGCGCTCCCGTAGCAGTTGAAGTCCTTGAACCCGTCGATGTCGGCATAGACAACGGCATCGCGATCCTGAAACACTCCCAGGCTTGCGCGTGATGGCCAGTACCCGTTCCAACATGCGCCGGCAGTCAGCCCCAACGGGCCAAGGCACGCAGCATGGGACAACGTCGAAGGGCCTAGGGTAGGTGACCTTTACCCTGTAGGCAAGCAAAGGTTCCTCCCCTTCACCCCCGGCCCACCCCCGGGCCTACCTCGATGCGCTCGGCCAGGGCCTTCGCGACCCGCCGACGGTGCTTCACATCCAGTTCGCCCCCACTTGGCCTGTAGGTCGACGGCTCCTCGTCGTGTGCGCTCATCACGGGCCTTGGCACGCCCTGGCCAGAGCTCATAATCCTGCGAGGGCTTGGCTGAAGTCGGCGATGAGGTCTTGCGCGGCTTCGATGCCGCAGCTGACTCGGACCAGGTCTGGGCCGATGCCGAGGCGTTCTCGGTCCTCGGGGCGCATACCGTCGTGGGCCGTGACCGCGCGCTGGATGATGAGCGTCTCGACGCAGCCAAGGCTCACCGCCGGGTATGCCAGGCGGACCCGGCCGAGCAGGGGCTTCGCCAGCCTCCCACGGCAGCGACCGCAGGGTGGCCGGCGAGCAAGCGGGCCAGTGCCATGGCGTTGTCGTTGTGGGCCTTGGACCCGCACTGCGAGCGTCTTCACCCCACGGGCGAGCAAGAACCCGGTGTGGGGGTCGAGGCTGCCCCCGAAGTGGTTGAGGGCCCTTCGCACCCGCTCGACCAGCCCGGTGCTCCCCATGACGCAACCTGCCACAACGTCGGAGTGGCCGCCCAGGTACTTGGTCGCGCTATGGAAGCAAAGGTCGAAGCCGGCCGAAAGAGGACGGAAGTGGACCGGGGTCGCGAAGGTGTTGTCGATGACCGTGAGGAGGCCCTCCCGGCGCCCGAAGGCGACCGCCTCGTCCAGTAGGCCGACCCGGGCCAGGGGGTTGGTTATGGTCTCCGCCAGGAACAACTTGGTCTGCGGGGGTTCGCGCGGCCTCCCGCGTCCCCGCCCGGTGCATGTCGACGAAGCTGTGGCGCCAACGGAGGTCTTCGGTGTGGTTGGTGAGGAAGTCGTGCGTGCCACCGTAGAGGCAGTAGAGGCAGTCGCTCGTTCAAGAGGACCCCCTACATGAACACCTCCGGGCTGCGTTCGTGACGCAACTGAATGCTTACGGCTGACGTGTGGTGGACCTGCACACATCCGGCCGACCGGTGCCTCAGTTCCCCGCCTATTACTAGCGATAGTGGTCCGCCGCCCAGTTCCACAGAGGCGTCGCGCACGAATCGCGCACACTCCCGTGGCACTAAACTGCTTATCTGGCTGCAGATACCGCCTGAACAGCCATTTTGCTTGTGGAGGTGACCGGATTTGAACCGGCGACTTCTACGATGCGAACGTAGCGCTCTTCCGGGCTGAGCTACACCCCCGTACGGCCACAGCCTAGCCGCCGGCACGCCGGCGACGCACCCGCACCCTTCGCGCCGCATGTAGGCTGCCTGGAACAGGCAAGACGAGCCAGAGATGGACAGCCACAGACGGGCAAGAGGACAGCGTGAGCGGCTGGCCGGCGGTCGGGCACGCAAGCTATTGACGTCAAGCGCCAGTGCCATCGTCCTCGTGGTGGCCGTGATCGTGTTCTCGTTGCTAGCCGGCTCCAGGGCCCGCGCGCCGAGGCCTGGTCCCATCTCAGCCGGTGCCGGGGCGGCCGTCACCTCAGCCCGCCTACCTAGCGCCGGCCTCTACCAGTCGCTCTCGCTCGCCCACGGCCAATTGGTCCTCTCCGGTGGGCCCGCCGGGAGCCCGCTCAGCTCCGCTCCAGCGCCGGCGAGGCCCGGCCTCTGCCGGAGCGCCGTCGTAGACCCGCGGACCTTGGCGCTCTCTCGACAGGCGGTTGGGCCGTGCAACGACCCACGGATTTTCTCCGAGCAGGTGCTCCCTGTTGAGAACGCGGCGCCCGGGGTGATAAACGGGTCGACCTTCCGCGTTGCTCGTGCCCTGCCAGATGGCAAGCCCTCGACCGGCCCTGTCTTGCTCCGCTACACCGCCCTTGTGGGTACCGAACCCGAGGTCGTCTACGGCGCCGGCTACATGTGGGCCTACGTGCCCCTGGCCGAGCGGGGCGGCCAGCTCCTGGTCATCTCCCAGGCGACCGGGCTCGTGGCCGGCCGAGTGTCGGTCCCTGAGGTTTCCCGGCCTTTGCTCTTTGCCAACAAGGCCGGCCTCTGGTTCACCGCCGAGAGAGCGCTCGGGCCGCCCGTTGAGCCCGGCTTGTACCACGTGGGCCTGGGGTTAGGCGCGCCGGAGCTGGTTGTGAAGGCGACCGGCCTTCGATGGTTGGCCGGCTGGGGGCAAACGCTGTGGGTCGGCACCACCAGCAGGCGTGGTGCCGTTGAGTACCGGGTGGGCAGCACTCGGTCCGGCCCCGAGACGCTCCTGTGGCGGGTGGACGTCTCGCCGGCCCTGGGCCAGGCGGCTCCGGTGGGCACGGTGGCCTACTTAGGTGCGCCGGAAAACCGGATCTGGGCAGTAACGGGCGGGCCCTGCACGAGGTCGGTGCTCGAGGCCGACCCCGCAGCGACCAGCTACAAAACCGTCGCCTCCTTGCCTGCGCCGCCCGGATGCGACCAACTGCACATGGCACCCGTACCTGCTCCGCTGGTCATACACGCAACGTACATGTTCGTGCTCCAACCCTGGGGCCCAGGTCGCTTCGGCGCCATCTACCGGATCGGACTCACCAGCTGACCTCGCGAGCCGGACCAAGGCGCCATGAACCTTGTGAAACCCCCGCCTCCCGCCTATCGGGCCTATTTTCATTCGCGAGAGCACGGTTTGCCGGCGCAGGTTAGCCAGATTGCAGGTCGTCGCCGATGGGGAAGGGCGACGCCGGAGCGAAAACCCGGCCCCCGACGCGCTAGACGGCCTCTTTCTGGCCGCCCCGGCGGGCAACGGAGTCGACCGTCACTGCCACGAGCAGCACGAGGCCAGTCACCATTTCGGTGGCGGCTGCCCCGAGACCGATCAGGTAGATGCCGTTGTAAACGGCCGCAATTACGAGACCTCCGAGAACGGCGTGGAGGGGCTTGCCCCTCCCACCAAACAGGCTCGTACCACCGATAACTGCGGCGGCCACGGCGAACAACACGTAGCTCGGGTCGATGTTGGTGGAGATCGAGCCCAACTGGGAGAGGTACATGACGCCGGCAAGGCCAGCGAAGAGCCCCGAGATCAAAAACGCCACGGTCCGCACCATCCGGACGTTGATCCCAGCGCGCCGGGCGGCTTCGGCGTTGCCCCCGATCGCGTAGATGTAGCGGCCGAAACGCGTCCTGCTAAGCAGGAACGTAGAAGCGAAGTACAAAACGAGCACGATCGGTATCGACCACGGGACCCCTCTGACCTTTGTCGTACCGGTGCCCCTGTTGATGTTGCAAACCCACACGAGCACCACACCAGCGGCTGCGACCACGCCCACTTTGGACAGGGTGAGGCCGAAGGGCGGCGTCACCAGGCCCGCGGCCTTCCTGCGGACGTCGCGAAAGATGGTCAGGCCCCCGAAGACCGCGACTGCTAGGACCATGGCGACCCAACTCGCAGTCGGGGAGAGGTTGCCGTTTACGAAATCGAGGAGCACCTTGTTGGACACCGATATCACGCCACCGACGGCGATCGGCAACGTGTCGAACATCCAGAGCATCACGCCTTGGAGCCCTATGTAGGCAGCCAACGTCACGATGAAGCTGGGAAGGCGAAGACGGGTAATGAGCGTCCCGAGGATGAGCCCTATGACAGTCGTCGCGGCAAGGCCGCACAAGATGGCGAGCCACCACGGGAAGTCGTAGGGGTGGACGACAAATGCCGCGACGATCCCTGCCCCGATACCCGCGTTGAACACCATCGAGAGGTCGATCTCGCCGAGTAGCAGGACGAAGACTTCGCCCATGGCGAAAAGGACAAAGACCACCGCTTGGTTTAGAAGGTTGACGACGTTGCCGGCAGAAAGGTAAAGCGACGTCTTTATCTCAAATACGAGGACGATGACGACGAGGCCGACCACGACCGGGAGGACGCCGCTCTCACCGGAACGGACCCGCTGCCACCACGCTCGTAGGTAGGTCGCCAGGTCGCTGGCGACGACTTCAGGCGCGGCCGCGAGGGCAGCGGTCACCGACGTCTCTTCCAAATCCAGGGAGTAACCGTCCTTTTGGGTCGTGGGCTCCGCCTGCCTGATGCCTTGCGCGCCACCCTCGTCGCTATTGGGCTTCCCGGTGCCCATCTCTGGCGTAACTGCCATCTCAGGCCTCCCCCTCAGTACGGCCGGCACCGCCAGGACTACCAGCAACCACACCACTATTTGCCGGGGCGCCGTCGCGCCCCGTTAGCCGGCCCGTCGTCATGTACTCGACGACGCTCTGGCGGTCGAACCCAGAGGCCGGGCCTTCGGCGACTACCTCACCGAGGCGGAGGACCGCTATACGGTCAGCGACCTCGAAAACGTCGTTTAGGTTATGCGACACGATCATGACCCCGTAGCCCTGCTCCGCAAGACGACGCACGAGCTGGAGCACCATGGCCGTCTGAGCCACGCCAAGGGCGGCCGTCGGCTCGTCGAGGATCATGAGCTGTGAGTTCCAAAGAACGGCTCGGGCGACGGCTACCGACTGGCGCTGCCCACCGGACAACGACGCCACCGGTTGACGGATCGAACGGACGGTGGTCACGTGGAGGTCCGCCAACGTCCGCCTCGCCGCCGTCTCCATGGGCGCCTCGTCTAGGACGGACATATTCGACAGCTCACGGCCGAGGAACATGTTCTGCACGATGTCCAGGTTGTCGCAAAGAGCGAGGTCCTGGTACACAGTGGCAATACCGAGCTCCGCTGAGTCCTTGGGAGAGTGGATGTGCACGGGCTCTCCCCGCCAGCGGATCTCGCCACCATCTGGGACGACGATGCCCGAGATGATCTTGATCGTGACGCTCTTTCCCGCTCCGTTGTCGCCGCAGAGGGCCGTCACCTCTCCCGCCGTAGCTGTTAGGTCGACCTCTGAAAGTGCCCTCACGGGACCAAAGTTCTTACGCAATCCCCGCAGCTCAAGGAGAGGCTTCCCCCTCTCTAGTAACTCTTGAGGCACCCCAGGACCCTCCTTCGTGCGCCCGGTCAACCAAGCGCAGGTGACGCGAGCGCCTGAGCCGTGCAGGACAGCCCAGGCGCTCTCAAATAGGTGATGACTATAGGCCCTACGGCTTGACGCCGGCGGCTTTGCAAGCGGCTGCCGTGGCGTACGGAGCGGCGCAGAGCTGGGCCGGCGGCACGAACTTGTCGGCAATAACCGTGCTGGCGATGTTTTTGGTAGTGACCCACTCGGGCGTCATGAGGACCGAGGGCACGGCCTTGTGCGCGACCGTGTCCATCGTCGTGCCATTGACGAGCGAGCTCGGCGGGGTCATGCCTGCACGCAAGTACACAGCGAGCGCCACGGCGCCCTGAGCCTCCAAGTAGATGGGCTTGTAGACCGTGCCGCACTGGTAACCAGTCAATATGTTGCCGAGACCGGTCAGAGTGGCGTCCTGGCCCGTCACGGGAAGCGTCCGCGGCTTTATACCCTTGCTCTGGAGGTACTTGATGATGGGCGCGCCGTTTTCGTCATTGGGCATGAGGATTGCGTTTATGTTCGGGTGGGCCGTGTAGGCCTGCTGGAACTCCGTCAGGGCGACCGTCGGTGTCCATGTGCCCGGGGGCTGCCCAACGAGCGTGTACTTGCCGCTCTTGAAAAGAGGGTTGAGCACGGACCAATAACCGTTGTAAAAGAGCGTCGCGTTGTTGTCGGTGGGCGCGCCCCGCATGACGAGCACCTGCGGCTTCTTCACGCCCCAGGCGCTGACGCAGCTAGTCAGGCCCTTCCCGAGCAGCTGGCCCACATGGACGTTGTTGAAGCTCACATAATAGGAACGGCTACCGCCGAGGGTGAGGCGGTCGTAGTCGATCACCTTGACGCCATGCGACGCTGCGTAGGACTCGATCTTGGCACCGACGCCGGAATCGAGCGGGTCCATGATCAAAACCTTGTCGCCGCGTGCGATGGCTGCCTGGGCATCGGAATACTCGGTCGCGTCGCTGCCATGTGCGTTTACCACTGAGATGTCGGCAGAGCTAAGGCCCGCCGTCTTCATGGCTTGCGTCAAGTAAGGGGCGTCGAACTCCACATATCGGGTGGACGAAACAGTGTCGGGCAAGATCGCCCCGATGCCGCCCGAGCCCTTGGCTGTAATGGGCTTCAACGAAGCCATGACGCTGAAAGAGCGGGTGAAACTGCTCACCGAGATGGGAGGAGCAGCAAAAGCAGAAGGAACTTGGCCCACCATGGCGCCGACAAGCGCAACCAATGAGGCGGACGCCGTCCCGACGGTGACAACTTTTCTGGAAAGTTTCATGTATTTCCCCTTTGTAGGTACCTCGGAACAGCCGGGACCCCCCAGGTGGCTCCGGCGGAGCTGAACTTAGGGCACAAGCTGTGAACGCAACCGTTAACGGCGAAGCGACGCCGTTAATAATATGTTAATTCCCTAGTCGGTAACGAAACGGTAGCCCGCTCTAGGCTGGGTTAAAATGAGGGGCGGGCCGCCGGCGCTCTCAAGCTTCGCCCTGAGCCGGCGTACATAGACCCTTACGTACTCGGTCTCGGTCGCATAGCCCTGGCCCCAGACCCTCCGGAGCAGCTGCGCGTGAGTGAGGAGCTTGCCGCGGTTGACGGCCAGCTCGCGAAGGAGGGCAAACTCGGTAGGCGTGAGGTGCACCACCGCGCCGGCCTTGGTGACGAGGCGCGCTTCTAGGTCGACGACGAGGTCGCCGGCAGAGATTCGGAGCGGGGCCGTGTCCGGTGGCTCGGCAGGCCGGGTCCTGCGCAGGGTAGCGGTGATGCGCGCAAGCAGCTCCTCGATGCCAAAGGGTTTGGTCATATAGTCGTCCGCACCGAAGTTGAGGGCGTCCACCTTGTCTTGCTGGCCGCCACGAGCCGACACGACGATAATCCCAACGTTCGAACGCTCTCGCATCTCCCGGCACAGGTCGAAACCATCCGCACCGGGCAACATGAGGTCGAGCAGCACGATGTCGGGCGACTCGGTCTCGAGCAGTTCGAGGGCGCGCGACCCATCAGGCGAGATGCACGTCTCGTAACCGCGCACCATGAGGTTGCTCCGGATCAAGTCGACGATGTTCGGGTCGTCCTCGATCAACAGCGCCTTCGTCCGCCGCTCGGGGGCTCGCGAGCCGGCGGCGCTGCCGGTAGCCACGTCGCTCATGCGGCCGCCTCCCCTGGGCCTTCGACCGGCAACCGGATTAGGAACGACGCACCTTGTGCGGCACTCTCCAGCACCATCTCGCCGCCGTGGGCCGCCACGATCCCCCTCGCGATGCTGAGCCCGAGCCCCGTCCGGCGAGATGCGCCAGTCGGCACGTGCTCGCCGATAGGAGAGGAAAGGAAAAAGCGGAGGTCTTCGGATAGGCCGTCCCCGTCGTCGGCCACACGGACGGCGAGGGTGGCGGGCCCCTCCATGAAGACCTCGACGCGGACTTGCACACCAGGGCGGTTGTGGGACAAGGCGTTGTCGAGCAGGTTGACAAAGACCTGCTCCAAGCGGTCGTGGTCGGCCCAAAGAGGCGCCAACACTTCCGGGCACTCCACGTTGACGGCGCCCGCCCGCTCTGGAGGCAGGCACGAGACTGCCGCCTCTACGACGAGCGCCGGGTCGCACCAGTCGGGCTGCAGCCTGAGAATGCCGGACTCGATCGCAGAGAAGTCGAGAAGGTCGCCGACGAGACGGCCAAGGCGCGCCGATTCGTCCGCGATCCGGTTCAAAAAGCGTGCCTTCGAGTCCTCGTCCCAGGTGACGTCGGAGGCAAGCAAGCTGCTCGCGTACCCCCTGATGGCCGTGAGGGGCGTGCGCAGCTCGTGGCTCAAGCGGGACAGGAAGTCCCTCTGGAGCTGGTGAGAACGGCGCAGTGCCGCGGCCTGCTGGTGCGCCTCCTCTGCCTCGCCGCGCTCGAGCGCCAAACGGACCGAGTTGGCGGCGTCGCCGAGGAGCGCCTCAGCGTACTCCGGGGGTTCGCTGCCGCTCCAGCGGGCAACCAGCGCCACCGCGCCCGTGGGGACCGCCAGGCCGCTCGCGAGCGCGGCGGTAGCACCGGCTTGAGTCCGAAGCGGCACCCAGGAACGAGGTGCACGAGCGAGCACCAGTGCCGCGTCCGCGGGGTCCCGCCCGCCCGGGTCGAGGCGCGCTTCACCGCCTGGGTCGACCATGGCCGTGCAGCGAGGCAGCCCTCCCGCCTCTTGGGCCCACAGCTCGACCTCGCTCGCGCTGAGGCCGCCCTGGAGCGAACGGAGCGCCCCGAGCAGCCCACTCGAAAACGGCTCCGGGCCCGCCAGTGTCTCTAGGACCTCCCGGATCGTTTCGAGCACCCTGTTCCTGGTCGTAACCTGTTCGAACAGCCGGTCCCGCTCGATCGCGCCGGCTGCGTACCCCGCATAGATGGACACCAGGTCGACCTCGTCCCTCGGGGGCCGCCCGGCAAACGACCTGCAGCCCGTTATCACGCCAATCAGGCCGCTCGACCCGATGAGCGGCACGGACCAGGAACTGCGGACCCCCGCAAAACGCCCCAGCGCTTGGAACTGCGGCCATGTCGGGCTCTTGCCGATGTCCTCGTCCACGACGGGCCCGCCCGTCTCGGCCACCCACCCCATCGGGCCGCCGCCGGCTCCCACGGGTAGGACGGCCCACGCGTCGACCAGCTCACGAGGCAAGCCCGCCGCCGCAACGAGACGGAGCGTCGTGCCTTCGACCAGGTGGATGCACAGCTGGCGCGTCGACAGCGACGAAGCCAGCGCGGAGAGGACGAGAGGTAAGGAAGAGCTCGCCTCGGCCTTGGCCAGCTGGTCCACGAGGCTCTGCAGGCGCCCCAGCTGGTGGCGGGCAGTCGTGACCGGGTCGTGGCCCGACATGATCGCCACCACCTCGTCGGGGTGGGTGCCGGAAGGAACGAGGTCGGCGACGATCCGGCCTCGGTGGAGCACGAGGATCCGGTCGGCGAGCGCAAAAACCTCCTCTATGTCGTTGGACACGAGCAGGACGGTGGTCCCAGCCGCTTTCAGGCGCGCGATCAGATCTTCGACCTGGCGGGCCGCGTGGGCGTCGAGGGAAAGAGTTGGTTCGTCGAGCACGAGGAGCCGTGGTTCGGCCTGCATCGCCCTCACCACTGAAAGCAGCTGGCGCTGCCCCTTAGAAAGGCCCCGGACAGGCCGCGACCCGCCAAACCCAATGCCGTAGGAGGCAAGGGTCGCGTTGGCGGCGCGGGCCTCTTTGGTCTCCGACAGTACGTAACGGCGCCGCTCACGGCCGAGGAAAAGGTTGGCGGAGACATCGAGGTTGGAGCACACGGCGGCGTCCTGCCACACAACAGAGAGCCCTCGGGCACCCCCCGGGGCCGGCCCACGGACCCTGTTGCCGGCGAAGGTCACCTCGCCAGCCGTTGGGACGAGGTCGCCGGCGACGCAGCGGACGGTGGTCGACTTGCCGGCGCCGTTTTCACCCGTCAGCGCAACGACCTCGCCGGGATGGACCTCGAAATCGACACCGTTTAGGACCTCGAGCGAACCGAAGGAGACGCGAAGACCGCGGACCGCGAGCAGGGGCTCGCGCGAGAGCTCCCTAGCAGAGGGAAGCTCGGCAGAAGCCAGCGCCATGGCACCCAGTGTGCCCGTCATCGAGGCAAAGGGGCGCAGCAAAATGTGCGACGGAGCTTCGACTGCTATAGCCCCGCTCGCTCACGACCGGGCTCCGCCATGCCAGGCCGCGCTAGGCAAGGCCGCGCTAGGCAAGGCCGCGCTAGGCAAGGCCGCGCTAGGCAAGGCTGGCGTAGCTGTCGAAGTCCCCGTAGGAGCCCCGCGCTGCGCCGGCACCAACCGGGACGCCGTAGAAGCCGTGGTAGGCGGGGACGCGCTCCGGCGCGCTGGCAAGCCTCGCAGGCTGCCACGGAACGCTGGCTCGCCGCGGAGGGGAAGGCGCCCGGTACGAAGGCCCGTAAGACGACCGATAAAAGGCAGGGCGGGCCGCACTGCCCGGCGCCACGCGAGCCCTGCTCGCGCTCGAGAGCATGTAAACGTAGGCGGCCAGGGCCAAGTCGGAGGAGACCTGGAACGCGAGGGCGACACTCGAACCCGAGAACACTGCCGCCAAAAGGGTGACCACCGAAGCGCCGGCGAGCATCACAAGGACGTCCCTGCGCCTGCGGCGAAGCTCGCACCGCTTGTTGACCGCGGCAGCGACAGCCACCTGGCGGGGAAGCGCCCTCTCGGCGGATCGATCGACCACAGCGCTCGGGCCGGCCAGCCGGTTGGCTGGCGCCACACGCGTAGGAGTAGCTCGCTCGAGCACCTGTAGCTTCTCGTGGAACATCCCCACAGTGTCGGCCGCAGGCCGCCTCGTCCAAATCCAGTAGGCGAGCACTCCCGCCCATAGGCCTGCGACAAGCAGCTCCACACCCATACCCGCATGCGACGGTAGCCCGGGCAAATGCAAAAGTGGTGGATCCTCTCTCGTGAAGGGGCCGCCCCTAGGGGACAGCCGGCCCATCGCCGCCGATGAGGCCGTCTATTTCTTCCTCAATCGGCAAAATCTTGGCGCCTTCCATGGGCACTACGCCGGAGCTCTCGGCATCCCGGCGCCAGTGCCCGGTACGCCCCCCAGTCTTCTCCCAAAGTGCGAGCTCCCCTATGACCATCGTCCGGTCATAGGACTTGCACATGTCGTAGATGGTGAGGGCGGCAACCGCGCAGGCGGTGAGCGCCTCCATCTCGACACCCGTGCGGTCGACGGTCTCGACTTGGGTCTCCACCTCGACGTGGTCGTCGCCGATCATAAAATTAATCGCGACGGCGCCGACCAAAAGCGGGTGGCAAAGTGGTATTAGTTGCGCGGCCTGCTTGGCGGCCTGGATGCCAGCCACCCTGGAAACAGCGAGGACGTCGCCTTTGGTAATCGCGTTGTTCGCCACCTTGGCTGTCGTCTCCGGCAACATGTGGACTCGGCAACGGGCAACGGCACGCCTGTGCGTCGGCTCCTTGGGAGTTACGTCGACCATGCGGGCACGGCCCAGGGGGTCGACGTGGGTCAGGCCGCGTTCGGGCATTGATGGGAGTCTAGGACGATCGGGCGGCGCGACCCAAGCCCGAGCACAAGTCCTGGTGGCAGGTCCTGGGAGCCCGCCCCCTCCGCCGCTTTCAGCCGCCGATCTGGCTCATGCTGCGCGTGGGCCGCACGAAGGTGACCCGGCCGATCGCATGACCTGCCCACTTCGCCGCCACTTCCTCCTCGACAGCCCTGGCCAGCTCCTCGTCCGTCGCTCCACTTCGGAGCAGCGTCCGCAGGTCGCGCTCGCGCACCGAAAAAAGGCAACTGCGCAGCTCCCCGTCTGCGGTCAGGCGGACACGATCGCAGCTACCGCAAAACGGCCTGGTCACGCTGGCCACGACCCCCAGCGTCCCGCCGCCGTCTAGGTAGCGGTAGCGCTCAGCGGGTTCAGTGCCGCGGGCGCCGAAGGGCTCGAGCGGGTAAACGGCGCCCACGCGTTCGAGCACCTCACTGGCAGGTACGACCTGAGAAGCCGACCACTCGCCGGAGGCGTCGAGCGGCATGAACTCTATGAAGCGCACTTCGGCGCCCACCTCTCGCCCGTAACGGGCCAGGTCTACGACCTCGTCGTCATTGACGTCGCGCACTAGGACCGTGTTCAGCTTGAGCGGGGCCAGGCCGGCTGAGCGAGCGGCCTCGATCCCCGCCAGCACTGCGGGGAGCATGTCGCGCCCGGCTATCGCGGCGAAGCGCTCTGCTCGGAGGGAGTCCAGGGAAATGGTGACGCGGTCCAGGCCGGCCGAAGCCAGCGGGCCAGCCAGGCGCGAGAGCGTCGAGCCGTTGGTGGTCATGGACAGTTCCACGGGGAGCCTGGCGAGCATTGCCACGAGGTCGGGGAGCCCGGCGCGCATCGTCGGCTCCCCTCCAGTAAGGCGCACCGAAGTAATGCCGAAGTGCTCCACCATGACGCGGGCGACGCGTCCCAGTTCCTCGAAGCTCAGGACCTCCGAGCGCGGCAGCCACGTGATCCCCTCCTCGGGCATGCAGTAGCGACAACGGAAGTTGCACCTGTCGGTTATGGAGATCCGCAGGTCGAGGACCTGACGGCCGAAGGTGTCGAGGAGCGGGCGGCTCATGGTCCCAAGCTAGGGTTTGCAGCACCTAATTTGCTGCACACTCCTTGGACAAAGGGCTCAGGAGTCGTCGCGCGACAGGCGCTCGACGAGGAATTTCCTGAACCTTGGCCCGATGTCCTCCCTTTCCAGGGCGAGCTCGACAGTGGCCTGGAGGTACTCGAGCTTGTTGCCGACATCGAAGCGGCCGTTTTGGAAGGTCCAGCCGTAGACCGGCTCGCGCTGCGCCAGCATCTTGATCGCGTCTGTGAGCTGGATCTCGCCGCCACGGCCCGGCTTGGTCTCGGCAAGGACATCGAATATCCCTGGCCCAAACACATAGCGCCCCATGACCGCGAGGTTGGACGGCGCTTCGGCGGCCGCCGGCTTCTCGACCAGGTCCTCGATCTGGACGAGGTTGCCCTCGAGGGGCCGGACTGCCGCACAGCCATAAGACGAGATGTCGTCACCGGGCACTTCTTTCAAGGCGACCACGGAGTGGCCAGTCTGCTCGAAGGTGTTGAGCATGCCTTGGAGCACGCCGGCGTCTGGGTGCATGATGTCGTCGCCCAGGAGGACGGCGAAGGGGCCCTCACCGACGTGCTCGGCGGCGACGGACACAGCGTGGCCGAGCCCGCGAGGCTCGCCTTGACGGAGGTAGTGGATGTTGGCCATCTCGGCGATACGGCGCATCTCGGCCACTTCCGTCGACTTTCCGGCCTGTTCGAGGTAGTACTCCAGCTCGAAGGAGCGGTCGAAGTGGTCCTCCAGGCTCCGCTTGCCCCGGCCTGTGATCACCAAGATGTCGGTGATCCCCGTAGACACGGCCTCCTCGACCACGTACTGGATGGCAGGCTTGTCCACGAGGGGCAGCATCTCCTTCGGCTGCGCCTTGGTGACCGGGAGGAACCTCGTCCCCAATCCCGCAGCGGGGATGACGGCCTTATGTACTCTTTGAGCCACGGCGTGCCTCCTGGCTTGCTTGGTTGCTTGGTTCCTTGGTTCCTTGTTAGCGTTCGGTGGTTTGCCCGGTTGGCCCCGAGGTGGCTCCGAGGCGCAGCCCACCCACCCGCTTCGTTCTACCACCTAGGTAGGGCTTGCCGGCCAGCCCCAACGCCATGAACGCCAGGCGAGCGGATAAACTTAGCAGTCGCCACCCGAGAGTGCTAACGAAAGGGTCTTGCTGATGCCTACCTACGAGTACGCCTGTAAGTCGTGCGGAGAGCACCTTGAGATCGTCCAATCCTTCAAGGACGACCCGATCAGCGAGTGCCCCGCGTGCGGAGGCCAACTGCGCAAGGTCTTCGGCAACATCGGCATCGCTTTCAAAGGAAGCGGCTTCTACAGGACTGACAGCCGCTCTGACGGGCGCAAAGCGAAGGTCGGCTCCGCCAACGGCTCTTCGGGCAGTTCGGAAGCCAACAAGGACGCGGGCGGCTCGAAGAGCGATGCCTCGGTGGGATCTGCTTCGGGCAGCGGTTCCTCGGGATCTGGCTCCACCGGGTCTGGGTCTTCGTCTGGCGGCTCATCAAGCAGCGGGTCGTCCGGCAGCAGCTCATCGGTGGCAGCGGCGTCATAGGCGAACGGGCCGCAGGTGACAACTCGCACAGACCGTGCCGGCCACGGGGGCGCGTGCCCGCACGCTACCGGCCCCGCACACTACTGCCCGCACACTACTGGCAGGGCGCGCCTCAGCTCGACAGGTGGAACGGCTCGGCCATCTTGATGCCCGTCCCCCCGAGCCCGCAGTAACCGAACGGGTTCTTCGCCAGGTACTGCTGGTGGTACTCCTCGGCCAGCCAAAAGTCTCCCGCAGGCTCGACTTGGGTTGTGATGGGAGGGTAGCCTGCGGCGCCAAGACGGGCCTCGTAGGAGTCGCGCGAACGCTCCGCCGCCCTCGCCTGGGCCTCAGTAGTCCAAAAAATCGCTGAACGGTACTGCGTGCCTACGTCATTTCCCTGGCGCATCCCCTGGGTAGGGTCGTGGCTTTCCCAAAAGAGCAGGAGCAGTTCTTCGTAGCTGGTCGCGCCCGGGTCAAAGACAACCAGCACCGACTCTGCATGCCCTGTCCTTCCCGTGCACACCTGTTCGTAGGTCGGGCCCGGGACGCTCCCGCCGCTATACCCAACGGCGGTCACCCATACCCCTGGGGCTTCCCAAAAGAGCCTCTCAGCCCCCCAAAAACAGCCCATCGCGAAAATGGCCCGCTCGAAGCCCTCCGGGTACGGACCGGAAAGTGGGTTGCTCGTCACGAAGTGGCGCAGCGGCACCGCTGTGCGTTCAGGCATAGCGGTCAAGCTAGTGCTTCTCCATACCAAGCGACCGGGGCGCTAGCGTGGGTGCGTGCTGCTGGAAACAGTCAACGGCCCGAGCGACCTGCGGAGGCTCAGTTACGAGCAGCTCGAGGTGCTGGCGGGCGAGATCAGGGAGTTTGTCGTTCAGGCCGTCTCAACGGCCAACAGCGGTCACCTCGGGAGCAACCTTGGCGTGGTCGAGCTGACCCTTGCAGTCCACAGGGTGTTCGATTCGCCGCGCGACTACCTGATCTGGGACACCGGCCACCAGGCCTACGTCCACAAGATCGTGACGGGTAGGCGAGAGATGTTCGGGACCCTGCGGCAGGCCAACGGGTTGTCGGGTTACCCGTCTCGTGCGGAATCGGTGCACGACTGGGTGGAAAACAGCCACGCGTCTACGGCACTCAGCTATGCCCACGGGCTTTCAGCCGCGATCAAGCGGAGCAGCAACCCTGGGCGGCGGGTAGTCGCGATCGTCGGAGACGGGGCGCTCACTGGGGGGATGGCCTACGAAGGGCTCAACAACCTGGGCCACAGCGGTTCGCGGGTGATCGTCATACTGAACGACAACGGTCGTAGCTACGCTCCGACGGTCTCGCGGCTCTCGGAGAGCCTGACGCGCCTCAGGCTCCACCCCGGCGTCAGTTCGGCACGCCGGCGGGTCGAGTCCAAGGTGCGGGACCTCCCCAAGGTCGGCAACCTCGCGTACTCCAGCCTGCAGGGCCTGTACTCCGCCGTGAGGGAAGTGATCGAGCCGCCGGTGTTTTTCGAGACCTTAGGCGTCCGCTATGTGGGGCCACTGGACGGCCACGACATCGCCGGCATGGAACAGGCGTTCCGCCAGGCAGCTGCCTACGACGGCCCGATCGTCGTCCACGTCCTCACCAAAAAGGGCCGCGGGTACAAACCAGCGGAGGACGACGAGGAAAAGTGCCTCCATGACGCGGGTTCGTTCGACCCCGCAGTCGGCCCGACCGACGCCTCGCGGGCGCTTAAGGGCTACACGCTGGCCTTCAGCGAGGCGATGCTCGAACTTGGCGAAGGCCACCCGGATCTCGTCAGCATCACGGCAGCGATGCCGGGGCCCACGGGGCTCCTACCGTTCCAGGAGCGCTGGCCGGACCGCTTCTTCGACGTGGGCATCGCCGAGCAGGCTGCCGTCACTTCTGCCGCCGGCATGGCGATAGGCGGGTTGCGGCCAGTGGTAGCCGTGTACTCGACGTTCCTGGCTAGGGCCTTCGACCAGCTCAACCTCGACGTGGGGCTGCACGGGCTGCCCGTCGTGTTCGCGCTCGACCGCGCCGGCATAACTGGAGACGACGGCCCGAGCCACCACGGCATCTTAGACATGGCCCTTTGCCTGAAGATCCCGGGGATGACGATCTTCGCCCCTTCCTCGGCCCAAGAACTTAAGGTGATGCTCGCCTCGGCCGTCGAGCTGTCGGGGCCGGCGGTCGTTCGCTACCCGAAGACGGCCGCGCGGCAAGTGCCACCCGACAAAGTGGGTTCGGGTCTTTCCGCTAGGCCCGTGCGCCGAGGCGACGGTTCGGTCTGCATCCTGGCCGTCGGCAAGCTCCTCGAGGCGGCCGAGGAGGCCACAGCGCTACTCTCGGCCGAGGGGGTGGAAGCCACCTTGTGGGACGTCAGAGTGGTTCGCCCCCTAGACCCCGCGATGGTCGCCGATGCCGGCAACCACAGTTTCGTCGTAACGGTAGAGGACGGCATCCGCAACGGCGGTGCCGGCAACTTCATCGCCGACGCGATCGCCGACCTCAACCCGGGCCGCCACAGCCCTCCGGTCCTCAACCTCGGCGTCCCGACTGCCTATATCCCCCACGGCAAGCCCGACCGCATCCTCGGCCAACTGGGCCTCGATGGCCCTGGGATCGCCGCTTCTATCTTCAAGGCCCTCGAAGGCACGGACGTGCCCATAGCCGGCGATATGCGCATAGCCGGCGATATGCCCAACGGTGCCGAAGTGACGGACGGCGCAGACCTGGCGCACGGCGCAGACTTGGCGCACGGCGCAGACTTGGCGGACGGCGCAGATGTGATGGACGGCGCAGATGTGATGGACGGCGCAGATGTGATGGACGTCCCGCAGCTCCACGCCGGCGACCACATTGACCTACCCGGCCCCTTCGGCGGCCAGCTCGCGGCACATTTTGACGGGGAGCTCCCCGTCGGCCGGCGGGCCGGGCTGCTCGAGATGCCGGGCCGTGCCGGCGAGGACCTAGCGGTTCCGGCCGTGGTGCGCGAGGGCGGTGGGCCCGCCGGCGGCGAGGGCTGAGGGCCGGCGGCAGCGTGCCGATAAGTAGCGCATGTGATACTGGATACGGCACATTGCGACGAAAAGGTGCCGTATGCGGCCACAAAACTCACCGATGTGCGGCTAACGATTTCCATATCCTTGAGATAACCGCGCCGCCGCATGGACGGAAGGCACAAGGCCGGCCAAACACGCGGTGGCGGCGTGAGCTCCTCCTAGCGCGATATCGGGATTTGGCTCTTGCTCTTTGAGAGCATATGAAATATAGTGAAGCTACAACATCTGCAGGTGCCTCCACTTCCCCTCAACATAAGGCTCGCAAGTCAATCGGGAGGAACGCGTGTACCCACTGCTTTGCTTCGCGCCCGACGTACTGCACATCCGCCCCTGGCCCGACGAAATCGCCGACAAGCTGGGCTTCGATCCCCGCTCGTCATACGTCGAGGATTTTTGGCTAGGCATACTCGGCCCGTCAACGGTGTGGCTCCTGCGGCGTTTCGCCGCTGGCTTCGATTATTGCCCCGGCGGGTTCGATCTCGACCTCGCGGAAACGGCCAGGTCTATCGGGCTCTCCGACCGTAGCGGCCGGCACTCGCCGTTCCTGCGGGCAGTCAACCGGACCGTGCAGTTTGGCATGGCCAAGTTAATTGGCTCCGAAGATCTCGCAGTTCGCCGGCGCGTCCCACCGCTAACCTACCGACAGGTGAGCCGCCTCTCCCCCGCCCTCCAAGAGCGCCACGCGGCCTGGCAGGCACAACAACAGGCGATGGCCGCCGAGGCAGGACATGGCAGCACAACCGCTGGGCCCCCGCGCCTCGAAGTAGTCCCCGCCGGCGCCGATTGAAAGCCGTGCGAAGCTGCTCCCGCCCGCCCCTACGCGCCGCTGCCACTACGCCTGCGGGGCCTGACCTGCAGTCTCGAAGGCCTGCCACATTGCGGCATAGCGACCGCCCGCCGCCAGGAGCTCCTCGTGCGTGCCCACTTCGGCGACCCGGCCCTCGTGGAGCACCACGATCCTGTCCGCGCTCCGGGCGGTCTGCAGGCGGTGAGCGATCAGCACCGTTGTACGGTTGGCCGAAACGCGCTGCATTGCCACCGCCACCCGCGCCTCCGTAACGAGGTCCAGGTTGGAGGTCGCCTCGTCTAGCAGGAGCACCACGGGGTCCACTAGTTCCGCACGTGCGAGGCATACCAGCTGGCGCTGGCCGGCGGATAAGGTCCGCCCGCGCTCGGAAAGCTCGTGGTTGTACCCGCCTGGGAGCGAGGCGATGAACTCGTGCGCCCCCACGGCGCGAGCCGCCGCCTCGACCTCTGAATCGGCAGCCTCGGGGCGTCCGTAGGCGATGTTGTCGCGCACAGTGCCGGAGAAAAGGAACGCCTCTTGTGGCACGTACCCGAGCTGGCGCCGGTAAGAGGTCAACTCGAGAGAGCGCAGGTCCATGCCATCTGCGCACACTGCTCCTTCGTCGGGGTCGTAAAAGCGCGCCAGCAGCTTCATTACCGTCGATTTCCCGGCACCGGTCTCGCCGACGAGCGCCACGCTCTCGCCCGGTACCACCTCGAGCGAGATCCCCCTTACTGCTTCGGGTGTTTTTACTATAGAAGGAGATCGTTCGCGCTGCGCCGCTTCGGAGCTCTCGCCACTCCCGCGAAGTGGGTACCTGAAGTGGACGGAGCCGAGGGACATCCGCCCCTCCAGGCGTCCGACCGGGACCGGGTCGGCCGCGTCCGGCGTCCCCGTGTCGAGCCGCATGAGCTGCGCCACGCGCGCCACCGAGACCCGCGTCTGCTGCCAGGAGTCGAACACCTGGCTCAGCTGCTGTATCGGCGAGAAGAGGAGGTCGAGGTACAAGATGTAGGCGATCAGAGCGCCTGCCCCCAGCCGCCCCTGTGCGACGAGACCGGCCCCGACACCGAGGACAATCGCATCGCCCAGGTTGGACAAGAACTGCACAAACGGGAAGTAGGTCGCAGCTAGCCGCTGTGCCGCCACCCGTGACTCCAGGTAATCGTGCCCTAGGCGGTGGAAATGCGCCTCGGTCAACTTCTCGTGGACGAAGGCTTGCGATTCTCGCACGCCGGCCAGGCTCTCTTGGAAGTCGGCGTTGACGATCCCGATCCGCTCGCGTGCCTGGCTGTAGAGAAAGCCCGCTTTCTTCCGGAAGAAATACGTTGCGATCGAAAGGGGTACGGCAATGCTCAGGGTCGCGAAACCGAGTTCGGTGTTTATTACTACGAGGGCAATGGCTACCCCGAAAAAAGTGACTATCGAGACGAGCGCGGACAGGACCCCGTTTTGGACGAGGCTTTCGAACTGATCGACGTCAGTGGTCATCCGCGTCATGATGCGACCCGCCATCTCGGACTCGTAGTAGTCGAGCGAAAGGCGCTGCAGTTGCGCCCAGATTCGCACTCTAAGCGAGAGCATCACGCGCTGGGCGAGCTGCCCGGTAACGAACGTCTCACCGATCTGGTCTACTAGGTCAGCCAGCGTGACAGCGAGGTAAACCGCGGCAGCGGCAAAGAGCAGCGCTTCCCGGCCCTTTTCTACGCCGCTGTCAAGGCCGGTTTTCACGAGCACCGGGCCGAGCAGGGAGGCGAGGGCATCGACCACGACCAGCGCGAGCCCAATCGCGAGAGGGGCGCGAAACTCGAGGAGAAGGTGCCGCAAGCCGAAATGGTGGTCCTGGCGTGACTCGTTCTCGAGATCCAGGGCGGCGTGGTCACGCACAGGCCGAAGCGCCTCCACTTTGGCTAGCAATTCCGGCGTCGGCGCCAGGTTCACCCTCCAGCCGCCGCCCCCACCGCCGAGCCCGAACCCCAGGCTCACCGGCCCCACGCTGTTGGCCCTGCCGGCCTCGGACGGCACCCTCCTGCCCCACGCGGAACTAGTGGCCCCGTCGCTTCTTCGCCCGTCGGGCGTCCCAACCCCAGGTCCCTCCCCGAGGCGAGGGCCCCAACCCTGCCCGCTGCCGTTGCCCTTGGCGTCACGGGGGGTGCGCACCCCGGTGTCGTTGCCGGAGGCGCCATTGCCCGGCAGCCCGTCCCTTGAGGTGAACGATGCCCACGCTTCGATCCGGTCCCCGAACTTCGCTTCCGGGGGCGCGTCCATGCCCGACAAGAGCGCACGGTAGGTGGCATTGCGCTCCATCAACTCCTCATGGGTGCCCTCGTCCGAGACTCGCCCGCCTTCCACGACGACGATGCGGTCGGCCAAGTGCAGGGTCGAGCGCCTGTGGGCGGTCAAGACAACGGTCTTTCCTTCCATGGCGGTCCTGAGCGCTTCGTGGATCGCCTCCTCGACGCGGGAGTCGACGGCGCTCGTGGCGTCGTCGAGGACAAGGAGCGATGGATCGGTGAGCAAGGCGCGGGCCAGGGCGAGCCGCTGGCGCTGGCCTCCAGAGAGGGTCATGCCCCTTTCCCCAACTATTGTGTCGTAACCGTTCGGGAGTTGCTCGATGAACTGGTGCGCCTGCGCCGCCCTGGCCACTTCCTCGATCTCTTCTTGGGTGGCGTTGGGGCGGCCATATGCGATGTTGTCCCGCACCGTGTCGGAAAAGAGGAAGCTCTCTTCGAAAACGATGCCGACCTGGGAACGTAGCGTCTGGAGCTCGACGTCGCGAAGGTCATGGCCGTCAACCTGCACCGAACCCTCCGCCGGGTCGTAAAAGCGCGAAAGCATCATCGCGGCCGTCGATTTCCCAGATCCGCTCGGGCCCACGAGTGCCACTTTCTCTCCCGGCGCGATCCGCAGGTCGAATCCCGAAAGGGCTGGCCGGCCCTCCACGTACGAAAACTCCACGCCCGAGAACGAAACTTCGCCCCGAAGCCTCCCGAGCGCGACCGCGTCCGGCCGGTCGGTGACCGCCGGCCTCATGTCGAGTAGCTGGAAGATGCGCTCGATCCCGGCACGGGCCTGTTGCGCGATAGTGAGCACGCCCGCGAGCTGTCGGGCGGGGGCCAGCATCTGGGCTATATAGGTAGAAAACGCTAGGAAAGTCCCGAGGCTTATCTGGTGGCGGAGCGCCAACCACCCGCCGAGTGCGAGGATCCCGACCTGGCCGAACGCCGGCACGGCTTGAAGCAGGGGCTGGTAGCGGGACTGGAGCCGGACTGCGCGCATCTGGGAGCCGTAGAGGCGTCCCGCCGCCGCGGCGAGACGCGAGAGCTCGCCTTGTTCCTGGCCGAAGGCCTTGACTACCCGCACGCCGTTCACGTCCTCGTCGACGATCTGGGCGACTTCTCCCTCGCGCTGCTGGGCGTCCCATGTCGCGGGGAACACGCGAGAGCGCATGCGGTAAGCAATGACGAGCAGTGCCGGGGCCACCACCAGGCTCACGCTCGCGAGGAGCGGAGAGAGGTAGACCATCATGGCCAGCGAGGCCAGGAGCAACAAGACGTTGCTGCTCATAATCGGGAAAAATGAGAGGAGCCCCTGCACGAGCGTCGAGTCGGAGTTGGCGCGGGCGACAAGCTGCCCGGTGGGCATCCGGGAAAGGTTGTCGAGGTCCATCTGCTGGAGGTGGTCGTGCATGTCGTTCCGCAGGTCGTATTGCACGGCGAGCGCCACCCGCCCGCCCAGGTACCGGCGCAGGTGCGCAAAACAAAATGCAGCCACCCCGAGGCTGACGAGGGTTACCAACCAAGGCCAGAGTGCCGAGCTGTGGGCTATCACGACTCTGTCTACGATGTCGCGCTCGACGAGGGGGACGACCGTCTGGCAGGCGGCGCCGAGGACGGCAGCACCGAAGGCGACGTACACGTCCCGCCGGTGCCGCATCATGTAACCGAGGAGCCGCTTCAGCCAGCCACCGGTCCCAGGGGACGCGCCCGCGGCTGCAGTTGAAGGGCCTGGAGCGGCCGGAGCGGCCGGAGCGGCCGGAGCGGCCGGAGCGGCCGGAGCGGCCGGAGCGCCTGGAGCGGCCGGAGCGCCTGGAGCGGACGGAGCGCCTGGAGCGGACGGAGCGCCTGGAGCGGACGGAGCGCCTGGAGCGGACGGAGCGCCTGGAGCGGCCGGAGCGCCTGGAGCGGCCGGAGGGCCTGGAGCGGCCGGGGCGCCCGGAGGGCCTGTCCAGTCGCTGGCGCCGGCGGTCATTGCTGTCTAGGCTAGCCAAGATGGTTCGTCTCTCGAACTATTTCTCGAGGGAAGTAGGATCTGGAGCTGGATGTCTAGCGGGGAAGCCAGCGCCATCGGCGCTGCAAATGCAACGACGACATGGGGCTGGACCGCCGGTAACGGCTCCTCTCCCCCGACCTGGGTCTGGGAGGCCACGGGACCGGAGGGGGCGCCGGCGCTCTTGCTCCTTCACGGGTGGATGGCCACGGCCGCGCTCAACTGGTCGGGTTCGTTCCGTTTCCTCGGCGAGCGCTTCCGTGTCGTCGCCCCGAACCTGCGCGGGCACGGGCGCGCTGGGACCAAGTCGCCGCCGTTTTCCGTCGAAGGCTGCGCCGACGACGTCGCGGGCCTGATCGGCGAGCTTGGCCTCCAACGGCCTGTCGTCGTTGGGTACTCGATGGGCGGCGCGATTGCCCAGGTGCTCGCCCGCCGTCACGGAACGCTCCTCGGTGGGGTCGCCCTCTGCGCTACCGCATCCAACTTCTCCCGGCGCGTATCGCTCCGCCCGGCCGTGCGGGTGGCCGGGAAATTGGGCGCTCGGGCGGCGAGGACTTGGCCGGAAGCGGCGGCCGCGTTCCTCAAGTGGCGGGTTCAACGCCATGACAGCTCGCTCGCCCAGCGTGGCCAGCGCCACCACGCCCAACCTGAGGCCCTGCAAGAACGCCTGGAGTCCGACCTCGCCGCCTTCATCGAGGCCGGGGCCGAGCTAAACGGTTATGACAGCAGCGGCTGGTTGACGAGCCTGGACGTGCCTGCCGCCGTCATCGTGACCTCAAGGGACCGCGTCGTGGAACCTCGGCGCCAGAGGTTCATGGCCTCTTTGATCCCAGGCGCCAAAAGCTACGAGGTGGACGCCGGCCACGACGCCGTCGTGGCCAAGCCCGAACTCTTCTTGCCGGTACTGGTCCGGGCCTGCTCCGAACTGCTCGCCGGAGGGCTCGACGGGGGAACAGCGGGCGGCCCGAGCGATTCGGTCACCCGGCGCGCCGCTGCCTCGACCAGCGGGCCGTAGCGCTTGCCCGGCTCGCGCGTGGTTCGTTCGACGGGGCCCGAGACAGACACGGCTGCCACGATCGAGGCGCCGGCGTGGAACGATGAGTAAACGGGGGCGCTGACCGAGGCCACGCCCGCCTCACGTTCTTCGACGCTCTCGGTCCATCCGGCTGGCTCGCCCGAGTGGCGTTCCCCCGACAGCGCCCGGCCCGCCGAACCTACCTCCATCGGCAGCGCCGCCCCGACGGCGACGATCGTTCGCAGGCTGTGGGGCGACTCGATCGAGACGATGCAGACACGCCGGCCGCCTTCGGCCACATAGAGCTGGGTGCTCTCCCCTGTCTCGTCCCGGAGCCACAAAAGTGCGGGCGTCGCCGCTTCGGCGACACCCGGGAGGCGCTGGCTGGCGAGGCGTCCCAGTTCGACCAGGCGCGAGCCAAGACGGTAGGCGCCGGCGTCTCTTTCCACGAGGCCGTGAGCGAGGAGCGCGGATAGCACCCGGTGAACCGTCGATTTCGGCATCGCGGTGCCCGAGGCCACTTGCGGGAGGGCAGAAGGGCCGGCGGCGGCGAGGTAGTCCAAGACGGCGACCCCCTTGCCCAACGACCCGGTAGCAGCTATAGTGTCCCTCATAGCGAGATGACGTCCCATTATATGGGACGCGAGCCGTGGAGGTGATGGATGCCAGAAACGATGGCAGAAAAGATCTGGGGGCGCCACGTCGTGCGTTCGGCCGAGGGGGAGCCGGACCTGCTCTATGTGGACCTCCACCTCGTGCACGAGGTCACCTCCCCGCAGGCCTTTGACGGGCTCCGCATGGCAGGACGCACGGTGCGCCGGCCGGACCTCACGGTCGCCACGATGGACCACGACGTCCCCACGACGCCAGGGCCCGTGGAGGACCCTGTCGCTGCACGCCAGATTGAGGTGCTCCAGGCAAACTGCGAGCAATTCGGGATCCGCCTTTTCCCCATGGGCGACGCCAACCAGGGAATAGTGCATGTAATCGGGCCAGAGCTCGGCCTCACGTTGCCAGGCATGACCGTCGTCTGCGGGGATAGCCACACTTCGACGCACGGGGCGTTCGGGGCGCTCGCCTTCGGTATTGGCACAAGCGAGGTGGAGCACGTCCTCGCCACGCAGTCCATCCCTCAGGCGCGCCCGAAGACGATGGCAGTGGAGGTTTCCGGGGAAATGCCGCCAGGAGTCACCGCAAAGGACATGGTTCTCGCCATAATCGGCGAGATCGGCACCGGTGGTGGCATCGGGCACGTGGTCGAGTACCGCGGTTCGGCCATTCGCTCGCTTTCCATGGAAGGGCGCATGACTGTTTGCAACATGTCGATCGAAGCGGGTGCCAGGGCGGGGATGGTGGCGCCGGACGACACGACCTTTTCCTATATAGAGGGACGGCGTTTTGCCCCCAAGGGGAACGAGTGGGAACGTGCCCTCGAGGACTGGCGCTCTCTCCCAAGCGACGATGGTGCTCACTTCGACAAGGTGGTCCATATAGACGGCGCCTCTCTTTCCCCCCACGTAACCTGGGGTACCAACCCGGGCCAGGTCGTGCGGCTCGACCAGACCATCCCCGACCCAGGCAGCTACTCGGAGCCGGCAGCGCGCGAGGCGGCGGAGCGGGCACTCGCCTACATGGCTCTTTCGCCAGGTACTTCCATGAAAGAGGTGAGGGTGGACACCGTCTTCATAGGTTCGTGCACCAACGCCCGCATCGAAGATCTGCGAGCAGCAGCGAGCGTTTTGGCGGGTCGCCATATTGCACCGGGCCTCAGGGCGCTAGCGGTGCCCGGTTCGGGGCAAGTGAAGGCGCAGGCCGAAAAGGAGGGCCTTGACGCTGTCTTCGAAAGTGCAGGCTTCGAATGGCGCAACCCCGGCTGCTCGATGTGCCTCGCCATGAACCCCGACCGCCTGAGCCCGGGAGAGCGCTCGGCCTCGACTTCCAACCGCAACTTCGAGGGACGCCAAGGCCGCGGCGGGCGCACCCACCTCGTATCCCCAGTTGTCGCGGCGGCCACAGCCGTCGCCGGCCACTTCGCATCGCCGGAGGACCTAAATTGAACCCAGTACGAGCCATTAGCGGGCGCGCGCTCCCCTTGGAGCGAAGCGACGTCGACACAGACCAAATAATCCCTGCCTCCTGGTTGAAGCGAGTCGAGCGGACAGGTTTCGGCCAGGGCCTATTCGGGGCGTGGCGCGACGAGCGCGACTTCGTCCTCAACCGGCCCGAGTACGCCGGAGCGACGGTACTCGTAGCTGGGCCAAACTTCGGCACCGGTTCGTCTCGCGAGCACGCCGTCTGGGCGCTCACCGACTACGGCTTCGAGGCTGTAATTTCCTCGCGCTTTGGCGACATTTTCCGTAATAACGCCACCAAGTGCGGCCTTGTTCCCGTGCAGCTACCCCAAGATGTTGTCGAGACATTGATGGCGGCAATAAAGAAGGACCCCTCCCTCGAGCTAACGGTCGACGTCGAGCGCCTGAAGGTCCAAGCGCCGGCTGCAGGCATCGAGGCGAGCTTCCCCCTCGACGCCTTCACCCAGCACCGGCTGCTCGAAGGCCTGGACGACATCGGCCTCACCCTTCGCCACGAGACCGACATCGCTGCGTACGAGGGTCGCCGTCCGGGCTGGCTGCCGCGCACAACGCTTGCGGGATAAGGGGCCCACCGGGTGCCGGCGTGGCCCTTTGTGTCGGGCACGCCGGCTGCTCGAGGTGCGCTTCCTCGTTGTTGCAGACGTAAGTGGCGTAATACGCCGTTTTCGTCTGCAGGTTGTGCCGTCCGGGCGCCGTCCTAGTTGTCCGGGCGCCGTCCTAGTTGTCCGGGCGCCGGCCTAGTTGTCCGGGCGCCGGCCTAGTTGTCCGGGCGCCGGCCTAGTTGTCCGGGCGCCGGCCTAGTTGTCCGGGCGCCGTCCTAGTTGTCCGGGCGCCGGCCTAGTTGTCCGGGCGCCGCTTGGCACCACCCGATCGGCACGCCTCGTAGGCCTTCTAGCCGGCGTGTTCGGTTCCGGCCGCATCGCCACTATGCTCTTGATGTGGCCGATTGGCGGGGTTGGCACACGACTACGACGACCCGGACAACTCACTTTCCCCCACCT
>JAJYMM010000233.1 GCA_021787035.1 Actinomycetes bacterium
TCCTCGACGAGGCCTTGGTGTGGGCGCTGCGAGGCGGACGTCGGGCGATGGCCTGGGTGGACGTGGAAAAGGCGCGCATGACCGCCGAGCTCGGGCTCGCCCAGCCGGTCAGCTACACCCAAAGCGAACGCCAACAGATAGCGACCCACGAGGCAGGCCACGCTACGGTGGCTTATTTCGGGGCGCCCGGCCGTCGCCTCGACGTCCTGTCCATCATCAAGCGGAGCGAAGCTTTGGGCATGCTTGCTCACTCCGAAAAGGAGGAGCGCTTCACCCGTTCCCGGAGCGAGTGCGAGGCCCTCCTCCGGGTGGCGATGGGAGGCCTCGTGGCCGAAGAGGCCTTTTTCGGGGAGGCCGGGACAGGTGTGTCGGGTGACCTGGCCGGCGCCACCAGGCTGGCTGCCCAGATGGTCGGCGCCTACGGGATGGGGGGCAGCATGATCTCGCTCGAGGCGTCCGCGGGCCATGCCGACCTCGTGAGCAAGGTTCTCTCCGACGAAAGCACCCGAAAAGCCCTCGAAGACCTGTTGCAGTCCGCCCGGCAAGCCGCCAAGGGCGTTATTTCCTCCCAGCGGCGCGTGGTCGAGGCCCTCCGTGACGCCCTCCTGGAGCGCGACGAACTGGTGGGCGAGGAGATCACCTCAGTCATAGCGGCAGCGGGCGCCCCTTTGCCGAGCCCGGTCATAGACGTGCGCGAGCCTGCCGTACAGCCCCACTGGGGGGCCTAAGCCTAAGCCTGGATCCACCGCCTAGGGACGTGTAGTTCCGCCTGAGCATCCACCAAAAGCTGCCTCCGGCCTGGGAGAATTGGTGTCGCCAAAACAACCAGTCGACCCAGGGACGGAGGCACCTTTTAGATGCGACCATCATCGCGCAACTTGGACCGCTTGGAGGTCACCTTCGACGACCCCAACGCGGTGGCCAACGGCGGGCTCGTGCTGCCCATGACGCTCGCTGACCGGCTCGGGCTGAAAGAGCTGGTAGATAAGAACGTGCACCTGGGCGACGCCCCGGGCCACGCCAACGTCGGCCAGAAGGCGATGGCGCTCGTGGCCTCCGCCTTGGTGGGCGGCGACTCTATAGACGACGCCGATGTGCTGCGGACCGGGCGCGCCGACGCCCTGCTCGGGCGCTGGGTGCCGGCCCCGAGCACCCTCGGGACCTTCCTCCGCAGCTTCTCCTGGGCCGACGCGAGGAGCTTGGACAAGGTGGCCGGCGAGCTATTGAAAAGGGCCTGGGCGGCAGGGGCAGGGCCGGGGGACGGCCCGCTCACGGTCGACGTCGACTCCTCCATCTGCCGGGCCTACGGCCTGAAGAAGGAAGGCGTCACCTTCGGCTACACCAAGGTCCGCGGCCTGCACCCGCTGCTCGCGACAGGCCTCGGCCAGGTGCTCGGCGTGCGCCAGCGAGGCGGCAACGCGCATACGGCCAGGGGCGCCGCCAGCTTCTTGGCCGAGGTCTTCAACCGGGTGAGGGCTGCCGGGGGGACGGGGCCGCTCAGCCTCCGGGGCGACTCGGGCTTTTACAACCGCAAGGTCGTCGGTGCCTGCCAGAAAGCAAATGCCCGCTTCTCCATCACGGCCAAGATGTCCAAGTCCCTCCGAAAGGCCATCGACAAGATCCCCGAGGGGGCCTGGGCTGCCATCCCCTATTGGATGGAAGGCGGCGCCGACGTAGCCGAGACGACCTACAACGCTTTCGGCAAGGAGCCGCTCCGGCTCATCGTGCGCCGTGTGAAGCCCACCCCCGGCAGCCAGCTCGCCCTGTTCGAGGCCTACGAGTACCACGCCTTTGTGACCGACATGGAGGGCAGTGCCGTCGACCTCGACGCCTACCACCGCGCCCACGCCGAGGTCGAGCTCGTCATAAGGGACCTGAAAGAAGGCCCCTGGGCGCACATGCCGTCGGGGCGCTTCGGGGCCAACGCCGCCTGGGTGCGCCACGAAGGCGCACGTGATGAGCAGTTACGTAGATTGGAGGGCCGTCTGATGGCGGTGACGTAGCTCGGGCAAGTGCCCAATGCCTGTCCCCACCTCGACATGCGTCGCCGGTAACGGCGGGGTGTGAAGCTCGGGGAGAAGCCCAAGGACCCCTGACCATCCGGGGGCTACAGGCGGGGGGAAGGCCGGGCGGGCGAACGACAGTGAACCCTTGATGATGCCTCGTGACGTTGAGCCTCGGGTGATGGGAGCAGGACCGGGGTGTAGGGACTTTGCCGTTGAGAAGCGGCAGACGGCGACCGGATACCAAGCGCTGGTCGTGTGGGCACCGCTGTCCCCGGGGTTGAGAGGGCGCCCTTTCCGGCCGTACCTCATGCGTGTGCAACGTGACAATCCCGTTGGGGTCCCGCTGCTGGCGACAGGGGCGGGTAAGCCGACCGTGAGGGAGGCCCAGTTCCTCAGCGGGGAAGGGATGACCAAGAAGCGAACGCCGTGCAGCCGAAAGGCGACAGGAAACCGGGACAGCATGGTTGGCCCCTCCGCTGGCCGTCCCGCATAACTGGCCGGATACCGGGATTGATGCTCGGGCCCGAAAGGGTGCTGACGTGGTCAGGTGGGCCTGTGAGGAATGACGATGACCGACGATTCCCGAACCGATGGGCAAGTTGGACGTCACGGCACTGCCGTGGCGAACGGACCTGACGGCGGCGGTCTCGACTGGGCCTTGGTTGACTGGGGCCAGGTCGAAGACGACGTAAGGCGTCTGCGGCAGCGGATCTTCACGGCGTCAAAGGCAGGGGACCTCAAGAAGGTCCGCAGTCTGCAGAAGTTGATGCTCCGGTCTCGTGCTAACGCTTTGCTGAGCGTACGGCGTGTGACCGAGCTGAACGATGGCCGCAAGACGGCAGGTGTCGATGGTGTCGTCGTGGTGACCGCTCCGGGGAAAGCCTTCCTGGCCGACTCGGTGCAACGTCACGGAGGCTCATGGACGCCCAAGCCGGTCAAGCGGGTGTACATATGCAAGACGAACGGGAAACAACGCCCGCTCGGGATACCTGTGCTGGTCGATAGGGCCTTACAAGCCTTGGTCGTCAACGCTCTGGAGCCCGAGTGGGAGGCACGGTTCGAGCCGAAGTCGTATGGCTTCCGCCCGGGCCGTGGCTGCCATGACGCCATCGAGTCGATCTACAAGACCGCCTGCGGAAAATTCGCACGACGGGTGTGGGCGCTTGACGCTGACTTGGCCGCGGCGTTCGACCGAATCGACCATTCCTGTCTGCTCGCCGCCCTCGCCGGCTTCCCCGCAAGGAGGCTCATCGAGAGGTGGCTCAAGGCAGGGGTAGTCGACAAAGGTCGTTTCTCCCCGACGGAAGAGGGAACCCCCCAAGGTGGGGTCGCCTCCCCGTTGTTGTTGAACGTCGCCTTGCACGGGATGGAGCACGCCGCCGGGGTCCGTTATCACACTGACGGCTCCTGGGCCGGCAGGCCGATGTCGGAAAGCCCCGTGGTGGTCAGGTACGCAGACGACCTGGTAGCACTTTGCCTCAGTCGTGAGCAGGCCGAAGAGGTCAAGGAGCGGCTGACTGGATGGCTGGCGCCGAGGGGGTTGGTCTTCAACGAGGACAAGACGAGGATCGTCCACCTCGATGACGGTTTCGATTTCCTCAGCTTCAACATCCGACGCTACCGTGGAAAGCTGCTGATCAAACCATCCAAGGCGGCATTGCGACGGCACCGGGAAAGGCTCTCTGCCGAGGTGAGAGCCCTGCGAGGGGCAAACGCCACGGCAGTGGTCCAACGACTGAACCCGATCATCCGGGGATGGTCGGCCTATTACCGGACGGTGGTCTCCACCGAGGCGTTCGCCACGATGGATCATCATCTGTGGACGCTCACCTACAAGTGGGCTCGCCACAGCCACCCGAACAAGTCGAACGGCTGGGTCGTCAACCGGTACTTCGACGCGTTTAACAAGTCCAGGCGTGACCGGTGGGTGTTCGGCAACCGCGACAGCGGCGGCTACCTGCTCAGGCACACCTGGACCAAAATCGTCCGTCACCAGATGGTCCCAGGACCGGCGTCACCCGACGACCCGGCCCTGGCCGGCTACTGGGCCAGGCGGCGACAAGGGCACCAGCCACTGCTTGACAGTGTCAGCCTGCGCCTCCTCAAGGCGCAACGAGGGCGTTGCCATGCCTGCGGTGGCCTGTTGCTGCTCGCCGACCATGAGCCCCAAAACCCCCAAGAGTGGGAACAGTGGCTCAAGGTGACCCGCAAAGCGGTCCGCAAACAAGCGGTCACCGCACAACGAGAACCTGACATAACGGACGAAGAGGCCGTCACCTTCCGTCTCGTGCACGCCCACTGCCAACGACGGCTACCCGCTGGCGCTGGCTCGAAGCCCATCACCACTTCTGCCTGCCAATGACCCCTTTTGGCCTGCTTGAGCCCGGTGCGGTAAAAGTCGCACGCCACATAAGAGGCGGCTACCCGACCTCGCCTTCGGTGCGATCGCTCACAACCTGGCACGGTGGTGCGCGAAGCTCGGCGGGATCGACGGCCATGCCGGGCCCATCGCCCCGGCCACGCTGCGCCGGCGCTACATAGCCGTGCCTGGCCACCTCTCGCGCTCGGGCCGGCGCACGAAGCTCCACCTAGTTGAAGGCTGGCCGTGGGAAGAGGCCTTCCTGGCCGCTCTCGGGCGCCTGCGGGCCCTGGTGCCACTGCTCGCCTGAACCACTCCAGCGTCACCAACTGAGCGCAGCGAAGGCGGTAGCGGTTGCCAAAGCGCGCCCCGCTTTGGGCCAGCTTTAGGCCGGCCGTGCCGCCGGGAGCCCGGGAGTGCTCTCGAACGGGGCAAATCGCCGAGAGGTGCCCCGCGTCGCCTCTCAGGGCCGTTCCTCTGGGCCTGTACGTAGAGCCGTCCACCCTCTCATAGGCCCTCACGGGCGATCGGCCGTTCCTGATCGGTGGATTCAGGCTAAGGGCACCAAGAAGGGACGACGTCAC
>JAJYMM010000106.1 GCA_021787035.1 Actinomycetes bacterium
TGACCTAGCCGGGCCGACCTAGCCGGGCTGACCTAGCCGGGCTGACCTAGCCGGGCTGACCTAGCCGGGCTGACCTAGCCGGGCTGACCTAGCCGGGCTGACCTAGCCGGGCTGACCTAGCCGGCTAGACGTAGAAGGTGGGCGATGAGAGATTGCTCAGCGCCACTCCTGTGGCTGGGCTGAGCCAGCAGGCGGGCGGTCCGCGAACTCCGTCGTGCGGACAACCGTCCCCTCGCGGGCGGTGCGTGTGCCCAGGTGGACGGCCAGCACGGTCACGCCCACCAAGAACAGGACGACGCCCGCTATCAGTAAAATTACACCGGCGGTATTGACGTTAAACCCCGATGTTGTCGCGGTCACAGCGAAGTCGAGGATTGCACCAACAATGGCCATGATCGCGCCGAAGACGACCAGCCCAGTTCCAGCAGTCGTAATCATTGTTGGCTTGTACCCTCAAACGCTCGCGGCCAACCACACGATTGCGAGCGGTCGGGCCGTCGCCTCCGTGGGTCGGTGATACGGCTGCGAGCCTCGGCGCGTCCTTAGCGCTGAGCGAGCTCGTCCTCGGCGCCAACCACCGGCGCTCACGGGGCACATCGGACGCCTCCTGCCTACTCAGAGTGGTCGATATCTCTCGTAGAGTTCACCGGCCGGGACGAAAGTCCCAGCGCAATAGGGGCGAAGGTCAAAAATGTGTTGCCTCGCACTTGGCAAGACCACGATTCGCGTGTACTGTCAGATCCTGGAGCGGGAACCCGCCGCCTGCTCCGCTGAGCGGATCTGAGATCCGCCGCTCGATCTGCTCCGCCGGTGGCGCCCTTCAGGGCGCCATTGGTGTTTAACGGGCTGAGATGCGTTGGCTTGAGACGCCCGCTGCTGGTAGGAACTTACCCATGACGACCGGAGCGTTTGGCTCTTCAGGGGGAGCTGCTAGTGAGTTGTGGGACCGGCTCCAGGCGGCCGAGGAAGCGGCGCTCCAGCTGAGGGCTCGGAGGGACCTCCTCCTGGAAGCGCTCTTGTGGCTCTGTGCCTCGTCGGCGCGCCTCGACCTTGCACAGGTGGTTAAGGACGTCGTGGGCATGGCTCTCAGCCTGACGGGAGCCGACGTGGCTGCCTGGGCTCCGGGAGAGGAAACGGGTATGGACCTGCCCCCCTTTGCATCAGAAGAGAAAGGGCTGGAAACGTCACCGGTGGTGGATGACCTGCCACGTCTAGCGGATGTACTTTGGCGAGGCACGACCGTGCAGCTGGAGGGGGACGTGGCGGCCAGGGGGAGCACTGGCATTTCCCTGCGGACCTGGGCCGGCGTACCGGTTAGGGCGCGTGACGGCGGGATCCTGGGTGCCCTGTTCATCGGTGGCCACCAGCCTGGGCTCTTTGGAACCCAGGAAGTCGAACTTGTCCAGGGCCTGGCGACCTACCTCGGGGCCAAGTTCGAGACGCTCACCCTTTTCCGGGAACGTGCCCACGTAGCGGGCGCGCTCCAACAGACGCTGCTGCCACCCCCGCTCCCCGAGATCCCAGGGCTGGAAGTGGCCGCTCGCTACCGGCCGGCCAAGGCAGTAGCCCGGGTGGGCGGCGATTTCTATGACCTGTTCGAAGTAGGGGAGGCCACCTGGGGTTTCATAGTTGGCGACGTGTCGGGAGTCGGGCCGGAGGCTGCAGCCCTGACGGGTGTGGCGCGCTATGGCGCCCGCGCCGTCGCCTCAGCCGACCATTCTCCTTCGGAGCTCCTCCAGCAACTAAACGACACGCTGGTCAGGTTGCGCCTCCGCGAGAAGTTCTGTACCGCTCTCTACGCCCATGTGCGACCCGATGGCCGGGAGGTAAAGGTGGTGATGGCCAATGGAGGCCACCCGTACCCGTTCGTGTCGCGCGCCAACGGCAACGTGGAAGAAGTGCAGGTAGAGGGCACCCTTCTCGGAGCGTTCGAGCAGCTCAGCTTCCCCGAGCGGGAGTTGGTCCTGGGGCCGGGCGACCTCATGGTCTGCTACACCGATGGCATCATGGAAGCGCGCGACCCTGACGGCAACTTCTTTGGCACTGAAGGCTTGGAGCGAGCACTTAGGGCAAGTGCGGGCGCGAGCGCAGGGGAGGTGGCGCGCACGGTCGAACGGGCGGTCCTCCAGCACGAGAGGGGGGGCGCTCGAGACGACATGGCTGTGATAGTCATACGCAACCTCGACCTGTTGAGCGGAAACGGTCAAGATCCCCGCGAGCAAGCGGAGGGGAGCCCCGAGCCGTCCCAGCCCTATGGTTCTGAGCCAGTGTTCGAGCGCGAGCCCGGGCAGGTCCAAGAGGCCAGTGGTGCCTGAACGCTGGCGTGAGCCTTTCGCCTCGAGCGAGGCCGTCCGCCGACGTATGAGTGCCCAGCGTAGAGAAGGCACAGCCCCTGAGCTGGCGCTGCGTAAGGCTTTGTCCGCGCTCGGGCTCCGTTACCGACTCCACCGTCCGCCGCTTCCGGGGCTGCGACGCAAGGCCGACATCGTATTCGGCTCATCACGGACGGCTGTCTTCGTCGACGGGTGCTTCTGGCACGGTTGTCCGGAGCACGGGCGCCGTCACCATGACGTCAATGGGTGGTACTGGCCGGCCAAGATCGACCGCAACCGGGCGCGCGATCGCGAGACCGACCAGGCGCTCTCGGATGCGGGGTGGCAAGTGATCCGGATTTGGGAGCACGACCTGGCTGGGCCGGCGGCGGCAGCGGCCGCCCTTCGCGTTCAGGCAGCTCTCGCCCGCCAACGCTTGGATTTGCACGGTGAGCGCCGGTCGTGCGCCGGTCTTCTTTAGCGCCGGTCAGGCAGGGGGGCCGCTCGCCAGTGTGATCGTGGCCGACTCTGACTGGCCCGTCGGGGTCACCCAAGTGAGTTTCACCTTGTCGCCGGGGTGGTAGTGCACCATCATGTGGGAGAGTTGGGTGAAGGAGCCGAGACGGGTGCCATTGAAGCTTGTCAAGATGTCTCCGTAAGACAGCCCTGCTTGGGAAGCCGGCAACCCAGTGACGGCTTGGTAGACCTGCAGGCCGCTGGCGCTGGCAGCCTGTGTTGTAGAGGAGGAGCCCTGCGCGGTCGGGGAAGGGCAATAAGTGGAGGCCGAGCAGAGCTGGAGCCCCATCCAGGCGGTAGCCCCTATGTGGACGGTGGCCGTGGCCCTGCCTGCCTCGATGTCTTTGGCGATACCGAGGGCGCGGCTGATCGGTATCGAGAAACCTTCAATGCTGGTTTGAGAAAATGCGAAGCCCGAGTAGGCCGCGGTGTCCATACCGACTACTTCCGAGGAGGTGTTTACAAGGGGCCCACCCGAGTCGCCCTGCTGGATCGCGGCATTTGTCTCGATCATGCCCGTCAGGTTTTCAGAGGTGTGGGTCAGCTGGTCCGAGGCCGTGATGGACCGGCCTAATGCGAGGACCGAGCCGCCGGCAGTCGATGGGACCCCGCCGGTACCGCCGGCATTGCCGATCGCTACTACTTGCTGGCCGACCGACGCCGCCGTGCTTGAGATCTGGACGGTGCTCAGGCCGGATGCACCCTCCAGCTGGAGCAGCGCTACGTCGTGGGTGCTGTCGTAGCCGAGCACGGTGGCCGGGTACGACCTGCCGTTCCCGATGTCAACTGCGCTCACGCCGGTGGACTCGTCGATCACATGGTTGTTGGTGAGGACAAGCCCGTTGGAGCTGAGGACAATGCCCGTCCCGGCGCCTTCCGCATTGTTGTAACCAAACGTGACGTTGACGTCGACCAGGGCCGGGTCGACCTTGGCGGCGATCGCCGAGACATTGGCCGGCCCGGTCGACCCTGGGCTCTGGACCCCTGGGACAGCCGATCCCGGGACTGTCGTCGTTGGAGAAGTCCCAGGCGAGCTCGGTTGGCCGGATGGGGCGCCGCTGGTTGCGGTGCCGCCTGGCCAAGCAACACGGCTGATGCCGGCGCCGGCGGCAGCTGCGGCGACGACTACAAGAACGGCAGCGGCCCTCCGCAGGGCGCGGCCCTTTTGGTGCCCGCCGTGACCGTCGCCTAGGGGTTGTACGCCGTAGCGATCTTGCAGTGTGGGATCTTGCAGTGTGGGATGCCCGTAGCTGGGCGGCCCGTAGCTGGGCGGCCCGTAGGCGCCCGTACCGTACCCTCCGTAGCCGTAGTCACCTGAGCCACCTGGGTCGCCACCGTGCCCTCCCCCGCTATTGCCCGTAGGTTCATGCCCTTCACCGCCGTAGCCTCCACCGCCTCCGCCGCCATACCCTCCGCCGCCATACCCTCCGCCGCCATACCCTCCGCCGCCATACCCTCCGCCGCCATACCCTCCGCCGCCATACCCTCCACCGCCGGGACCGCCCGTGCCTGAGCCACTCGCCGGAGGCCATCCACTCGTGCCGCCTTCGGCTGCCTCCCGCCCCGCGGGACCCGCAGAAGAAACGTTCTCGGTGCCGGCGTACCCGCGCCCAGCGGTATGCCACCCAGGGGAAACCGGCTCGCCGGCGACTGAGGTGGTTGGTGTCCCCGGCACCCTAGTGGCGCCTTCTTCCTGGTCAGGCCAACTCGGACCCGTCGGGGCCACTCCAGCGGGGTCGGGGACGGCCGGGCCTGCGGGGAAGCGCGGCATAGGGGCGTCGGCCGCAGACCTACCGCCGCTCGCCGGTGGTCCAATTGGGTAGTCGGGCGTCCCAGGTGACGAGGTACCGGCTGCAGTTGGCACAGCACCGGTAGGCTTGCCCTTTTGCGTGCTCCCCTGGCTGGGCCAGGGTGCTCGGTCGCTCATATCTGCCTCCGCTTACCTGCCGAGGGGCGTACGTCTATCTTTCGATCCTTCAGTCAACGCCCTTTACCTGTGAGCGCCCTGAGCCCGCCCTAAGGCTTCGTCTACAACTCCGGTTGGCAAGCCTACAGAGCCTCTGGCGGATCGTGGTGTTCGTGTGCCGCGCAAAAACGTTCGGCCGGAGACCGCGTGAGCCTCTCGTCACCTACCGGCCCGCCGCAGGCCTCGCAGCGGCCGTAGGTGCCCTTGTCGAGCTTCGCGAGGGCGGCGTCCACGTCATCGAGGTCCCGCCGAATGGCAGCGAGCAGCGGGTGCTCGCCGCCCGCATCACCTTGCAGCGTCTCCATCGTCACCAGGCTTACCCGAAAGGCGGGCGCTGTAGTGGTCACCGCTGCTGTCCAGGGTGTCAACAAGCTATCGAGCTCGCCCCCCCGCCACATCGGCGGCCCTGGCCTCGCGGCTCAGCCGTCGAGCCGTCGCAGGTCTAGCCGTCGAGCCCTTGGCCGTCAGGTGCTGAGCTGCCGGGCCCGCTGCGGGTCGACCGCTGGCGCGAGCGCACCGCTATTGGCGGTAACCCTCGACGACGTTTTTCGGCCTCACCGCTGCGGCATCGGGGTCCTGGCCAGCCGCCCGCCGGGCGCGCCGCTGGCGAAGCAAGTCCCAGCACTGGTCGAGCGTCTCTTCGATGCGGTGGAGCTTGTCCTGCTCCTCGGCGGACAGCTCCGAGCCATCGTGGGACCGCTCTAGTGTGTGCTCCTGCTGCATGAGCTTGTGGATCTCGCCCACGATTTCTGCGTCTTGCATCACGCCTCCTCTTGCTCGGCGCCGGCAAGGCCCCAAGGTACACCGTAACTGTTCAGTCGGTAGCGCGCGCGGAGCGCGCGGCCATTCACCACTGAACGCGCGCGGTCGGTCGTGCTTGCTATGTGGCTGGTGCTGACCGGGTCGAGGAGCTGGTTGCCGAGAACAGTTCTTTGGCGGCGGAGAACGCCCGGCTTGCGGGCGAGCCCGCAGCCACAGCGGCAGCGGCCGCCAGGCTGGCCCGGCACCGGCGACGACGGGCATGCAGGCGCAGGTTTGCTAGCGCACAACCGAGCCTTTTTGGAATGGGCGGGCAAATTGCTCGACCGGTATGAGGCATTGACCGTGGAAAGCTGTGCTTCGGGCGTTCGTCGAGGTCGATGGCGGCCGGGCGCAAGCAGTGATCGGTTTTGCGGCATCCGCAACCTCATCCAAGACCGTGAGGGCCCGGACTGGGTGCTCCACCCCGACGTGAGCGACGGCGGTCCTTCCTCGCACGGTCACGGACTTTTACCGCCTTCGGCCCCCTGGGGAGGCGCCGGCCGGCCCTGTTTGAGCGCCTGCGAGGGAGCCGGGGGGAAGTTGGCGGCTAAGGGCCCGTTGAGGCCCCAGCGGTCGGCGACTATCAGCCAGGCTCCACTGGGTTGCCTCCGGAGCGTTGCTGCCCCCTGCCCGGCGCATGCCGTTTTGGCCTCGCCAGGCAAACCGCTGACTGAGCGGTAGACCAGCACGAGGGCGGTGTCGCCGGCGACGACTGTACCCAGGCAGGTCGCCTCGACGGCCAGCTTCATGCCCGCCAACGAAGCGAGGGCTTCTCGCAGCGCCCCGTGACGGCGTCGGTCGCCGGCGACTACCGACACGACAGCGCCCGGTTCGTAACGCGAGGCGGCAGCCTCGACGTCACCGTCGGAAAGAGCCTCGCACAACAGTTCGAGCGCCTCGGCCGGCGAGCTAGCGCTCGCCGGCGCTATGGCGTCGGGGCTCATGGCTATTAGGCCGTCGGTATGCCGACGAGGTGCAAGAAAGCAACGAAGCCGTCGGTGTTGCCCTTGGAATCGGTGTAAAAACCGACGATCTGACCAGCGTTGTTGAGGCCGTTCACGACCGTGGTGCCGACGCCGGCTGGGTCGTTCAACGTCTCGAACGCGCCGTGCTCGTAAATGAACCCGAAGGTCTTTTTGTGCTGGCCCACGTACATGCCAACCGCGACACCCTCGTCGTTGAGACCGAAGAGCTCGGTCATCTTGGAGCCGGGCACTTCCAGGATCTTCCAAGTGTTAGCTTGCTTTATGAAGCTCGCGACGGTGCCGTTGGCTTCGGTGAAGAACCCCCCGATGGCGCCGTGGTCGTTTATGGCCGTGGCTGTGGCGCTCGAGGCGCCAGGCGGGTTGACTGCCACGAAAGTATTGGTGTAGCGGCTCCACACATAAGCGTGGGGGTTGCCTTTTGCGTCGTTGTAGAACCCTGCTGCTTGGCCATTGTTGTTGATGCCGAGGAGCTGGTTGACCGGGGGTTTGGAAGTCGTGAGCGGGTCAGCGACCGAGCGCAGCACACCACCCTCGTCCAAAAAGCCGTAGTTGGCGCCAGAAGTGGTCGCGTAAAAGCCGACCGTGTTGCCCCAGTCGTTGATAGCGGTCACCTGTGTTTGCTGGCTGGCCGGGTAGTTCTCGTTGGTGAAACGGTCGGCGCTATAGGGGAGGACCGTGTAGCCCTTGTTGGGGTGGGTGGCAGCCGGCGAACCGCTGCCGAAGTAGCCGGCGATCACGCCGAAGTCGTTGATGCCGAGGAGCTGGTTGAAGGTGGGGTCGGCTGGGTCACCGAGGGTGGTGAAGCTGTAGTGCGCAGAAGCGTCCGCTGGGAACGCCGGCGCGCCGAAAGCACTCGTAGTCGCGAGGGCGAGGGCGCCGGTGGCGAGGCCGACAGCTGCGGCTAGGCGGCCGGCGGTTTTGGTGGTGAGCATTTTGGTTTCCTTTCTGTCAGGTAGGTTGGCCGGGTTGGCAGGTCACAACTTCCCTGGCTCCGCTGGGGGCCGTGCAAGGGGTGCAGGGGGGAATGCTGGGGGGCGTCAGGCCTTGGCCAGCAGCTCGCTGCGGAGGCGGGCCGTTTCGGGAGCCGGCCCAACGCCTAAATGGGCTTGCAAATTGGTGGAGAGCTCCTCGTAGTGGCGGAGCGCCCGTGCCCGTTCTCCGAGCCGGGCCAAGCATTTCATGAGCTGACGGTGTGCTTCTTCATCGAAAAGGTCACGGGCGATCGCCCGCTCGTAGACCCCGACGGCGCGCCGGAGCTGGCCTTGGGCGACATGCGCTGCTCCCGTGGCCATGAGCGCAGCCCTGTAGCGCGTGGAGAGCTCCCGCCGGCGCTGCTCAGCCCACTCACCCAGCGCGCTCCCCTCCAGGAACTCCCCCCCATAGAGGCTCAGCGCCCTTTCCAAGTGTGCCAACGCCGCCGGCCCTGCCCGCTGGGCGGCCGCCAGTGCCGACTCAAACTCGCTCACGTCGTAGTAGTGGCAGAGCGCGGCGTTGAACTTGTAGCGCCCTCGGCCGAAGATGACCCACTCCCGGTCACCTAGAGCGCGTCGGAGGTCACGCAAGGCTGTGTGGAGGGCGTTGCGAAGCTGTTCGTCTCCCACGTCTGGCCAAAGCATCGCACCCAGTTGCTCCTTGGTCTTCGGGGGCGAGCTCAAAAGGATGAGAAAGAGCTCGCGGGGCTTGGCCCAGCCCCAGTCCGCCGCGTCCAGCAAGCGCCCTCCGACGGATACTTCCAACGGGCCCAGTGCTTTCACGGCCAGCGCGGGCCGTGGTCGGCGCGCGCTCGGGGCGAGCGCCACCGGGGGTGGGTCAGCCAATGGCTGGCTCGCGAGGCTGGCGAGTTTGTCGAGCTTCATCACTTTGCCCTCTTCGAGGGCTTTCTCGAAGGCCTCTGGGCCGAGGAGCTCCTTTGCCTTTGCCAAGGTTGCCTCGTAATCTCCGATCTCGCAGCGTGGCACCGGCGCGCCAGTCTTTTCCCGAAGCACCTGAGCGGCACCGATTAGCAAAGCAGCTCGCCTGCTGTCGCCGGCGAGCGTATTGGTGGCTGCGAGCGCCTCCAATACGCTCGCCAACCGCCATTGGTCGCCAAGTTCGCGATGGATTTCGAGGCTCTGGTGGAGTAGGCGCCCAGCGAGGCCGGGTGCGCCACGTCGGAGTGCCACCAGGCCAAGTTGGTTGGAGCACCAGGCAACACCTTCCCGAAAGCCGATCTGGGTAGAGATGGCCTGGCTTCGACCGAACAATTCCTCGGCCAGGTCCAAGTCGCCCCTGTAGGAGGCCACGACGCCCAGGCTGAGCAGGGACCAAGCGGTACCCTCGGCATCGCCCTGGTGTTCAAAACCGTCGAGCGCCTCGTTGCAAAGCGCCGCCGCCTCGTCCAGATCTCCTCGCAGCCAGGCCACAAACCCTAGGAGGCCCACTGAAGTTGCAACCCCCAACGCATCGCCAGCCGCCTCGAACAGTTCCCTGGCTTCGCGATGGCGCCGCTCGGACTGCTGGTACCTGCCTTGTTCGCGGGCCACGCTGCCGAGGACTTGGAGCGTCGTTGCAGTACCTTTCGCGTCGTTTAGCTTCTTGTAGGCGCGCAGCGCTGCCGTAAGGCGCCTGACGGCAGCGATGTACTCGCATTGCAGGAACGCGAGCCGGCCACTGGCCCAAAGCGCCTTTGCCTTCGCAGCTTCCTGAACGCCAGGCCCGCCGGCTACCACTGCCCAGTCGAGCCACTCTCGGCCCTCCCGGTAGTGGCCGTGGAGGTACCAAAAGCGGCCGAGCGCGCTCGTGATCTCGAGAGCTGCGCCCGAGTTGCCTACTCGTCTCGCGAACTCGAGGCCGGCGCGGATGTCGTTCAGGTCGTGCTCGAGCCGCTCCAGCTCTACGGCCTGTTCGGCGCCGGTGAGGCGTGGCTCGGCTTGGAGCGCTCGTTTCACGCACCAGGCCAGGTGCTTGCCGAGGTAAGCGTCTTCTTCGCCAGCTGCGCACAGCTTTTCCCTTGCGTACTGGCGGACCGTCGAGAGGAGCCTATAGGAGGCTTCAGCCCCAGTCACGTCTGCGATCACGAGCGACTTGTCGACGAGGCGGCGCAAGGTTGCATAGGTCGCTTCCCCGTCGCCTGCGACTTGGACGACAGCGTCGAGGCCAAAGCTGCCTGCGAACACCGACAGGCGCCTCAGGAGTGCCTGTTCGCTCCCGTCGAGGAGCCGGTGGCTCCAGTCCAACGAAGCCCGCAAGGCTTGTTGGCGGGCAGGCAGTGCGCGCGGGCCGCCGACGAGGAGCCCGAAGATGTCGTCGAGGCCAGCCAAGAGCTGGTTTAGGCTGAGCGTTCGCAGGTTGGCCACCGCCAGTTCGATGGCTAGGGGGAGCCCGTCTAGCCGGTGGCACAGGGAGGTCACCGCCTCCAGGTTGCTCATTCCGAGCGCGAACGATGGCGAAGCGGCCTGGGCCTTCGTGACAAAGAACTCGACCGCTTCGCTGTGGGAGGCGACCTCGGGTGCTTCTCGGGCGCCAGGAAGGCTGAGCGGGGCAACCTGCCAGACCACCTCGCCCGGGACCCCCAAGGGTTCCCGGCTCGTCACGAGCGCCTTGGTAATGGCCGAACGCCCCAGCAGTTGGGAACAAAATTTCGCAGTGGCATCCGCGACGTGCTCGGCGTTGTCTAGGACCAAGGTGGCGTCTTTAGAGCTAAGGGCATCAATCGCGGCCACCAGCGCACCTTCGACGTGGCCTTCGTGGACGCCGAGCGCATCGGCGACTGCGACGTCTACTAGCTCGGGGCCGATAGGTGCCAGGTCGACCCAGTAGGCCGCCTTTGCCGAAGTGGCGAACACCTCGGCCGCCAGCCTCGTCTTGCCGACGCCGCCCGGGCCGACCAGCGTTACAAGCCGCGCCCGAGAAAGCTGGTGGGCAATGCCCTCGACGTCACTGTGCCGACCCACCAGCGGAGCGAGGGCGAGGGGAGCTCGCCTGGGGGGCGCAGTGGGAACCTGCGAGAGCATAAGACATTATTGCCCGCAACGAAGAGCTGAGCGTAGGCCCAAGCTCTTCGGCACCGGTGGCGGTGCTCCAGTTCTGCAACACGAGCCTCGAGTTTTTCGGCCAACCCTCGCAGTTGCCGGTTCTCGGCCGTCAGACGGGCGTTCTCTGCCACCAAAGTGGTGTTCTCGGCCGCCAGACGGGCGCCAGCTGAACAGTGACGGTACACCTGAGGCCCAACTTATAAACGGCGAACGACGGTGCAGGCGACCAGCACCGCTCCTAGGGTACTGACAGCGGCGGGGCACCTTCTGCCATGCAAGCAGCCTCGGCGTCGTCGTGTGCTTCTCGGGCAGCCCTGGCCCAGAGCTCAGCGTCGCGCTCGTAGGCGTCGAGCTCGGCGTCCAGGGCAGTGTTGTCCCATCCGAGCAGGCCGGCCATGATCTCGCCGGCCTCGCGGGCGCATCTTGTGCCCCGGTCGGGGCTCTCGATTGCCAATCGGGCACGTCTCGAGAGCACGTCGTCTAGGTGCCGTGCGCCCTCGTGGGACACGGCGTGTGCCACCTCGGCGCGCAGGTAACCGTGACCTCCTTCGAGCGGCGCTGACAGCGACGGAGTTTCCTTGATCGAGTCGAGCACCTCGGTCACGAGGGAGCCGTAGCGACCGAGAAGGTGTTCCATCGTCTCAGGGGGTATGCCGGACTCTCTCGCTAGGGCGTCGCGGCTGTCGACTACAGCCTGAAAACCCCGTGCACCAAGAAGGGGGACGCTGGCCGTCCGGCATTCGAGCGCGTGCAGGCCGGCCTCCGCCACCGCCGCATTGACGGCGTCGGCCGCCATCACCCGGTAGGTCGTGTACTTTCCGCCCGAGATGACCACGAGGCCGGGCGCCGGCCGCCCGACGGCGTGCTCGCGCGAGATCTTCGTGGTCTCTTGCGCACCGGCCTTCCCCGTCTCGCCAACCCCACCCGAGGTAGCAGTCCCCGCTCCGCCGTCCATTGCCGGCGATGCCCTCCGCCCTTCACCGGGCCCGCGCACGACGCCTTTTCCAGCGACGAGCGGCCGGAGCCCGGCGTAGACCCCCTCCACGTCGTCTGTCCCGAGTGGGCGCTCGAGCACGCTGTTCAGCTCGGAGAGGATGTAGCCGACGTCTGCCGAGGTGGCGAGGGGGCGCCCCTTGGAGTATGGCCAGTCGGTGTCGGTCGTGCCTATTATCCAGTGGCTGTCGCGCCAAGGCAGGACGAACAGGACGCTTTTTTTGGTCCGCAATATGAGCCCGCAGCCGGCGTCCAGGCGGTTTCTCGGGACGAGCACGTGAACCCCCTTGGAGGGCCTCACCGTCACAGCTCGGGCATGGCCTGCCAGCGCCTCGGTGTCTTCGGTCCACGGCCCCGTTGCGGAGACCGTCACCTTGGCCCTCACCGGGAAGTTGCGGCCGGTCTCGCTGTCGCGGACGCTCACCCCCGCAACCCTGCCGCCCTCGTGGAGGAACCCGACAACGGGTGCCCTCGTGAGCGCGACTGCGCCATAGCTGGCAGCGGTCCTGACCAGCTCTACGACGAAGCGGGCGTCGTCCACCTGGCAGTCGTAGTAGACGACGGCCCCGACCAAGGCGTCCCGGCGGAGCCCGGGGGCGAGCTCCAGGGCCCCACGCTTGGAGAGGTGGCGGTGCCAAGGCAGGCCACCGCGCCGCGCCGGCCCGCGCCGCGCCGGCCCGTGCCGCCCGAGACCGGCACCGGTCGAAAAGGCGAGCGCGTCGTAGAGTGCAACGCCGGCACCCACGTAAGCCCTCTCGACAAAGGGTTGGCGCAGGGGGTAGAGGATCGGTACCGGGCGCACGAGGTGGGGGGCCAAGCTCCCGAGCAACAGGGACCGTTCACGGAGAGCCTCGTGGACCAGATGGAAGTCCAGCATCTGCAGGTAGCGCAGGCCACCATGGACGAGCTTGCTCGAACAGCTCGAGGTGCCCGCCGCCCAGTCCTGCGCCTCGACCAGGGCAACCGACAAGCCTCGCGTGGCGGCATCGAGGGCAACTCCTGCCCCCGTCACACCTCCGCCGACAACGAGCACGTCAAACTGGCGGTTTGCCAGCTTGGCGAGGTCGCTAGCGCGCCTCTCGGGTGACAGCACGCTCGACTGGTCAGCCATGGCCTTGATGTCGAGCGTAGCCTTGCCGGGTGCCTGAGTTCGTCGGAGCGCTCGACCAGGGGACGACGAGCACCCGTTTCATGGTGTTCGACCACGACGGCCGCGAGGTCGCCCGCCACCAGCTCGAGCATCGCCAGCTGCTGCCCCGCCCCGGTTGGGTCGAGCACGACCCCTTGGAGATCGTCGAACGCATGGAGCAGGCGGTTGCCGGCGCTCTCAGCAAGGCGGGCCTCCGGCTCGTGGACCTGGCGGCCGTCGGGCTGGCCAACCAGCGAGAGACCACGGTGCTGTGGGACCGCCACAGCGGCAAGCCTTTCTGCAATGCCATCGTCTGGCAGGACACGAGGTCCGAGGGAGTCGTGAGGGCGCTCGAAGAGAGAGGGGAGGGGAGGCTCGTCCGGCGTAAATCCGGCCTGCCACCCTCGACCTACTTCTCGGCCGGCAAGCTGCGCTGGGCGCTAGACAACGTCGAGGGCCTTCAAGCAGCCGTCACCGCCGGGACGGCCTGCTTCGGGACTGTCGACAGCTGGCTCGTGTGGAACCTGACCGGGGGCACGAGGGGCGGCCTCCATGTGACAGATGTCACTAATGCCAGCCGGACGATGCTCTTCGGCTTGCGAAGTCTCGGTTGGGACGACGACCTGCTCGCGGTCTTTGGCATCCCGCGAGAGCTGCTTCCCGAGGTCCGCCCTTCAGTTGGGGACTTCGGAAACGCCACCTTCGGCCTCAAGGGTGCGCAACGCGTACCGCTGGCCGCCGTCCTCGGGGACCAGCACGCTGCCATGGTCGGCCAGGTTTGCCTCCAGCCTGGCGAGGCCAAGAACACCTACGGGACAGGCAACTTCCTCCTCTTGAACACCGGCGCCGAGATCGTGCGATCCGCGAGCGGGCTGCTCAGCACGCTCTGCTACCAGTTGGGCGACGTGGCGGCGGTCTACGCCCTCGAAGGTTCGGTAGCCGTTACCGGCTCGGCCGTCCAGTGGATGAGGGACCAGCTCGGGCTCATCAGTTCGGCTGCCGAGACAGAGGTACTGGCTGAGCAGGTGCCAGACAGCGCCGGCGTGTACTTCGTGCCAGCGTTTTCGGGCCTCTTCGCCCCGTACTGGAGACCGGACGCGCGAGGCGTGATCGTGGGGCTCACCCGTGCGGCGACCAAGGCCCACCTCGCGCGGGCGGTCCTCGAGGCCATCTGTTTCCAGACCCGAGATGTGGTCCTCGCCATGGAGAAAGACCTTGGGGCGCCGCTCAGGGCGCTCAAGGTCGATGGCGGGGTAACGGCCAATAGCTTGTGCATGCAGCTCCAGGCAGACATCCTCGGCGTCCCGGTCTCCAAGCCCGCGGTCGCGGAGACGACCGCCCTCGGTGCCGCCTACAGCGCTGGTTGTGCCGTCGGGTTCTGGTCTGGGCCGGACGAGCTGCGCCAGCTCTGGCGCGAAGAGCGGCGCTTCGAGCCTGGCTGGAGCGAGGACCAGCGGGAGTCCGCGTACGCGGGTTGGAAGAGGGCCGTCGAGCGGAGCCTTGGGTGGGCCGGCAACGCATAAACCTGGGGTTTGCTGAAGAAGCTTTTTGGGTGGAACCACAGAGGCAAACGGCCTGCAAGTGGACCAGCTTCACGGTTGCCCCCGCCGGTCTTCCCCCTCCTCCCCGCTACGGTAGGCCACGTGGAAGTCCGAAGAGCCTCACCTTTCCCCTTGGGCGCTACGCCGTCGCCACTTGGTACCAACTTCGCCCTCTACTCGGAAGTAGCAGAGGCGGTCGAGGTCTGCGTCTTCGACGCGTCGGGCGAGGAGCACCGGGTCGAGCTGCCCGAGCGTAAGGCGCATGTTTGGCACGGGTTGATCCCCGGCGTGGGGCCCGGCGACCGGTACGGGTTCCGCGTCCACGGGCCTTGGGCACCAGCTGAAGGGCTCCGCTGTAACCCCGCCAAGCTCCTTCTCGACCCCCATGCCACAGCCATCGACGGCGACGTTTCCTGGGGCGAGGAGGTCTTCGGCCACAAGCTCGAGCAACCCGAGGAGCAAAACTCGCTCGACTCAGCACCCTCCATGCCCAAATGCGTTGTTACGAGCCGGGACTTCGACTGGGCGGGCGACACACCCCTCGGCATCCCTCTCGACGAAACGGTGGTCTACGAAACCCACGTGAAGGGCCTCACGGTGCGGCACCCCGAAGTGCCAGAGGAAATCCGGGGCACGTACGCCGGCCTCGCGCACCCGGCCGTCACGGGCTACCTGACCGACCTCGGGGTGACGGCGGTCGAACTGCTCCCCGTCCACCAGTTCGTGAGCGACGAACACCTCTTGAAGAAGGGCCTTTCCAACTATTGGGGCTACAACAGCATCGGGTTCCTCGCCCCACACGGTGGGTACAGCGCCTCGGGCACTGGTGGCGCCCAGGTCGGGGAGTTCAAGCAGATGGTCAAGGCTCTGCACCGAGCCGGCCTCGAAGTGATCCTGGACGTCGTCTACAACCACACCGCGGAGGGCAACCACCTCGGTCCCACGCTGTCGTTCAAGGGCATCGACAACCCCACCTATTACCGCCTGGTCGATGGGGACCGGGCCCACTACTTCGACACGACCGGGACCGGTAACAGCTTGAACGTCGGCCACCGAGCCGCGCTCCGCCTGATCATGGACTCCCTTCGCTACTGGGTGACCGAGATGCACGTCGACGGTTTTCGTTTCGACCTTGCGACCGCGCTTACTCGCCAGAGCGGAGCCGTAGACATTCACAGTGCGTTCTTGACACTCGTGCACCAAGATCCCGTGCTCGCCGATGTGAAGCTGATCGCCGAACCCTGGGACATCGCTGGCTACCAGCTCGGCGGGTTCCCCCCGGGCTGGTCGGAGTGGAACGGCCGCTACCGTGACTCAGTCCGTGACTTCTGGCGGGGAGCCGACGGCGCGCTCGGCGACCTGGCGCTTCGTCTCACAGGGAGCCCTGATGTTTACGCCTCGGAGCGTCGTGGGCCGACCGCGAGCGTGAACTTCGTGACGGCGCACGACGGGTTGACCCTGGCGGACCTCACCTCCTACAACGCCAAGCACAACGAGGCCAACGGGGAGGGAAACGCCGATGGGACCGACGACAACCGCTCTTGGAACTGCGGCGTCGAAGGCCCGACCGACGACCCGGCCGTACTGTCACTTCGCGAGCGCCAGCGCCGTAACCTCCTGGCTACGCTGCTGCTCTCCGCCGGGGTGCCGATGCTCCTCGGTGGTGACGAGATCGGGCGAACCCAGCAGGGCAACAACAACGCCTACTGCCAGGACAACGAGCTGTCCTGGTACGACTGGGACGCCGTCGACAAGGACCTGCTCGGCTTCGCGAAAGAAGCGATCGCGCTCCGCCGCAACAACCATGCTCTGCGCCCTCCCGAGTACTTGCGTGGGGCAGAGAGCGGGGCTGCCCAGATCGTCCTTTACCGTCCCGACGGCAAGCACATGGAACCCGCTGACTGGCAAAATCCCCATGCCCGCGCCCTGTGCGTGGCGCTCGACGGGCGCCAGATAGAAGGAGCCGAGGGTGAGGCCACGAGCGACCACTTCGCGCTCTTGCTTAACGCCCACTACGGCTCGGTCCGCTTCACCCTCCCCCGGGGCCCGGCCAAGTGGGAGGTCGCACTGTCCACGGTGCCGGCTGGCACCAGGCGCCTCACGCGGCGCACCGTGACAGTAGAGGAGCGTTCGCTCCTGCTGCTCCGGGGTCGCTAGCCGGGCCGGTTCCCCCGCCTCGTCCTCGCCTTGGCACCCTGTGGCGCTCGCCACCTGCCGCTCGGCGAATAGCGCTGCGGGCGCGTGCTAGTCTGAGGGACTGAACCGGTTCACTACAGCTGACCAGGGGCTCTGGGACGAGCCTCGGTGGAGGGCCGGGCTCGCACAAGGAAAGGGGAGACCGTTGCTGTACGGGCATTTCGACGATTCCCGGCGGGAGTATGTGGTGACCGAGCCGTCCACGCCGCTTCCATGGGTGAACTACTTGGGGACCGAAGGCTACTTCGGGATGATCTCGAACACGGCAGGGGGGTACTCCTTTGTCGGGGACGCTCGGCTCCGTCGCTTGACCCGTTACCGCTACAACAACGCCCCCCAAGACGTCGGCGGCCGTTACTTGTACGTGCGCGACGACGAGAGCGGTGAGTTCTGGTCGCCCACATGGCAGCCGGTGCGAGCGCCCCTCGAGGGCTACTCGTGCCGCCATGGCCTTTCCTACAGCGTGATCTCTTCTCGCTCCAATTCGATAGCTGCCGAGGTGCTCTACTACGTCCCCCTCGGGGCCACGGTCGAGGTGTGGCGGCTCAGGCTGGACAACACCAGGGCGACGAAGGCGGAACTGTCGGTGTTCTCCTCTGTCGAGTTCTGCCTATGGGACGCCAATGACGACGCCACCAACTTCCAGCGCAACTTCTCGACGGGCGAGGTGGAGATCGAAGGGAGCGTGATCTACCACAAGACCGAGTACAGGGAGCGCCGAGACCACTTCGCCTTCTTCGCGTGTTCCGAACCCCTCGCCGGGTTTGACACCGCACGGGAAGCCTTCTTAGGCCCCTACCGAGGCTTCGACCGGCCCGTCGCCGTCGAGCGCGGCGAGTGCAGCGGATCGGTTGCCCATGGGTGGGCGCCCCAGGGGTCGCACCATGTCAAGCTGTCCCTGGCCCCGGGTGCGAAGGGCGAGGTCGTGTTCGTGCTCGGCTATTTCGAGAACCCTCATGAGGACAAGTTCGACCCCCCCGGCAGCCAGACGCTCAACAAAAGGCTCGTGGCCCCCTTGATAGAGCACTGGTTGCAGCCGGCCAACGTCGACGAGGGCGAAAGGCAACTGCGCCGCTACTGGGACGGTTTGCTCGCAAAAATGTCGGTTTCGACCCCCGACACCGACGTAGACCGTCTGGTCAACATCTGGAACCCCTACCAGTGCATGGTGACCTTCAACCTCTCGCGCTCGGCTTCGTCGTTTGAGTCGGGGATCGGGCGCGGCATGGGTTTCAGGGATTCGGCGCAGGATCTGCTCGGTTTCGTGCACATGGTGCCGGGCCGCGCGCGCGAGCGGGTGGTCGACATAGCTTCGACGCAGTTGCCTACGGGGGCTGCTTACCACCAGTACCAACCCCTCACAAAGCGGGGCAATGACGCGATCGGCTCTGGGTTCAACGACGACCCGCTGTGGCTGGTGCTCGCGGTCAGCGCCTACCTGAAAGAGACCGGTGACGCCTCGTTGCTCTATGAAGCGGTGCCTTACGATAGCTTGTCCGGCACCGAGGCACCGATGTACGACCACCTCCGGCGGGCCATTGCCTACACGGAGCAACATCTCGGGCCCAACAGGCTCCCGCTCATCGGCCGGGCCGATTGGAACGACTGCCTCAACCTGAACTGCTTTTCTGAAGAGCCGGGCGAGAGCTTCCAGACTGTCGAGAACCGCTCGGGCGGGCTTGCCGAATCCGTCTTCATTGGCGGCCTCTTCTGCCTCGCAGCCGAAGAAATGGCTAGCATCGTGGACAACTTAGGCAAGGGCTGGGCGGAGGCCGGCGAGGCCGAGCGCTACCGGGTGGCCGCAGCCGAGCAGCGCGCCGCCCTCGGAGAGCACGCCTGGGACGGGGCTTGGTGGAGACGGGCCTATGATTACTACGGCCAGCCCGTCGGTTCGAAGGACAACGAGGAAGGCCAGATCTTCGTTGAGCCGCAAGGGATTTGCACGATGGGAGGCGTAGGGCTGTCAGATGGCCGCGCCCGTGAGGCACTCGACTCGGTGCACGAACGGCTCGCGACGCCTCACGGGGTCATGCTCCTCCAGCCGCCCTACACTCGCTATCACCCAGAGCTCGGTGAGATCTCCTCGTACCCTCCTGGTTACAAGGAAAACGCCAGTATCTTTTGCCATACCAACCCATGGGTGATGATCGCTGAAGCCCTTCTTGGTAACGGAGATGCGGCTTTTGACTATTACAAGGCGATCAACCCTTCTGCGCGCGAGAAAATAAGCTATGTCCACCGCTGCGAGCCTTACGTGTACGCGCAGACGATCGCGGGGCGTGACGCGCCCACTCACGGCGAGGCGAAGAACTCCTGGCTCACCGGCACAGCCGCATGGAACTACGTGGCCATCACCCAGTGGATCTTGGGTATCCGTCCCGAGCACGCCGCCTTGCGCGTCGACCCCGTCCTGCCAGCGACGTGGGCCGGTTTCTCCTGCAGCCGGGTCTGGCGGGGGGCGACGTACCACATCTCTGTCACCAAGCCCGCGGGCGCCCGGGCACGGGTGTGCCGCCTCTTGGTGGACGGCGCACTGGTCGAGGGCAACCTGGTCCCCCCGGCGCCCGCTGGTTCGGTGGTGCGCGTAGAGGCTGCGGCTACAGAGGCTGCGGCTACAGAGGCTGCGGCTACAGAGGCTGCGGCTACAGAGGCTGCGGCTGCAGAGGCTGCGGCTGCAGGGGAGGGATGAGCCTGGAGGCCACCCCTTACACCGAAGCAGGCAAACCACCGAGCCTGGCCGGCTCGGGGGCGGCGGTTCAGCCGAGCAACGCGTGCCAGGTGCCGGTCAGCACTGCGAGGGCGTTGGCCGTCGCGACGACTAGCGCAGTTGCCAACACGAGCGCCCAGTCCGCGGCGTGCACCTTTTGACGGCGGGCCGCAGTACGGGGCAGGCGGGATGCAAAGCCACGGCTGTCCATCGCCATGGCCAGGCGGGTGGCGCGGCGCACAGCGGCCACGAGGAGGGCGTAGACCGCGGAAAAAAACAGGGCGGCCGCCTTCCAGGGTGAGCCTCCGGCGTCGATGCCCCTCGCCCGGCGGGCCCGGCGGATGAGGTGCCACTCCAAGCCGAGCAAGGGGAGGAGCCGGAGGCCAGCGAGAGCTCCGTACGCGAACCGGGCCGGGACGTGAAGCTGCTGGACCAGGGAGTCGGCGAGGTCGACTGCCTCTGTCGAAGCGAAGACGAGCACCCCCGGTAGGGCGATCGCGAGCAGCCTGAGCGAGATGGCCACAATCGTGGTCGGGCCTGCGTCGGAGGCCACCAGGTTGGCGACGGCCACGCCGGCCGCCCCGAGGGGGAGGGGCCACGTGCGGGCGGCGAGGGGGCGGAGGGAAACGCCGGCGAGCGGGAGCGCGCCAAGTTCGCAAATGAGGACGACCGACGCGCTGACGACGCTGGCGCTCGCGATGAGACCGGCTATTACCAGGGCGGCTGCCGCAAGTTTGGCGGCTGGGTTGAAACCTCCCAGCCGGGTACCGGCGAGCGAGGCCGTTACCGAGAGCGCGCGAGCGGGGCGCATCTATAGCATGTAAATTTAGGAGGCCAAGGCGGCGACCACGCCGGCTGTCGCGAGACGGCCCCCGGACATGCGGGCCTCCCGGTCAGCGAGGGTAGCCACCAGTTGCTCATCGTGGGTGACGCAGACGACGGCGCTACCGGCATCGCGCTGTTCGCCGAGGAGGGCGACGAGCTCGCCCCACGTGGAGGCGTCCTGACCGAAAGTCGGCTCGTCGAGCACAAGGAACACTGGCTCGGTTGCTAACGCCGTAGCCACTGACAGGCGGCGCTTTTCCCCTCCTGAGAGAGTGAACGGGTTCGCCTTGGCGAGAGGGCCGAGGTGGAGGCGCTCCATCAGTTCGGCGGCTTTCCGGCGCCCGGCTCCCTCCGCCACCCCCGTCCGCCGTGGGCCGACGAGCAGCTCGTCCTCGACGCTCGAAGCGACGAACTGGTGCTCTGGTTCCTGGAAGACAGTCCCCACCCAGCGGACAAGGTCCCGCGCGGGCCATTTCGTGTACGGCACCGGAGGCCCCCCGGCCAGGAAGCGGACATTGCCCGCGCTCGGTGTGAGGAGCGACGAGAGCACCAAAGCCAACGTCGACTTGCCCGAACCATTGTGCCCAGTAATAGCCAGCACCTGGCCCGAAAACGCCGTGGCGTCGGCGCCAGAGACGGCTGGGGCTCCAGTTCCCGGGTAACGGACGGCCACAGACTCGGCTTCAAGCACCGGGTGCCCTGGCGCCCGCGGGGGAGCGAGGCGTGGCGGAGGTGGGCCGGGCACCCAGACACCGGCTGCTCGCAGTGCTTTTGAGTGTCGCGAGAAGACCTTCTCGGGGCTCCCGTCGGCCATGACCCCGCTGCCGGCGCCCAGGACGACCACCCTGTCTACCAGTTCGAGGACCGGGCTCACCTTGTGCTCGACGAGGACAAGAGTGTCGGCGCCGCGCCCGAGCAGCTCGTGCAATGTCTCGAGGACTAGTGCGGTCCCTGGCGGGTCGAGGTTCGCGGTCGGTTCGTCGAGCAGCCACAGGAGCGGTCCTGCCGCGACCACGTCGGCGATGGCAAGGCGCTGCTGCTCGCCACCCGAGAGCCGGTCCGTTTGGTGGTGGAGGGGGTAACCCAGCCCGACAGCATCCAGGGCGCGTTGGACACGGGGCCATATCTCCGGTGCCGGCACGGCTTGGTTCTCGAGGCCAAAAGCCACCTCGTCACCGACCCGGCCCATGACGAGCGAGGACGAAGGGTCCTGGAAGACTATCCCGGCGCGGCCCGTTGTTTCGATGGCGGGGCTCCCGTCTACCAAGAGGGAGCCTTCCTCGTCCCCGCTTTCGGGGGCTCGGAGGAGGCCGGCGAGCGCAGCGAGGAGCGTGCTCTTGCCGGCGCCCGAAGCACCGAGGAGCAGGACGCGCTCGCCGGCGTGGACCACCAGGTCGAGGTCCCGCACTGCCCACTGGCGCCGGCCGGCGTGACGCCACCCCCAGCCCCGCGCCTGTACCAGGGGCCGTTCGGTGCCCAGCACTAGACGCTCGCCGTGCGACCAGAGGCGAACGGCTGGAGCACCCCGGTCCGCGCGAGCGCCCTCACGAGCGCCGCTCCGCCGAGGCCGGCAATGGCCAGTGAGCTCGCCATTACGATCAGCACGTAGGTGAGCTTCCAGTCCGAGCGCCAGGCCCCGTAGTAGTAGACGAGGTCGAGCGAGGCGGCTGCGAGGCCGGCGGCAGCGCCGGCGAGGGCGGAAACGGGCGTTCGCCACCAGCGGTAGGCGAAGAGAGCGAAGATGACCTCGGGAGCAGCACCCTGAGCCAACCCGTAGGCCACGACCGAGAGCCCCCACTGGTTGCCCAACAAGGCCTCGACAACAGAAGCGACCAGCTCGGTGTACACGGCCGCCCCGGGCTTGCGCAGGATGAGGGCTCCGACGACGCCCGGCGCGAGCCACACGCCGTACATGAAAGCTTGGGCGGGAGGAAAGACCGAGAAGGCTGCTCCCGTGGCAGCCCAGAGCTGGTCCCACCCCCAGAACACGACCCCCCCGGCGACTGCGACGACGGACGCGACGACGATGTCGACAGTTCGCCACCGCCGACTGGGACGAACACGCTGGCGGACTGCGCCTGTAGCTTCCATGTGTGACTCCCTTCGCTGGTATGACCCAGATCAGGTGCCAAGGGTCTGCAGCCGAAGGCCGCACTCTCAGCGCCGAGGCGCTCCCCTGTCATCTGTGGTTTTTCTTAGGCGCCCAGCATACCCCCGGCCGGCTGGTTCCCCTCGCCAGTTGACGGCCTGTTCCCAGACCGGCCGGCCCGGCCCGCGGTCAGTGGGAGTCCCGAGGCACTTCGTGGCCCCGTGATCCCCGGAGGAAGTCGAAATCGGCGCCGGCGTCGGCCTGCATGACGTGCTGGGCGTAGAGCCAGGTGTAGCCGGAGGCAGCCTTGGGTGCCGGGGCTTGCCAAGCGGCACGGCGGCGATCGAGCTCGTCCTCGGCCACGTCGAGGTGCAGGGTGCGAGCGGGGACGTCGAGTTCGATCATGTCGCCGCTTCGCACGAGGGCGATCGGGCCGCCGGCCGCGGCTTCCGGGGTGACATGCAAGACGACCGTGCCAAAGCCCGTACCGCTCATCCGGCCATCGCAGATCCGCACCATGTCGGTCACTCCAGAGCGGAGTATTTTGGCCGGTAGCACCACGTTGGCGACCTCCGGCATGCCCGGGTACCCTTTCGGTCCCGCGTACCTCACCACGATCACGTCTTCAGCCGTGACGTCGAAGTCGTCGCTGTCGCAGACGGCGTGGTAGTCCTCAGGTGAGTCGAAAACTAGCGCCCGGCCTCGGTGTTTCATGAGCTCTGGCGAGGCGGCCGACTGCTTGATGACGGCGCCACCGGGACAGAGGTTGCCCCGCAGCACCGCTGTGCCCGTACCGGCTGGCAGGAACGGTTCTTCGAAGCTGCGTATGACCTCTCGGTCCCAGCAAGGCGCCCCCGCTACGTTTTCCCCGATCGTCTTACCGGTCACGGTCATTTGCGAGGCGTCGAGCAGACCTGCCTCGCCCAGTTCGGCGAGCACCGCCGGGAGCCCGCCCGCGTAGCAAAAGTCCTCCATCAGGTGCTTGCCTGAGGGCATGAGGTCGACGAGCGTCGGCACGGGGCGGGCGAGGCGGTCGAAGTCGTCGAGGGAGAGCTCCACCCCGAGCCTCCCCGCTATGGCCAAGAGGTGGACGATCGCATTTGTCGAACCGCCGATTGCCGCGTTGGCCCTGACGGCGTTTTCGAACGCGCCGCGCCGCATCACGTGGCTCGGCCTGAGGCCCTCCTCGACCAGGCCGACCGCACGGAAACCAGCTTCCTGTGCCACCTCGTAACGGCGGGCGTCGACAGCCGGCCACGTGGCCGAGCCGGGCAGCTGCATGCCGAGTGCCTCGGCCATACAGGCCATAGTCGAGGCCGTGCCCATCGTCATGCAGTGCCCATTGGAGCGCGCCATGCACCCCTCGGCCACATAGATCTGCTCCTGGGTCATCCGCCCGGCCTTCAGCTCTGCTTCGAAGCGCCAGACATCAGTGCCAGATCCAACGTCACGGCCCTGGTACTTACCGTTTAGCATCGGGCCACCGGTCACCATGACCGCCGGCAAGTCAACGCTCGCGGCGGCCATCAGCAGGCCTGGAGTCGTCTTGTCGCACCCAGACAGCAGCACCACTCCGTCTAGAGGGTTGGCCCGGATCACCTCCTCGGCTTCCATGGCAAGGAGGTTGCGGTAGAGCATGGCGGTCGGGCGGATCTGGGTCTCCCCGAGGGCGAGGGCCGGGAACTCGAGGGGGAACCCGCCGGCCTGCCACACCCCGCGCTTTACCGCCTCAGCCACGTGGTGGAGGTGAGCGTTGCACGGGGCGAGCTCTGACCAGGTAGTAGCTATCCCGATTACCGGTCGGCCGTCGAAGACCTTAGGCCCAAAGCCCTCGTTTCGGAGCCAGGAGCGATATATCATCCCCGCCCTGCCCTCGGCGCCGAACCAGGCCTGGCTCCGGCGCCCCGCTTTCGTCTCTTCAGATGTCATGGGAGCACCAGCTTGCCATCTACCCGGCGGACGACGGCGTTGTCCCTACCTGGGTCGTCCCGGAGCTCGGGAGGCAGCATCGCCTGGGGGAAGTTCTGGTAGCAGACCGGCCTTAGCCAGCGACGGACGGCGGCCGCGCCGACCGAGGTGTGGAGCGGGTCGGTAGTCGCGGGGTAGGGGCCGCCATGGTGCATGGCCCATGCCACGGCGACGCCGGTCGGGTAGCCGTCCCAGACAAGCCGGCCGGCTTTGGCGCTCGTGATCTCGACCACGCTTCGCGAAATGGCCTCGTCGTCGGGGAGCTCGGCGTGAAGGGTGGCCGTCAGGGCAGGCCGGAGCGACTCGAGCAGTTGAGAAAGATGGGCGGAACCTTGGTAGCGCACGACCACCAGCACCGGCCCGAAGCACTCCTCGGCGAGCGGGCCGTCCAGGGAAGCGCCGGTTGCTTCGAGCAACAGCGGGGCCCCCCACCAGCCAGAGCCGTCACCCTGGGCGCCGCCGCCGGCCAGCACGCGGACGCCGGGTTGGCTGCGCAGTCCTTCCGAGCCGGTGCCATAGGCGTCTGCGATCCGTTCGCTCAGCATTCGCCCAGCCTGCAGTGGCCGTACGGCCTCGGCGAGGGCGTCGCTCAGCCTCTCGCCCACTTCGCCCGCAGGCAGCAGCAAGAGGCCTGGCTTGGTGCAAAACTGACCCACGCCCAGGCTGAACGAGCCCGCCATCCCCGAAGCGATCTCCTCCGCCCGCCTGGCGGCTGCCCCGGGCGCCACGACAACAGCGTTGAGCGCACCCAGCTCGCCGTAAAAGGGGATAGGCGATGGCCGGCGGCTCGCCAGCTCGAAGAGGTGGCGGCCACCCGAGAGTGACCCCGTGAAGCCGACCGCCTTCACCGCGGCGTGCCCGACCAGCTGGATGCCAGCCGTGTCGCCGAAAACGAGCGAGATCACCGGTAGGTCGACCCCTGCCGCGCTGGCGCCCTCCATCAGGGCCTCCGCGCACAGCACCGCGGTCGCCGGGTGGGCGGGGTGCACCTTCGCGAGGACCGGGCAGCCCGCCGCAAGCGCCGAGGCGGTGTCGCCTCCTGGCACCGAGAACGCGAGCGGGAAGTTGCTCGCCCCGAACACCGCCACCGGCCCGAGCGGGCGAAGCACCCGGCGGAGGTCTGGGCGTGGCCCCATCGCAGTGCCGCCGGCGTGGTCGATCGTGGCCTCCAGGTAGGCGCCATCGGTGATCACCTCGCCCATGAAACGCAACTGGAAACAGGTCCGGGTGAGCTCACCGCCCAGCCGGGCCTCTCCGAGGGCCGTCTCCCGGTCGGCTGTCTCGACGATCTCGGTGCGGCGCGCCTCCAAAGTAGCCGCCATCGCCGAGAGCATCTTCGCCCGGCCGCCCCGGCCGAGCGCCTCCATTTCCGGTGCGACCTCACCGGCACGGCGGCAGAGCGCTCCGACCTCGTCTTCAGAAGTTTCCTCTGCCACCTCCGCGACGACGGCACCCGTGCGCGCGTCCAGGCTGGTGATCACGGCTCCGGCCTCCCTTTCAGACCGAGGGTCGCCCGAAGCTCAGGCGGGGCAGCGGCTTCGACGGCTGCCACGCCTCGGACGACCCTATTGCGCAGTGTGCCGACGCCGGCCACACTCACCGAGACCACGTCGCCTGCGGCGAGGCCGAAGGGCGCCTCGGGTACGAGGCAGGTGCCGGTCGAGAGGACCGCGCCCTCGGGGAAACGGTCAGCGCGGAAAAGGTACTCGGCGAGTTCTTCAAAGCGGCGGTGCAGCTTGGCCGTGCTGGTCTCGCCCTCCCACGCCGTCTTGGCGTCCCTCTCGATCACGAGCCCGATCCGGAGGTCGTATGGGTCGGGTACCTCCCACGCCGGCCGGACAACCGGCCCGACCGCGCACGATCCGAGGTAGATCTTGGCCTGGGGGAGGTAGAGAGGGTTTTCCCCCTCAATTGAGCGCGACGACACGTCGTTGCAGGCGGTATAGCCCACGACCTCGCCGGAGCGGTTGAGCACCAGTGCCACCTCCGGCTCGGGCACGTCGAGGGTGGAGTCGTCGCGTATTGCGATCGCGTCGCCGTCACCTGCCACCCGCCAGGCCGTCGCCTTGAAGAACAGTTCGGGCCGCTCGGCGTCGTAGACCCGCTCGTAGACGGTGGCGGCGTGGCGGCTCTCCTCGACGCGAGCGTCGCGCGAGATCTCGTAGGTGACCCCGCAGGCCCACACCTCCGTCAGCCCGTCTACCGGCGCGAGCAGTCGTAGCTCTTCGAGGGCTTGGCCCGTGCCGCAAGAGAGGGCCGCCTCCTCGATGAGCGCCCGGATCTCG